>DASSJS010000017.1:0-3545 GCA_035691085.1 Longimicrobium sp.
GTCAGCTCCAGGAAGAGGTCGAACTTGGTGGTGCCGGTCTCCAGCTCCACGCCGCGGGAGAGAAGGCCGGGGAGGGAGACGGCGGAGCGATCCACGCCCTGCAGCGCGAACGCCACCTGCACCAGCGGGTTGCGGTCCAGGGTGCGGGCGGGGCTCAGCTCCTCCACCAGCTTCTCGAACGGCACCTCCTGCTGCTCGAAGGCGCCCAGCGTTCCCTCCCGCACCCGCCGCAGCACCTCGGAAAAGGACGGGTTGCCGGAGAGGTCGGCGCGCAGCGCCAGCGTGTTGGCGAAGAAGCCGACCACCCCCTCCAGCTCGGGCCGCGTGCGCCCCGCGATGGGGCTCCCCACCACCACGTCGTCGCTCGCGGCGTATTTCGCCAGCAGCACCTGAAAGGCGGCCAGCAGCACCATGTACAGCGTGGCGCCCTCCGCCCGGCCGGCGGCGGAGAGCCGGCCGGCGAGTTCCGCGGAGACCGCGAAGCGCTCGCGGGCGCCGCGATAGCTCTGCACCGCGGGGCGCGGGCGGTCGGTGGGGAGCTCCAGCAGCTCGGGCGCGCCGGCCAGCCGCTCGCGCCACCACGCCAGCCGCGCGTCGAACGCCGGCCCGCGCAACTGCTCGCGCTGCCACACGGCGTAGTCGGCATAACGCACCGGCGGCGCGGGGAGCGCGGGCGCCTGGCCGCCGCGGAAGGCCTGGTACAGCACCGGGAGCTCGCGGAAGAGCACCTCCAGGCTCCACCCGTCGCTCGCCACGTGGTGCATGCACAGCAGCAGCACGTGCTCGTCGTCGTCGATCCGCAGCAGGTTGGCGCGGAAGAGCGGCCCGGTGGCCAGGTCGAACGGCCGCGCCGCCTCTTCCGCCGCGCGCCGCAGCACCGTCTGGTCGCGCGCGTCCGACGCGCCGCGGGAGAGGTCTTCGACGGGGAGCGAGAAGCCGGCGTATGGCGTGATCCGCTGCACCGGCACGCCGTCGCGCTCCTCGAACACGGTGCGCAGCGCCGGGTGGCGGTTCACGCACTCGCCCCGCGCGCGGTCCAGCGCCGTCACGTCCAGGCCGCCGGTCAGGCGCACGGCGCTGGGGATGTTGTAGAAGGCGCTCTCCGGCTGCAGCCGGTCGAGGAACCAGAGGCTCTCCTGCGCGAACGAGAGCGGGAACGGCCCGTCGCCGGGGACGCGCGGGATCGGCGCGGCGGCCGGGCCGCCGCCGCCCTGGGCCTCCACTGTGGCGGCCAGCTCGCGCAGCGTGGGCACGCGGAAGAACTCACCCAGCGCCAGCTGCACCCCCAGGCGCTCGCGCACGCGCATGGCCACGCGCGTGGCCAGCAGCGACTGGCCGCCCAGCGCGAAGAAGTCGTCGTCGGCGCCTACCCGGTCGGTGCCCAGCACCTCGGCCCAGATCTCGGCCAGCGCGGCCTCGGCGGGGGTGGTGGGCGCCACGTAGGGCGCGCGTTCCACCCCGGCGGGGGGCGCGGGGAGCTGCTTGCGGTCCACCTTGCCGTTGGGCGACAGCGGCAGCCGGTCCAGCACCACGTACACGGCGGGGACCATGTAGTCCGGCAGCGAGCCGCGCAGCATCTCGCGCAGCTCGCGCGGGTCCGGCTCCGCCTGGCCCTCCGCGCACACCAGGTACGCCACCAGCCGCGCGTCGCCGCCGTCCGCGCGCGCGGCGACCACGGCGCGGGCCACCGCCGGGTGCCGCCGCAGCGCCGCCTCGATCTCGCCCGGCTCGATGCGCATGCCGCGGATCTTCACCTGGTGGTCGATGCGGCCCAGCAGCTCGATCACCCCGCCGTCGCCGTACCGCGCCCGGTCGCCCGTGCGGTAGATCCGCTCGCCGGGCGCGCCGTGGGGGTTGGGGAGAAAGCGTTCCGCCGTGAAGCCGGGGCGCCCCGTGTAGCCGCGCGCCAGCCCGATCCCCCCCAGGAAGAGCTCGCCCGCCACGCCGGCGGGGACGGGGCGCAGGTGCCGGTCAAGGATCCAGGCGCGCTGGTTGGCCATCGGCACGCCGTACGGAATGCTGCGCCAGGCGGGGTCGACTTCGTGGACGGGGAAGATGATGGAGTGGATCGACGCCTCGGTCGCGCCGCCCATCACGATGAAGTCGCGCAGCCCCGGCGCCCAGGCGCGCACCCGGTCCACCAGCGGCACCGGCACCCAGTCGCCGCCCAGGAAGGCCAGCCGCAGCCCCGCCGGCGCATCTTCCGGATGGGACTCGGCGTGCTCGTTCAGCAGCCCCAGCAGCGCGGGCGCGCTGTTCCACAGCGTGACGTGATGATCACGGCAGAGCGCTGCCCACGCCGCCGGGTCGCGCAGCTGGTGCGGCTGGGGGATGACGACGGCGCCGCCCGCGGAAAGGATCCCCAGCGTCTCGTAGACGCTCATGTCGAACGAGAGCGACGACAGCAGGAGCACGCGGTCCGCCGGGCCTACGGCGTGCCCCTGGTTCAGGTCCGCCAGGTTGTTCATCACCCCGCGGTGCCGCAGGGCGATCCCCTTCGGCTCGCCGGTCGAGCCGGACGTGAAGATGACGTATGCCAGGTTCTCGGGCTCGGCCCCGCCCTCCGGCCGGTCCCCGCTCTCCGCCTCGATCTCCCCGCTGTCCCGGTCGAGGAAAACGCTCTCCAGCCCTTCCGAGAGCGCGTCGCCGATCCCTTCCTCGGTCACGAGGACGCGGATGCCGGCGGTGCGCACCATCCCCGCCAGCCGCTCGGGGGGATAGGTGGCGTCCAGCGGCACGTAGGCGCCGCCCGCCTTCAGCACGCCCAGTATGGCGGAGACGAAGCGCGGCCCGCGCTCCACGCAGATCCCCACCCGGCTCTCGGGTCCCACGCCGCGGCGGCGGAGGTGGTGCGCCAGCCGGTTGGCCCGCGCCTCCAGCTCGCCGTAGCTGATCTCCTCATCCCCGTGGACGATCGCCGCCGCGCCGGGCGCGTCATCCACCCAGCGCTCGAACGCCTGGTGCAGGCAGACGCCGTGCGGCAGCTCCGTCTCCGTGGCGTTCCAGCGGACGCGCTCGGCTTCCTCCTGATCCGTCAGCAGCGGCAGCTCCAGGATCCCGCGCTCCGGCGCCGCGGCCATCGCCGCGCGGACGACGACGAGGTGCGCCAGGAACCGCTCCGCCGCCTCCGCCGTCACCGCGCCGGCGTGGAACCGCAGCGCCCCCGACGCCGCCGCTGCCCCGTCCATCCGCAGCTCCATGTGCGCCGCCACCCCGCCCTCGTCCTCGCCCCCCGCCAGGGAGAAGACGATCGCCCCGCCGTCCGACTCGTTTTCCCCGTCGACGGTGCCGTTCGTCCCAGCCTGCGCGGATGCGCGCGCGGCGGCGAGCGCGTCACCCACGCGCTCCGTGAGCGCGCGCGCCGAGACGTTGGCGGAGAGGTCGATGGGGAGCTGCACTGCACGCCCGCCGCGCGCACGGCGACGAGCACCTCGTCGTCGCCCAGGTGGCGCGAAAGAGCCAGCGCGAAGGCGGCCAGCGCGGGCGCCGCACCGCCCTGCCCCGCGGGGAAGGCGATGTCCAGCTCGTGACGGTCGTGCGCCACC
>DASSJS010000018.1:0-11685 GCA_035691085.1 Longimicrobium sp.
GCAGGCGCGAAGTCCGGGTGAACGCCCGGAGAGGGGTGCTGGGAAAAATTTCGATACTCAGCGCATTCCGGGCCTGCAGCGACTCGCTGGCGATCCCGGCGCTGGCGCAATCGCCAGAACTCATGTCGGCGAGGTTGCAACAGATCGACGAAGATCCTGATTTGAACACGGAGGGCACGGAGGACCACGAAGGCCACGGAGAACCGCACGCCGGACCCGGAGAGCCGGAGAGGCGGAGGAGGCGGAGAGCCGGAGAGGCGGAGGGTCAGCCGCGAAGCCTCGCGTGCCCTCTGGTGCTCTGGTTCCCTGGTGCTCTGGGTCCCGATCAACGTCACCTTCCCCGCCGAGCCGAAGCGGCGAACGTCGGCCGGCCGCTGTCCCGATCAATGCGGACGATCAGGCCGGGCCGGGTGCGGGCTCCGCGACGGGAATGGAAAGGGTGAAGACGGAGCCGGCGCCCACGCGGCTCTCCGCGCGCAGGTTGCCGCCCATGAGCCGCGCCAGCTCGCGGCTGATGGCAAGGCCCAGCCCCACGCCCTGGTCGTTGTGCGGCGTGATGTGCCGGTCTATCTGGACGAAGGGCTCGAAGATCGATCCCAGCTCCGACGCGGCGATCCCCCGGCCGTTGTCGCGCACGCCGATGCGCACCTCGCCGTCCACGCGTTCGCAGCCCACGTGCACGCGCCCGCCGGCGGGGGTGAACTTGAGCGCGTTGGTGAGCAGGTTGAGCAGGATCTGGCGCAGCTTTTCCGGGTCGGCCAGCACCGCGTGGGCCCCGCATGGCGCGATGGTGAGCTCCAGCGGCTTGGCGCGCATCTGCGGCCCCACCAACGCCTCCAGCCCCTGCAGCAGGGGCGTCAGCTCCACCCGCTCCCGCGCGGCCGGCACCTGCCCCGCCTCGAGGCGGGTGAAGTTGAGGATGCTGTTGATCAGCCCCAGCAGGTGCCGCTGGTTGACCTGGATGCGCTCCAGGTCGGCCTGCTGCTTCTCCGTCACCGGCCCCCGCGCGCCGATCGACATGATCTCGGCATAGCCCCCGATGGCGTTCAGCGGCGTGCGCAGCTCGTGGCTCATCACGGCCAGGAAATCGGCCTTGGCCCGGTTGGCCCGCTCGGCCTCGCCGCGCAGCTCGCGCTCGCGCTCCAGCAGCTCGTCGCGCTCGCCGCGCTGGTGCATCAGCTCCTCGGCCTGCGTTTCCAGCTCCACCGCCGTTTCCTCGAGCTGGGCGTTGGCCAGCGCCAGGTCACGGTTCAGCAGGGCGATCTCCTCGGCGCGGCGCACCAGCAGGTCCAGCACGGCGCGGCGCACATCCAGCGCCACCTCGCGCTCGATCTCGCGCCACGGCGCGCTGGTGCCCCGCCGCTCCTCTTCCCACAGCTCGAAGCTGCCCCGCGGGTGCAGCCGGGCGCTCCCGTCGGGGGCGATCACCACCGGCTTGCGCGGGTCGCCCGCCCAGCGCACGGTCTGCTGCTGCTCGCGGCGGAACCAGAGCACCACGTCGCGCCGGTCGCCCGACAGCGGGACCGCCATCACCCCGCTGGCCACCTGCGGGTACGCCGCCGCCGGCGGAAAGTCACCCGCCAGGTGCGTGGTGGCGTACACGTCCTCCTCGCGCGAGCGGATGAACTCCAGCAGCGCCTCCAGCTCCGCGTCGCCGGGCGTGACGCCCACGCGCAGGATGCGCCCCTGCCGCACCACGGCGGCGCCGTCGGCGGCGGCCACGTCGAGGAGCGTGGTGGCGCCGGAGGTCAGCGCCTGCTCCGGCGGCTCGTCGGTGGCCAGGCGCGCCAGCAGCCGGCTTTGCGCGGCGCGCGCCTCCAGCGCGTACTCCCGCTCGTCCAGCCGGTCGGCCGTGCCCACCTGCAGGCTGAGCGCCTGGGCCAGGAACTCGCACAGCGCCCGCACGTCGGCCGCCACGTGCTTGGGCCCGGTGTAGTGATGGCCGCTGATCAGCCCCCACAGCCGGCCGCGGTGGATGAGGGAGATGACCAGGCTGGCCGTGACCCCCATGTTGGTGAGGTACTGCACGTGGATGGGCGACACGCTGCGCAGCACCGAGCTTCCCAGGTCGAGCGGCTGGCCCGTGAGCGGGTTGTTCCGCGGCACCAGCGGCGAGGGGACGAAGGCCAGGTCGGGGATGGCCCGCACCCAGCTGCGCAGGAACAGGGCGCGCGCCTGGGCGGGGATGTCGGACGCGGGGTAGTGCATCCCCAGCCACGTCTCGATCCCCTCGCGCCGCGCCTCGCCGATGATCTCGCCGTGCCAGTCGGGATGGAAGCGGTACACCCACACCCGGTCGAAGCCGGTGACGGCGCGCATCTCCTCGGCCATGCCCATCGCCAGCTCGTGCAGCGAGTTCGCGCTTTCCAGGCGCCGCGTCACCGACTGCATCACCGCCCCGAACCGCTCCGGCGCCACCCGCCCGTGCTCCGCGGCGGGCTCCAGCTCCAGCAGCAGCAGGCCGCCGCTGCGGTGCAGCGTCGCGTCGAACGGGCCTTCGGCGCCATCCGGCCGGGTGACGGCCCGCAGCCCGGCGAAGGCGCGGTCCTGCATCGCCACCGCCATCCCCCGCACCCGCGCCGCGGCGGCTTCGCCCAGCACCCCGTCCAGCGGCCGGCCGATGAGCGCCGCCGCGGGAACGCCCAGGTGCGCCAGCGACGACTCGCTGGCCATCGCCACCTCCAGCCCGGGCTCGCGGAGCGCCAGGAGCACCGCGTACGGCTGCACGGCGCCGGGAACGTGGATGGGCTCGCGGTCGCAGTTGGCGAGGTCGATGGGCGCGTCGGGACCCACGAACGCGACCGGGGCGTTCGCGGCCGCGCTGAGCGGGAGGGGCCCGGCCCCCCTCACGCGGGCACCGGCCCCTCCAGCACGCCGGGGACGCGGAGCCACGCCTCCAGGGCGGCAAAGCACGCCGTGGCGCCCGCCACCACCCGCGCCGCGGCGGGGGTGCCGCCCGCGAAGCGGTTGACGGCCTGGCCGAACGCCTTCCACCGCGCGCCGGTGGCGTCGCCGTAGCCGTGGTAGTAGGCCGCGCCGCGCTCCGGCGTCACCCCCAGCGGCCCGGCGGCGTGGCGGTAAATGATCCGCCCGCCCAGCGCGGCGCCCTCCAGGACGTACAGCGCGCCCACCGCCTCGGCCGTTCCGGCGATGCGGGCCGGCGGGGCGGCGGGCGCGCACGGCCTGACGCCCAGGGCGTGGAGGTCGGCCTCCAGCAGGGGCAGCTTGCGCCGGCCCCCGTCCATTCCCAGCTCCGCCATTCCCGGCGTGCGCCAGATGGCCGGCTCCCACGCCGCGTGAAAGCCGTGCAGGGCGCGCAGGGCGGCCGCGTAGCCGGCGGGCGTGGCCAGCTCGCCGAGCGACGGCATGGCGGCCTCCACGCGGGCGTGATAACCGGCCGTGGCGGATTTCAGCTGGGTCAGCAACATCGGGAACCAGAGCGGGAGTGCGCGGGGCTGCTCGAAAACAGCCCTGACTGCCCCGGCGGGGGCAAAAAGCAGACCGCCCACGGCCCCCCGCTCCCGGCATGCTCGAGCGCCGGGAGCGCGGCCTCTCGCGAGGATGCCGCGATGGGATGACCGCGGGCTGGCCGGCGTCGTCAGCGGCGTTTACGGCCTTGTCCCGACGGGGAAGGTGGCGTTGATCCGACCCGGAGCACCAGAGAACAGGGCACCAGAGAACCAGGATCAGGGAACCGGAGGCCTCGCGGCGCTCTCCGGTTCTCCGGCTTTCCACGGCGCGGTTCTCCGTGCCCTCCGTGGTTCTCCGTGTCCTCCGTGTTCAAGCCCGCGGGATGCCCTCCGCCACACCGCCCGGGCGCCGCCACGATCTCGTCCGGTGGTCCGCTCCGGCCTGGGTCGCGAAGGGCCGGATGCCCGGGAGCGGATCGCCCCGCTGCAGCTGCGCGACAGATGTAGCCCGGCGATCCGGTAGCGGAAGTGCCGCCCCGCCTCCCCACTGTTCATCCGCTCCCGCCACGCTTCTCCCCTGGGCGCGTCCGGCGGCGGTGGGCGCCCTGTAGCGGTTGCTTCTCTCAACCCCGCACCGATACAAGGTTTAACCACTGCCTGGCCTTGCCTTTGCGTGCCCCGCCGGAGCGATTTCCGCCCCCCGGGCGACGTGATCGGAGGCTCCGTGCCTCTGCCCAGCCGCCGCACCGTTCCGGGCGGAAAAGATGTGCGAGCGGCGTCCCCACACCCGGTCGGCGCCGGGGAGGCGCACGTCCGCCACGGGCGGCAGGGATGCGGCGAACCGCCCGCGGCCTTGCCACCCCGCGGCGGGCCATCCATCCGGCGGCCGGACCGACCCGGCCGCGTCCCTGAAGCGACCGAGGAGAATCCATGAGGTTCGTACCGCCCCGCCCCGCATCCCTGCCGTACGCCGCCGGCCTGGCGCTGCTCTGCGCCTGCCAGCCCATGCGCCCGGCGGCGAGCCCGGAACCGGGGCCGGCGGCGGGCTCCGCCGCGTTCCAGATGGCGCAGCCCGACGCGCAGATGAAGGCGGTGCTCGACCAGCTCGCCGCGCTCGGGGCCAAGCCCCTGGAGACGCTGACGCCGGAGCAGGCCCGGCGCCAGCCCAGCCCCGCCGACGCCGTGATGGCGCTGCTGCAGCGGACCGGCCGCAACACCGCGCCCGAGCCGGTGGGCAGCATCCAGAACCGCGCCATCCCCGGCCCGGGCGGGCCCATTCCCGCGCGGATCTACACCCCCGCGGGGCGCGGCCCGTTCCCGGTGATCGTGTACTACCACGGCGGCGGCTGGGTGATCGCCACCATCGACACCTACGACGCCTCCGCGCGCGCGCTGGCCAACGCGGCCGGCGCGGTGCTGGTATCCGTGGAGTACCGCAAGGGGCCGGAGCACCGCTTCCCGGCCGCGCACGACGACGCGTTCGCGGCCTACCAGTGGGTGCTGGCCAACGCCGCGTCCATCGGCGGCGATCCGCGGCGGGTGGCGACCGCGGGCGAGAGCGCCGGCGGCGGGCTGGCGGTGGAGGTGGCGATGATGGCGCGCGACCGCAGGGTGCGCCTCCCGGTGCACGTGCTCTCGGTGTACCCCATCGCCGACGGCGACACCGAGTCACCCTCGTACGTGGAGAACGCGATGGCGAAGCCGCTGAGCCGCGCCGGGATGCAGTGGTTCTTCCGGCACTACCCGCGCTCGCCCGCCGACCTGCGCGACCCGCGCATCTCGCTGCTGCGCGCCAACCTGCGCGGGCTTCCGCCCACCACCATCATCAACGCCCAGATCGACCCGCTGCGCTCCGACGGCCAGCAGCTCGCCGCGGCCCTGCGCGCGGCGGGCGTGCGCACCGACGCCCGGGTGTGGAACGGCGTCACGCACGAGTTCTTCGGGATGGGGGCGGTGGTGGACAAGGCGAAGGAGGCGGTGCGCTTCGGCGCCGCCGGGCTCCGGCGCGGCTTCGGGACCTGAGCCGCCCGGCTCGGCCGCGGCGCCCGGGTGCTCCCGCGCGCCCTGGCCGGGGCCACGACGCCGCTTCGAGCGGATCCGGGAACGGGCCGTCCCCGTTCCGGGCACACTGAACCGCCACAACGGAGTTTTCCATGGGACTGGGCCTGGGTCCGTTCGAGCTGATTCTGGTCTTTGCCGTCATGCTGCTGATGTTCGGGGCCAAGCGGCTCCCCGAGCTGGCCAGCGGCATGGGCAAGGGGATCCGCGGCTTCAAGCAGGCACTGAACGGCGTGGAAGAGCAGTCCGCGGCCGATCCTTCGGCGCAGGCTCCCCCGGCTTCGCCGGCGCCCGCCCGAACCGCGCTGCCGGATCCCCTCTCCGCCCCCTGAGCGCTCCCGGGATGGACGATGGCGCGGCGGTGCCCTTGCGTCCCCGGCCGCTGGCGCCGGGGCCTCCGCGTCACCCGGGATGGGGGAAGACGGGGAGCCGCTGGCGCGTTCCTTCGGCAAACGCGGCGATGCCTGCCCGGTCGTGGAAGAGGCCCCTCGCGGCGGGAGCCGCAACAGGGCGGAACGCCTCGATGCATCGCGATCCGGGCGGCGCTCCGTGGCTCCGGCATGAATGCCCGGAGCCGGACACCCGGCCGCGTTGGCGGAACGTGGCGGGCCTTGCAGGGATGAAGGCGGGTCTTGCAGGGATGAAACCGGGTTTCTCACGCGGCGCGGGCCCTTCCGTCCCGCATCCGTTCCACCTCGCCAGGGTGCCATGGGCTCACCGAAACCACCCTCCACGCTGCTGCTCGTGGAGGACAATCGCGACAACCGCACGATCTACCGTACGATCCTCGAATACTTCGGTTTTCAGGTGCTGGAGGCGACCGATGGAGAGCAGGGCGTCCGGCTCGCCCGCGAGCTTCGGCCGGACCTCGTGCTGATGGACATCTCGATCCCGATCATCGATGGCCACGAGGCGACTCGCATCCTGAAGGCCGACCCCGCCACGGCATCGATTCCGATCATCGCGTTGACCGCGCACGCCACGGAGGACGACCGGGCACTCGCCGCGGCGGCGGGGTGCGACGCCTACATCGCCAAACCGGGCGATCCGAATCACGTGGCCGCGGAGGTGATGCGGCTGCTGGCGCATGACGACTGAGGGGCCGCGCCCGCCACGGAGCGCCTCGCGGCGGCCGTGGCCCCGGCGACGAACGATGCCCCGCCGCGACGGCAACGCGGCCGCCGCGGGCGGCTTCCGATCAGCCGGGGCTTACGGGCGCTCCCCTTCACTCGGGCCCGTGGTGAGATACGGCGCGCCGCTGACGCTCCCCCGGTATCCATTGAGAATCCCACCGACCTCGAAGCCCCGGCCGGTGATCTCGTACGTCTGGAACTCCTTGCTGTGCTGGCTCCCGCGCATCTTCGCCACCGACACCACCTTCTGCATCTTCCCGTCGACCTCGCAGTAGCGAAGCAGGACGAGGTCGTCCGCCAGGAACGAGATCACGTTGGGCGTGAAGCGCATCTGGGTCTGGTCCTGCACGATCTCCATCGTGGTGAGCACCGTGATCCCCACGCCGGTGAGCGCGCCGACCAGCCGGTACAGCGACTCGCGGAAGTCGGTGCGGAAGGTGGGCGCCAGCGCCATCTCGAACCCGGACATGGAATCGATGACCACACGCCGGGCCTTCACCCGCTCCGCCGCCTCCCGGATCTCGAACAGCGTCTCGTCGGGCGAGAGGTCGAGAGGGCGAAGGTACATGACCTCCAGCATCCCCTCCTTGACCATCTTCCGCAGCGGGAACCCAAGCTCCTGGGCGCGGTGGATGTACTCCTTGGGGTGCTCCTCGAAGACGACGAGCACGCCCGGATCGCCCTGGTTGACGCCGTCGGCGATGAACTGCGTGGCGAGCACCGACTTCCCCGACCCGGAAGGCCCGGTGACGAGCACCGAATCCCCGCGCGGGATCCCCCCGCCCATCATCTCGTCCACGCCGGCCACGCCGATGGAGATCCGCCCGCGCGGCGTGGCCCGGTCTTCCTCCCCCACCGGAAGGGAGATGCGGGGGAACACGCGCAGCCCCGCGCCGGTGATCTTGAAGGTGTGCAGCCCCGGCATGTGCGCCTGCCCGCGGGCCTTCACCACCTGGAGCTTGCGCACCACCGAGTTGCGGTCGGCGGCCTGCGACAGCCACAGGATGCCGTCGGCGATGGTGAAGACGGGGTCGGATTCCCGCTCCGACGGCATGTACTCGCCCACCAGGAACGAGGTCGCCTGCCAGGTGGTGAGATGAAGCGCGAGCTGCTGCACGAACATGCGCACGTCGCGCTCGCCGACCGGCGTGTCGGCGGTGGCCCGGAGCGCCGTGCGGAACGAGTCCACCACCACCACCGCCGGGCTGCTCTCCTCCACCTCCCGGACGATTCGCTCCAGCACCCCGGCCAGGCCGTGCTCCCTCACCTCGTCGCTGAGGTTCACGAAACGGATGGCCTCGCCGATCCGGTCCGCGTCGAAAAAGGAATTCTGCTGCTGGTAGCGCAGCATCTTGACCGCCGGCTCGCCCAGCACGGTGAAGTACAGCGCGGGGCGCTCGGCCGTGGCGTTGGCGAACATGATCTGGTGGGCCAGCGTGGTCTTGCCGCCGCCCGGCTCTCCGGCGATCAGGTTGAAGGAATATTCCGATATCCCCCCGCCCATCACCGCGTCGAGCCCGGGCACGCCTGTGGGGAGCTGCTTGATCTCCACACGCTTCTTCGTCATCCTCGGGTCTCCCTCGACGTGGGCGGCGCTGCCCCGAGCGATGCGCTCGGCCAGACGTTCCGTACCGGGCGCAGGCCCAGGTCCTCACCCAACAGGTTCACGAGCACTCCCAGGAGGTTCGCCAGCAGGGCCACGCTCGCGCCCTCCGCTTCGGCGGGGTCGCGCCCCTGCAGCGATTCACGCAACCCCTGGAGCGCCACGGCCCCGTCCAGCTCCAGCCGGACGGCCCCCAGGAACGGGAATTCCCGCCTGGACAGGTTCACGGCCCGCCCGACCAGCGCGGCCACTCCGCCGCGGCCGACCAGCGTCTCCAGCTCACCGGAGAGCTTCCGGCACGCCCCCTCCACGGCGGCGGCCAGCGACTCCGGATCCGCGGAGCCGCCGGCCTCCTCGCGGACGAGCCGTCGCACGAGCTCGTCGAGCGCCGGCGAGCGTTGGATCAATGCGCCTCTCCTGAAGGCGTAGGAGCGTGGACCCGCGTTGATGGACACTCGGGAGCAAGAGCGCGGCCAGAGGCTTGTCGCATCCGTCACGCGGCTGGAGCATGGCCCTGATGTTGCTCGCCCAACCGGGGAGAATGCGCACTTTGACGCGAGGACCCCGCCCCGCGCGTAGTTTTCTTCCGGCCACAGAAGGTGGGTCAGGATGCAATCGCAACCGGTCGGAACCGACACGACGCGTCCGGCGGGAGGCGCGGCCGATCCGGGCCCGGCATCCGCCCAGCCGGTGACGCCCGCCGGGCCGGCGATCGGGGATTCCGCCCCGGGGATGGAACGGAGCAGGCTCGCCTTCCTCGCGCGGAGCAGCCGGTGCCTGGCCGAGTCGCTCGACTACGAGAGCACGGTGGCGGCGGTGGCGGGGATGGCGCTTCCCTTCCTGGGCTCGTGGTGCATCGTGGACGTGGTGGAGCCCGACGAAACGATGCGGCGCGTCGCCATCGTGCACCCGGACCCGGAAAAGCAGGAGATCGCGGCCGGCCTGCGGGATAGCTGGCCTCCCGACCGCGACGACGCGCTCGGCGCCCCCCGGGCGGTGCGCTCCCGGAAGGTCGAGGTGATCCCGCACGTCAGCGACGAGATGCTCGTGGCCGTTGCCCATGACGAAGAAAACCTGCGGATCCTGCGCGCGCTCGGCATCGGCTCGGTGATCGTGGTTCCGCTCATCGCGCGCGACCGTGTGCTGGGGGCGCTCTCGCTGGTGAGCTCCGACACCGGGCACCAGTATACCCCCGACGACCTGGAGCTGGCCGAGGACCTGGGCGCGCGGTGCGCCATGGCCATGGACAACGCCCGGCTGTACCGCGATGCGCGGAGCGCCGGCGCCCTCGCCGCGCAGATGAACCAGCGCCTGGTCATCGCGAGCATCAGCGACCAGGAGCTGGCCGACGCGGCGCGCGAGGCGAACGCGGCGAAGTCGCAGTTCCTCTCCGCCATGAGTCACGAGATCCGCACCCCCATCAACGCCATCATCGGGTATTCAGCCCTTCTCGACCTGGAGATCGCCGGCCCGCTCTCGCCCGGGCAGAGCCAGTACCTCTCGCGGATCCGGGCTTCCAGCACCCACCTGCTGAAGCTGATCGACGACGTCCTCGACCTCGCCAAGGTGGAGGCGGGGCGCATGGAGGTGAGGCGCGAAAGTGCCCAGGCCGACGCCGCGATCACGCTCACGGTGGGGCTGGTCGACCCGCAGGCCATCGCCGCCGGCGTCACCCTCGATTACCAGGAGGGATGCACCGCCACCTATCTGGGGGACGAGCATCGGGTCCGGCAGATCCTGGTCAACCTCCTGGCCAACGCGGTGAAGTTCACCGACCGCGGCGGACGCGTGACGGTGACCTGCGGCACCACGCCGGACCCGGACGTGGACGCCCAGCTCGCGGGCGAGGGCCCGTGGGTGTTCATCCGGATCACCGACACCGGGATGGGGATCGCGCCGGAGATGCGCGACGCGGTGTTCGAGCCGTTTCTCCAGGCCGACCAGAGCCACACGCGCAAACAGGGCGGAACCGGCCTGGGGCTCACCATCAGCCGCGAGCTGGCGCGGCGCATGGAGGGCGACCTGACGCTGCGGAGCGTGCTGGGCGAGGGATCGTGCTTCACGCTCTGGCTTCACGCGGCTGCGTAAGCGAGGCGGTGGGCCGACACTTCGCTGTTTCGAACGTGACCACGCACGCGCGCGCTCCGTCTCGGCGATTGCCCGCGCAGCTTCGGGGGCGGCGCGAAATGCTGCCGCCGTTCAGGAGATGAGGCCGCGGCCCACCCTCGGTTTACCTGTCCGGCGCGCCCGATCCTTCCCTGTCCGGTGCCGCGCGTCCTCCCGGCGCTCACGCGCGGCGAGGCAGGCCGCGACCCAGGCCTCCAGGCGCCCCCCGCCGGCCGCCCCGGGGCTCCCTCGCGCGTGCCGAGGCCCGGGTGCGAGATGGCTCTCGTGCCGCCGGAAGACATTCCTCGTGGCGACATGGAACGGTTCACGCATGGGACGAGCGGCGTTGCATGAGGCTTGTTCAACTCTTCGAAGATGGTGAATCCTGGATTCCGACACGATCAAGGTTCCGGCGCGGCCGTCGCCGCGCACGGTGCTGGGTGTGCTGCTGGCGCTGGTGGCCGGGGGGATGATGCTGCGGCTGGTGCGCAACGACGCGCGGAGCATCCACGCCTTCGCCTGGACGGTGAGCCCCGCGCGCATGCTGGCCGGCACGGCGATGGAGGTGGCGCTGCTGGTGTGGGGGGTGGTGCTCTGGTCGCGCGTGCTGGGCCTGTTCGACGGGCCGCGGCCGCGTTTCCGCGCCCTGCTGCGGGTGTGGTTCGGCACCACGCTGGCCAAGTACGTTCCCGGGAGCGTGTGGCCGCTGGTGACCGCGGCGGGGATGGCCAGCCGCATCGGCGCCTCGCCGGTGGCGCTCCCGGCGTCGTTCGTCCTGCACGCGGCGTTCACGGTGCTGGGCGCCGCCGCGGTGGCGGTGGCGGCGCAGGCTGCGGGGATGCGGGCGGGGGTCGGGCTTCCGCCGCTGGCCGTGGCCGCCGCGCTGCCGCTGGCGGTGCTGCTGGTGCGCCCCGCGGTGCTGAACCGGCTGGTGGGGCTGGCCGCGCGCCTGGCCCGGCGCGAGGCGCCGGCGTGGCGCGGCCGCTGGGTGGACGGCGTGGGGCTGCTGGCGCTGTACGCGGCCACCTGGGTGGGGTACGGCGCGGCGTTCTGGCTCTTCGTCTCGTCCATCGCGCCGGTCTCGCGCGGCGCCTGGCCGCTGCTGGCGGGGGTCAACGCGCTGGCGTTCGTGGCGGGGTTCGTGGCCGTGTTCGCGCCCGGCGGCATCGGCGTGCGCGAGGCCGCCCTGGCCAGCCTCCTCCTCCCCGTCTTTCCCGGCGGCGTGCGCGTGCTGATCGCGGCGGCGTCGCGGCTGTGGCTGGTGGCGGCGGAGATGATCGGCGGCGTGCTGGTGCTGGCCCTCTCGGGCGGCGGCGGCGCGGCGGCCGCGCTTGGCGCGCCCGCCGCATCGGCCGTCCGCACGCGCCGCCGGCTC
>DASSJS010000019.1:0-19942 GCA_035691085.1 Longimicrobium sp.
CGCAGGGCGCGCTCGACGCGGCTATCGCATACATCCAGGAGCGGCGGCAGTTCGGCAAGGAGCTCGCCCACTTCCAGGCGATCCAGTTCCAGGTCGCCCAGGCGGGAACGGAGCTCGAGGCCGCGCGGCTGATGGTGTACAACGCCGCCCGGCTGAAGGACGCGGGGCTGCCGTTCCTGCAGGAGGCGGCGATGGGCAAGCTGTTCAGCAGCCAGGTGGCCCAGCGGATCTCGTCCACCGCCATCGACCTGTTCGGCGGCTACGGCTTCACCCGCGAGTACCCGGTGGAGAAGTTCTACCGCGACAGCAAGATCGGCACGATCTACGAGGGCACCAGCAACATGCAACTCCAGACCATCGCCAAGAACCTGATGAAGTAAGGTTCGGCGGTTGCTCAACCGAGAAGCCCGGCGGGAGCGTTCCCGCCGGGCTTCTCGGTTTTTGCACGCTCACGATGCGTCCGAATCGCGGAGCGGCAACTACGATGGGTCAGGCCGGCCAAGGGGCCGTGAACTCGACTTTCATCACACGGGCGATGCGCGCGAAATCGGACAGGTTTGCCGTGACCAGCGTGATTCCGTTCTCGCGGCAGCAGGCCGCCAGGATCGCATCGTTGATGAAAGAACGGGGGAACGCCTTGCGCTCGATCCGCTCTTCTTCGGCAATCCGGGAAAGCGCCTCGCCCGAGGCTGCCCACGCCTGATGCGAGGGGGTGACGATACGCTTTGTACGGACGAACGGGCTGGCGATGTCGCCATGAAGCTGGTTCCGCTTCTCTCGGGTTTTGGCACCCAAAAGAAGCTCGTGCAGCACGACGGAAACCAGGTAGCATCGTGGCGCGTGCAGGGAATAGAAGCTCGACAGCTCCGCTGCGGACTGGGGATCCCTGATCGCCGCGATGTACAGATTTGTATCCAGCGCGTAGAGCGCCATCAGCCGTCGCCGAAGACGTCCTCGACCCCGCCCGATCCCCCAATCCGCCTGATCCCCTCCACCAGCTCGTCGCGGAAGATCAGGAGCGAGAGCGCCTGGTCGATCGCGTCGGTTTCACTGCGCGCGCCGAGGATCTCCACCGCCCGGTCGAGCTTGGCCTGGTCGATGTTCAGATTCTTCCGGCGAACCTGCGGCTTTGCCGTCACCATCATGCTTCACTCCTTGTTTCTGTACCTTTCCTAAGATGTATCTGTATCCGCGGACGGTCAACCGTGCTCGCCCAAAAGCTGACGGCGCATGCCTCCTGCAGCGCCCGCGTTCGTGGGGCCATGAACGGCCGAAGCCCCCGCCACGACATCGCGGACGGGGGCTTCGGTCGTATCTGACTCGGTCCGCTACTGGGCGAGCGTCCAGGCGATGGGCATGGTGACCTGCACGCGCACCGGCTGGCCCTTCACCCGCGCCGGGCGGAAGCGCGCGCGCCGCAGCACGCTCTGCGTGGGCGAGTTGAACCCCGCGTTGGGCGAGCTGACGATGCGGATGCTCCCCGGGTCCACGCGGCCGTCGGCGCCCACCACGAAGCTGGCCATCACGTTCCCCGACACGCGGTTGGCCTGCAGCTGGGCGGGATACCGGTCCTGCAGCGCGCGCTGAAGCTCGTTGGCGTTGGTGAGCCGCGGGCGCTCTTCCACCACGTCTTCGTCGAACACCGAGCTGGATGACGGCGCGTTGGACGCCGTCTCCTCGCGCGCCGGAGCGGACGCGGGTGCCGGGGGCGGCGCGACGGGCTGGGGCGCGGGGCGTTGCGGCTGCGCGACGGCGACCTGCTGGGGCTGCGGCTGCGCGGGCGCGGACTGAGGTGCCACCGGCGGCGCGCCCGGGCGGGCCTGCTGCGCGAGTTGCTGTTGCTGGAGAAGCTGGGCCTGCCGCGCCTTCTCCAGTTCCTGCCGGCGGCGCTCGTCGTCCTCGCGCTTCTTCCGGTCGGCGGCGCGCTGCTCGGCGGTGCGGTTGGCCGTGTCGGCCGCGGTGATGGGGGTAGGCGGCGCGGCCTGCGCGTCGGCCGCAATCTGCGCCGGGGTGGCGGCCGGGGTTGCCGGCGGGGTCACGGCGGAGCCCTGCGCGAGCTGGTTGGCGAGCGGCACGGGCGCGGAGACGGCGGGCCGCTCGCCGTGGCGCGTGGCCATCCACGCGGCGCTGCCCAGCACCAGGATCCCGAGCACGAACCCCGCCGCCATCGCCGGGCCGCGCACCCCGCCGGATCCTGCCGCCGCGGCACGCCTGCGCGCGGCACCAGGCATCGGCGTGAGCACCGGCTTTTCGGCGGGCTGCGGCACCGCCACCGGCGCGTAGGCCGGCGCCGCGGCCACCGGCACGGTGTTGACGGGCGCGGCGGCCACGGGCGCGGCTGGAACCGGCGCGGGCGCATCCGCGGGCGGCGCGACGGCGGCCACTGGTGCGGGTGTCTCGACCGCCGGCGTTGGCGGCGGCGCGGATGGCCACGCGGCGGCGACCGGCGCGGCAACGGCCGGCTTGGGCGCCTGCGGCGGGTAGTAGAGCTCCAGGTCGGGCGCGGCGGGGCCGATCCGCCCCGGCACCGCCTTCGGCGCGGGCACGCGCGTCGGGTCCGGACGCGGCGGCGGCGGTGCCGCGAACGGCGGCGCCACGGAAGCCGACGCGCCCGTCGCGGCGAGCGGGGCGGGCGACGCTGCGGCCGGAGCGGTCGAGGCGGGCGGCGGGCCATCTCCGCTCACGGCGAGATTCGCTTCGGGCGCGACTGCGGCAACCGCCGTTTCAGCGGACGCGGCGGGCGCCTCGATGGCGTCGGCTACGTTGCTGGCGGATGAAGGTTCAGCGGCGGGCGACGGCGCGGAGAGCTCGGCCTCCGGCTCGGTCGCCGCGAGATCAGCGACTTCGACGACGGCCGCTCCGGCGAGGACGGCGGTCGCGGCCAGCTGGGGTGCAGGCGCAACCTCAGCGGCAATGGCGGCCTGCGGCGTGGAGGGAGCGGGCGCCGCGGGCTCGGGGGTTGCGACGGCGGGCGATGCTTCCGCTGCGGGCTGGGCCGCGGGGGCCATCTTGCCGACCGCCACCACCTGCCGGGTGGGCTGCTGCTGCAGCGCGGCGGAGAGCGCGGTGCCATCGGCCAGGCGTTCGGCGGGATTGCAGCGCAGGGCGTGCAGCACGGCCTCGACCACGTGCGGCGGCACGCCGGCGGCCACCTCGGCGGGGGGCTCGGCCTCCACCGCGCGGCCCTCGGCCAGGGCGCGGCGCGCGGCGTCATCGAAGGGAAGATGTCCGGTGAGCAGCTCGTACCCCACCACGCCCAGGCTGAACACGTCGCTCGCGGGGCCCAGGCGCAGGCTGCCGGCGGCCAGCAGCTCGGGCGAGGCGTAGGCGCTCACCTCGGGCGCGGCGCTGGCCAGCGACTCGCGCCGGACGATCTGCGGCACGCCGAAGCCGGCCACCTTCACGCGCACCTGCCGCTCGGTGTCGCTGCGCACCAGGTACAGGCTGGCGGGGCGCAGGTCGCGGTGCACCAGCCCGGCGCGGTGCCCGGCGGCCAGCCCCTCTGCCGCCTCGCCCAGCAGCCGCAGCCCCAGCGCGATGGGCGGCTTGCCGCGCTGCGACAGCACCGAGGCCAGCGTCTGCCCGCGCAGCAGCTCGCTGGCCACGAAGTCCAGGTCCAGCTCGCCGTCGTGCCCCAGGCAGTAGACGCCGGCCACGTTGGGGTGCTCGATGGCGGCGGCCGCGCGTACCTCGCCCGCCACCAGCTTGCGGAAGCGCTCGCGCGCCTCGGGCGTGCGGGGCGCCGCCAGCACCTTCAGCGCCACCTCCACGCCGGTGTGCGGGTGCCGCGCGCGGTACACCAGCCCGCCGCGGCCCTGGCCGATCAGCTCTTCGATGGTGTAGCGCCCGTCCAGGGTGCGTCCGATGAGCAGCCGTTCAAGCCCCACCATGGCTCAGATCACGAGGAAAAGGGGATGGAATCGCGCCGCCGGCCCACAGACACGGCCGCCCGCACGGCGTGCGGAGCCGGGCGGCAAAGGCCTAACGGGACCTGCGGAGATACCTGCACCCCGAGCTCCATGGGAGAACCCGGGAAAAGCTTAGACGCTACGGATCGTGAAACTCGCGCGCGTGGAGCTTGATGCGGTGGCGCGTCCGCGCGGCGAGTGGATCTTGAAGATTGGAGTCAGGGATGCGGAAGTTAGTGTGCCCGTTCGCGTTGGTCAACACGGACGCGCGTACGGCGAGCGGCCCGCGTGAAGACGCGAGAGCCCATTGTAGCAGTTTCGCGGGATCCGTCTGCTGCCTTGGCGGGGGGACGCTCCGCGGGCAAATCCTTTCCGCCGCTACATGCGCGGCGTGTACGCGGGCCGATGTCTCGCGGGGCCTGCGTAGCAGCCGACCCCAACGAAGCGCAATCCGGCGCGGCTGCGCCGCCGCGCCCGTTCTGGGCCGCTTCGTCACGCGCGAAGCGGGCAAAACAGGACCGGCGGGCCGCCTAAGGAAGGCAGCCCGCCGGTTTTCGTCACGCAACCTGCTTCGCCGGAAGGATCCCGACGAAGGCGAGGACCGTGGCGCTTAGAACTTGATGCCGGCGCGCACGCCGAACACCGCGTCCTGGCCCTCCACGTTCACCCACTCCACCATCCCGCCCAGGAAGAAGCGGTCGAAGTTCACGTCCGCGCCGCCGCGGATGCCGAAGTCGGTCTCGCTCACGCTGTCGCCACCACCGCTGATGCGCGTCCAGTAGAGCGCCGGGATCGCGTACGGCGTGAGCGTCAGCTCCCGGTCGCCCAGCGGCAGCGTGGCGCCCAGGCCCAGGCCGATCGGCACCTGCACCAGGTCAACATCGTCCTGGCTGCTGAAGTCGGCGCGCACGTTGGGGCAGATCGAGATGCCCGGAAGCATGCCGCCCGTGTACGAGCTGATGTCGAGCGCCGCGCCGGCCCGGAAGGTGTTCAGGTGCTCGCCGTCGGCGGTGGAGTAGATGAAACCGCCGTTCACCGCCAGCGGCCCGGCCAGGTTGTACGACACCTCGCCGCCGTACTGGTCGAAGCCCGAGGGGAAGTTGGCCAGGGCGTGGAGCGAGCCCTGCCCGTCACGGGTGGGGAACCCGGCGCACACCTGCGCCGAGGCGGTGCCGCTGAACGCCACGGCCGCGAGCGCCGCCAGTGCGAACGTCGTCTTCTTCATGCGTCTGATCCTCTGTTACGGTTGTGCCTTGGCCGCCCGGAGTGGCGGGACGGCCCGGTTCGAGGCGTGGGCAAACTGAAGCACCGTCCGAGCCGCGTCAACCACAGCAGGCTGGAATGGCACCCGGCATATCCACCTAAATCATTCATTAGCAACGGATTAGCTGATAAACAAACGGCGGAGCGGCGGGACTGCCGATGCCCATCCGCCGCGGAGGGAGAGGCGACCGCTTGTCCACGTGGTGGGACATGGGCGTCTCGCGCGGACGCGCGGGACGGCACCCAAGGCGGGAGCGCAACCCTTGCATCCGCTGGGTTTGCGCGTAGTGTACTGGCTGATAATCCCTGCTACGCCCGGCCGGACCATCCTTCCCGAGCCGTACCCCGCGCGCGCCAAGGCCCGCCCCGAAGCGCCCGTTTCCCGAGCTGATGTGAACGTACCCACGCACCTGGATGGCGCCGCCCTGCGCGGGGCCCTGCTCACGGCCAACGAGTACGTCCAGCGCCACCGCGCCGACCTGAACCGCATCAACGTCTTCCCCGTGCCCGACGGCGACACGGGAACCAACCTGGCGCTCACCGTCAGCTCCATCGCCGACCGCCTGCGCGGGGTGAGCGACGGCTCGGTGGCCATCGTGGCGCGCCACGCCAGCGAGGCCGCCATCCTGGGCGCCCGCGGCAACTGCGGGATGATCCTCTCGCACTTCCTGCTGGGCTTCAGCGACGCCGTGGGCGACCGCGCCAGCATCGGCGTGGGCGACTTCGGCCAGGTGTGGCGCCGCGCCACCGAGCACGTGTACCGCGCGCTCGAAAAGCCGGTGGAAGGCACCATGATCACCATCATGCGCGTGGTGGCCGACGAGGCCGAGCGGCTGCAGCACACCGACTTCGTGGTGCTGTTCGAGCGGCTGATGCTGAAGGCGCGCGAGGCGCTCGCCAACACCCCCGAGCTCCTTCCGCAGCTGAAGGCGGCGGGGGTGGTGGACGCGGGCGCCAAGGGCTTCGTGCACATCATCGAGGGGATCTCGAGCTTCGTGGCCGGCGACCCGCTGGTGGCGCTCGACGACCTCCCCGAGTGGGAGTCGGAGCCCGCGTTCGCCGCGGCGGCCACGGCGTATCCGGCCGATGAGGAGCAGTTCCGCTTCTGCACCGAGGCGCTGGTGCGCGGCGACGGCATCCCCGATGCCGACCAGGTGCGCGGGGTGCTGCGCGACCGCGGCGACAGCCTGGTGGTGATCCGCGCCAGCGACATCCTGAAGGTGCACATCCACACCGACGACCCCGACGGCGTGTTCGAGTACCTGGCCACGCTGGGCACGCTCGCCACACACAAGGCCGAGGACATGCGCGCCCAGCACGCCGCCGTGGAGCGCGCGGCCCGCAGCGGGCACATGACGCTGGCGCGCCGCCCGGTGTCCATCGTGTCCGACACCGCGTGCGACCTTCCCGAAGAGGTGGTGCGCGCGCACGGAATCCACCTGGTGCCGCTCTCGCTGATCTTTCCCGACGAGGTGCTGCGCGACCGCATCGACATCAGCGCCGAGGCGTTCGCCGAGCGGCTGAAGGAGGGCGCGCACCCCAGCACCTCGCAACCGGTCCCCGCCGCGTTCCTGGAGGCCTTCCGCCGCGCCGGCGACGAGGGCGAGGCCATCGTGGGCGTGATCCTCTCCTCCGGGCTCTCCGGCACCTATGCGTCGGCCCAGGCGGCGGCCAAGCAGCGGGCGCACGACGAGGTGCCGGTGCACCTGTTCGACTCGCGCGGGGGCTCGGTGCTGCAGGGGCTGCTCGCGCTCAAGGCGGCCGAGCTGGGCGAGCTGGGGTGGGAGCCCGGGCGCATCGTGGCCGAGCTGGAGCGCATCCGCGGGCAGAGCGGGATCCTGGTGGTGCTCGACACCTTCGAGCGCGCGCTGGCCTCGGGGCGGGTGGGGCGTGGGCGGGCGTGGCTGGGGAGCCTGCTCGACATCAAGCCCGTGCTGGAGGTGGACGACGCCGGCAAGCTGAACCCCATCGCCAAGGTGCGCGGCAAGGCCAGGGTGATGCCCAAGATGATGGAACTTCTTTCCGAGCGCGTGCCGAAAGGTGCGAAAAAAATGCGCTTCGGTGTGTTCCACGTGGCCTGCCCCGAGGTGCTGGCCGAGGTGGTGGGCGAGGTCCGCTCGCGCTGGGGGAACCGCGAGGTGATGACCGCCGCGGGCACGCCGATCATCGCCACGCATGCGGGCGAGGGGGCGTGGGGAGTGGCGTGGATGGTGGAGGATTGAGTGTCCACCCCGGCCAGATGAAACGCGGGGGTGCGTCCGGTCGTCCATAGGTCACCGGCGCATCAGGGCGCCCCACGCGGCGCGAAACGCAAGCGCGCCCTCGCGCCGGCATGGTCCGGCGCGAGGGCGTGTGACTTGCAAGTGTTTTTCACCACACCCGTCCAAACGAACCCGCATCACCACCCGCCGCCGCGGTCCCACACAACCGCGCGGCCCGCGGCCTGGAGGCGGCATGTACGTTCTGGTGCAGCACTACGTGTCGGACCCGGAGACCTTCTGGTCCGACGTGCGCTTCGCCCTGTCGGCGCTTCCGCCGCACCTGGCCCTCCACCACGTGTTTCCCACGGCCGACGGCAGCCACGCGGCGTGCATGTGGGAGGCCGAATCGGTGCGTGACGTGAAGGCGTTCATCGAGACCTACGTGGGCCACGTAAGCCGCAACCTGTACTTCGAGGTGGAGAACCGCGAAGGCATCGGCATCCCCAGCGAGGTGCGCACCTTCGCGGCCGCCGGCAACGGCAACGGCCACGGCTGACCACGGGAGAACGTGAGGTCGCACGAGACCCAAGCTGGTGGAGCCTCGCGCGGTTTGCGAGGCTTCTCGTTGTTGTTGCTGCGGCTCCAGCCGCCGGTGCGGAGCCGATCCCAGGGCGGACTATTCAGAGCGCCGCCTCCTCGCGGTCCAACCGCTCGGCATCGCCCTCAATCCCCCTTCCCCGCCCCGCCCTCCAGCCGCTCCATCAGCCGCATCGCGTCGAACGGCGCGTGCACCTTGGCGTCGTTGTCGAAGTAGACGTACACGTCGCGCGCCTTGGCACGGGGCGCCGCGGCGGGTGACACGCACGTCCGGTCTCGCGGCTCGCACCCGCGCCGCCATTCGCGGATGCGGGCGGCCCACCAGTCCAGCTGCTGGTCGCTGTAGCCGCTGGCGTACAACTCCTCGGCGCCGTGCAGGCGGACGTACACGAAGTCCGCCGTCACGTCCTCGGCATAGGGCCAGCGCCCCGCGGTGTCGGCGAACACCAGCGCCGCGTTGTGGCGCCGCAGCAGGCCCACGAAGTCGGCGCTCAGAAAGCCGGGGTGGCGGATCTCGAAGGCGTGGCGGAGCGGTGTTTCGGCATCCGCCTCGGGCCAGGCCCGGCCGGCCAGGCGCTCATCGTGGCGCTCGGCCAGCGCGGCGGCTTCGACGGACGTCTTCGGCAGCAGATCGAGGAAGCGCTCGAAACGTTCCAGGTCGGCCGGCATGCGCTCGGGGAACTGCCAGAGGATGGGACCCAGCTTCTCGGCCAGGCGCAACACGCCGGACGCGAAGAAGTTGGCGAGCGCGGTGTCCACGTCGCGCAGCTTCTTCATGTGGGTGATGAAGCGGCTTCCCTTCACGGCGAAGGGAAATCCGGGCGGCGTCTCTTCGTACCAGCGGCGGTAGCTGGTGGGGCGCTGGAGGGAGTAGAACGATCCGTTGATCTCGATCGACCGCATCTTGCGGCTGGCGTACTCCAGTTCGCGCTTGTGCGGCAGCTTTTCTGGGTAGAACACGCCGCGCCACCCGGCGTACGTCCACCCCGAGATCCCCACGTACGTCCCCCCGCCCGCCCCGCGCTTCGCCGCCATCGCCCTTCCCTTCTCCCCACCCACCGCGTTTCGATTTCGGTTTGATCGGCCGATCGCCGTGCGCGAAGCGTGCCCGCACGTTGCACAGAGAGTCCGTCCGCCAGCGCCGCACCGGCGGCTGAAGCCGCGGCAACAACGACGAGAAGCCTCGCAAACTGCGCGAGGCTCCAACAGCCTGGGCCTCTGCGGCCAGGTTCATCCCCGGCGGTTGTGCGAAGCGTGCCCGCACACTCATTTGCGCCGGTTGATGTGCGCGGAGCGTACACCTATCGTCAACGGGGTATCGCGCACACGCCTGGCCCTGGACGATGAACGGTCCATCCACTCCGCACGTGGTGATCATCGCCGGGCCGAATGGCGCGGGGAAAAGCACGCTGGCGCCGCGCCTGCTGATGCAGGAGTTCGGCGTGTACACCTTCGTGAACGCCGACATCGTGGCGCAGGGGCTGGCCGCGTTCGACCCCGCGTCGGCCGCGGTGGAGGCGGGCCGCGTGATCCATCGCTGGATCGCGGAACTGCGGGCCGCGCGCGTGGACTTCGCCTTCGAGACCACGCTGGCCGGACAGGCCCTGCGCCGGCAGATCGGGGCGCTGCGCCAGGCGGGTTACATCATCCACCTGGTGTACCTGTGGCTGCCCAGCGCCGAGGCGGCGGTGGAACGGGTGCACGGCCGCGTGCGCGTCGGCGGCCACACCGTGCCGGATGACGACGTGCGGCGCCGCTACGACCGCGGCCTGCGCAACTTCATGCACGTCTACCGGCAGATGGTCTCGGACTGGCGGGTGTACGATGGCAGCGCGCTCTCCGGCCGCTCGCCGCGGCCGTTCGCGACTGGTGCGGGTGACGCCACGATCTCCGTGAGAGATCAGGCGGCGTGGGCTGCGCTGCAATCTGCGGCAACGACGGGACCGGATCGGGAGGATTTGTGAAGCGCAGGAGCGACAAGGACATCGGGGCGCTGTTCCGGGATGGGAGCGCCGTCGATCGCGCCGTGGCGCTTGCCGCGCAGGATGCCGTGCGCCTGCACCGCCGCCACAACGTGCCGCTGGTGAGCTGGGCCGATGGCCGGGTGGTGCATGTCGATCCATGGACGGTGCCGTTGCCGGAAGATGAGTCCGCGAGGGAGGACGGGCCGCGAACAGGTGCGTGAGTGCGCGAGTGCGTGAGTGCGCCCGGATCGGCGCGAGGCTATCTTGCGGCGCCACGCTGCCGCCGTCGATGTCCGCGGCCGCGGATGGCGTGCTCGCAATCGCGCCCCGACCGCTCGCAGACGCAGCCTCGATGTCCGACGAAAACGATACCGGCTCGCGGCCGGAAAAGACGCCGCGCGAGAGCTACACCGTGCTCTCCGAGAGCATGATGCCCGACCAGCTGAACCACCACGGCAACGTGTTCGGCGGCGAGATCCTGGCGATGGTGGACAAGTGCGGGGGCGTGGTGGCGCGGCGGCACGCGCGGCTGCCGGTGGTCACCGTCAGCATCGACCGGGTGGAGTTCAACGAGCCGGTGTATGGCAACGACTTCGTTGAAGCGCACGGCCGCATCGTGTACGCCGGCCGCACGTCGATGGACATCCTGGTCACCGTCACGGCCGAGCAGGTGGAAACCGGCCTGCGGCGGCAGACCAACCGCTGCATTTTGACCTACGTGGCGCTCGACAAGCTGAACGGCCGCCCGGCCAGGGTGCCCGGCCTGCTGCTGGAGACCGACGAGGACCGCCGCCTGAACGCGATGGCGCTGCGCCGCCGCGAGCGCCGCAAGGCCGAGCTGCGCGAGGGGCGCGACGAATGGTGACGCACGATCCCGCCGCCGTCCCCACGTCCGCCGGCGCAAGCGCGCTGGAACGGCGCATCCGCTTTGCGCTGGAGGCCGACCGGCTGAAGAGCGTGCTGCGGCGCACGCGGCTGGTGGACGGCTCGCGCCACGAGAACAGCGCCGAGCACTCGTGGCAGCTGGGCCTGCTGGCGATGCTGCTGGCCGACGCGGCCCCGGCCGGCGTGGACCAGGCCCGCGTGATCCGGATGCTGCTGATCCACGACATCATCGAGGTGGACGCGGGCGACACCTTCGCCTTCGACACCACCGGCTACCTGGACAAGGCCGAGCGCGAGAAAGCCGCCGCGGCGCGCCTGTACGGCCTCCTCCCCGCGGATCAGGGCGACGAGCTGCGTGCCCTGTGGGAAGAGTTCGAGGCCGAGGAGACGCCCGACGCGCGCTTCGCCGTGGCGCTGGACCGCTTCCAGCCGCTGCTGCTGAACTTCTACGGGGGCGGCGGATCGTGGCGCGAGCACGGCATCACCCGCGCGCAGGTGCTGCGGCGGATGTCCCCCATCGAGCACGGCGCCCCCGCGCTCTGGCCCTTCGTGCTGGAGGTGATCAGCCGAGCGTGCGCGGAGGGATGGATCGCGGCGGACGCGGGGTGATGATTCCGCGCTGAGTGTATTGGGGAGACCAATCCGCGGCGATGGAGGGCGGATAAATCCGCGGCAACGACCACACGAAGTCCGCCTTCGCGGACTACCGGCCCTGGTGTAGCCTCGCACCCAGCACCCAGCACCCAGCACCCAGCACCCAGCACCCAGCACCCAGCACCTCGTACCTCCGTACCCCCGTACCCCCGCACCAGCAGTTCATCACACACCTTCGCACCATCGCGCCACAGGTATTATCTTCCGGGTAACGGGCGCTCGCCGTCCCGTCCGACGCTGTCCCTGCTGCAGCGAGGTCCCTCCGCTGGCCCGATCCACCCGACCCGAGAGCGCGCTCGCGCTGACCGATCCGGCTCCGTCCCCGCGCGGCGCCGCTGCCGCCGGCGTGCTGGACCGCCTGGCGCGGCTCGCCTGTGCCCTCACCGGCGCATCCGCCGCCCAGGTGCTGCGGCTGGACGGCGAGCGGACGCGCGTGGCCGGGCGCCATGTCGGCGCGGGAACCGGCTTCGGCAACGGCACGCGGGCTCGCGGCGCCGGCCCGTCGCTCACGCTGCGCCTGTGCTCGCCCGAGTCGGGCCAGGCGGTGGGCGAGCTGGTGGTGACGGGCCGGCCCGGGCGCGAATGGAGCGACGACGACCGCGCGGCGCTCGACGACGTGGCCGCCGCGGCCGCCGACGCGCTGGCCCGCCGCGGCGAGAACGGGGCACCGCGCGGATCGGCCCTGCAGCGCGAGCGTACCGCCCGCGAGCACGCCGAGGCGGGCGAAAAGCGCTACGCCTTCCTGGCCGAGGTCAGCGCCCTGCTCGACGCCTCGCTCGACTACCAGACCTCGTTCCAGAAGCTGGCGCGGCTGGTGGTGCCCGCCCTGGCCGACTACTGCCTGATCGACGAGGCCGTCCCCGACGGCGGCGTGCGGCGCATCGCCCGGGCGCACGTGGACCCGGCCAAGGAAGTCATCCTCTACGAGAACGCCTACCACGCGCCGCCGGCGGCGGAAGAGGAGCTGTCGCGCCACCCGGTGATGCGCGTGATCCGCACCGGCATCCCCCTGCTGGTGGCCGATTTCACCCCCGACATGGCGGAGGTGATCGCGCACGACGACGACCATCGCAACCGCCTGGCGGCGCTGGACCTGCGCTCGTACATCATCGCGCCGCTGGCGGCGCGGGGGCGGGTGCTGGGGGCCATCACGCTGGCCGCCGCGGGCGAGAGCGGGCGCCGCTACCGCGCCCCCGACGTGGCGCTGGCCGAGGAGGTGGCCCGCCGCGCGGCACTGGCCATCGACAACGCGCGGCTGTACACGCTGGCGCAGCAGGCCATCCGCGACCGCGAGGCCGTGCTGGCCGTGGTCTCGCACGACCTGCGCAACCCGCTCGCCAGCATCCTGCTGAACGCCACCATGCTGCTGGACATGTCGCCGGTGGGCGCGCTGGGCGACTGGATGGGCGACAGCCTGAAGCAGATCGTGCAGTCGGTGGAGCAGACCAACCGGCTGATCACCGACCTGCTCGACGTGGCGCGCATGGAAGAGGGCGGCGGGATCGCGGTGGACCGCTGCGCCGTGGACGCCCGCCCGCTGGTGGACGCCGCCGTGCGCATGCTGCAGCCGCTGGCGCAGGCGCGCGGCGTGGAGATGGTGCAGGTGCCCGGCGGCGCGCTCCCGGTGATGGCCGACTCGGACCGGGTGCTGCAGGTGCTCAGCAACCTGATCGGCAACGCGCTCAAGTTCACCGACGCGGGCGGCCACGTGCGGGTGAGCGCGCGCACCTACGGCGACGAGCAGTGGTTCTCGGTCACCGACACGGGGATCGGCATTCCCGAGGCGGACCAGCCCTTCGTGTTCGACCGCTTCCGCCAGGTGGGGCGCGACCGGCGTGGCGTGGGCCTGGGGCTCCCCATCGCCCGCGGCATCGTGGAGGCGCATGCCGGCCGCATCTGGCTGGACAGCCGCCCGGGGATGGGCACCACCGTCTACTTCACCCTCCCCGCCGCCGAGATCGGGGCCGACGGCAGCGTGCCCGCCGCGGTTTCGGCCCGCGCCGCGGCCCGGTGACCGGCCGGCGCCGAGGATCAACCGCCGTCCCGCGGGGTATCCCGGTCAGGCGGATTTGACGGCAGGATTGTTGCGGCGTAGGTTTCGGGGATACACGGAAGGGGAGTAGCTCACCGGGCGAGACAGCCCGGCGGCCGGATCGTCAAGACTGCGGGCCCAAAACCCGCACGGTTCGGTTGGGGCGGGTGGCGCCGGGCGCCGCCGTTCAGGGCGAGACCTTCGTTCGGGGAGCGGATGCCAGGGGCCTCCGCTGCCGGGCGAAGGTCTCGCCCTTTTCGCGGCCGCACCATTCATCAGCGCAGGGGACGAGCGTAGTGACATCGATCGTGCTGGCTTGGGCAGGCTTCGTGGGCGTGGTGCTGGCGCTCCTGGCCGTGGACCTGGGGATCTTCAACCGCAAGGCGCACGAGATCACCATCAGGGAGGCGGCGCGCTGGAGCGCCATCACCGCGGTGCTGGCGGGCGTGTTCGCGTTCCTGATCTGGCACCACGACCTCCCCACCGACATCGTGGGCGGGCCCAAGCACGCGCTGGAGTTCCTGACCGGCTACCTGATCGAGCTGGCGCTGAGCGTGGACAACATCTTCGTCTTCGTGCTCATCTTCAGCTACTTCTCGGTTCCTTCCAAGTTCCAGCACCGCGTGCTGTTCTGGGGCGTGCTGGGCGCGCTGGTGTTCCGCGGCGTGATGATCGGCGCGGGGGCCATCCTGATCCAGCGCTTCGAGTGGATCATCTACGTGTTCGGCGCGTTCCTGGTGTTCACGGGCGTTCGCATGGCCACCCAGGACGAGGTGGAGATCCAGCCCGAGTCGAACCCCGCGCTCAGGCTGATCCGCCGCTTCCTCCCGGTGAGCGCCGATTACGACGGGCAGAAGTTCTTCACCCGCGAGAAGCTGGACGGGCGGGTGCGGCGCACGGCCACGCCGCTGTTCGTGGTGCTGGTGCTGGTGGAGACCACCGACCTGATCTTCGCGGTGGACTCGATCCCGGCGATCTTCGCGGTGACCACCAACCCCTTCCTGGTGTTCACCTCCAACGTGTTCGCCATCCTGTGCCTGCGGTCGCTGTACTTCCTGCTGGCCAGCGTGATCGACCGCTTCCAGTACCTCAAGCTGGGGCTGTCGGTGGTGCTGGTGTTCATCGGCGCCAAGATGCTGGCGACGATGTTCCACCTCCATATCGACACCTTCGTTTCGCTGCTGGTGGTGGCGGGGGTGCTGATCGGGTCGGTTGTGCTGTCGCTGCTGCGCCCCCCCAAGCCCGAGGTGCTGGAGAAGATCCACGCGCTGGAGGAAGGCGGCGTGCACCCGGGCGGTGGGGTGCCACCCGCCGCGAACGCCTCGTCCCCCGCCGCTTCCGCTGCCGCGACGCCCTCGCAGGGCGCGGACACGGACGACCTCCCGCACCGGAAGGCCGGCGGCGCATAGTCCGTCGGGTCACGAACGCAAGCCGCCCCCCGCCGCGATGCTGGCGAGGGGCGGTTTTTCGTTGGGGTCAGATACGGTCGACGAGATCGCGGAGGCGTAGACTCGTCTTCGCGAGATTCGCCCGTTCGAGCGACGCAAGAAACTGCTCCGCGGTCAACGGTGGGTTGCGGAAGCGCTGCCTTCGGCGAGCGATGGCATCGCAACAGCGTCGCGACTCGGTTCGCAGAAGTTCGAGCACCACCCTGTCCGGATCCACGGCAACGATGCCGAGAGCATGCAGGGATGACGGAGGGAAGTGCCGGAGATTGAACGTGACGATCACGTCGGCCCCTGCCTCGATTGCCGCGGCGACAACGTGGGCATCGGCCGGATCGGGAAGTTGAACAGCCGGAATGTGCCGCTGATACCCGCTGACCAGCGCTTTCGGGAAGGCTGCGTCCATCTGCGCCCGGGTACGGGCAAGTGCCGCGGAATCGAGGTCTGGCCGCTTGCGTAACAGGTTGGAAATCCACTCGTTGTGAATCTCCTCGGTCCAATGCGGCACCAGAAGATCGGCCTCCGCGAGGGTGAGGAGGAGATCGCGGACCGTAGCCGAGTACAGGACGTTTGCGTCCAGCAGTGCTACCGGTCCGCGGTTACTCACTCGTAAAGCCCCAACTCCTCTGACTGCGCGGTAAGCTCGTCGAGCGCCCGGGCGGTGCGCTCACGCATCTCTGCCTGATAGGCGAGAACGTCATCCAGCCGCACGCGGCGATGCGTGCCGACCCGCCGGAACGGGATCTTGCCGCTTTCCAGGAGTTCCACGAGATACGGCCGCGACACGTTCAGGATGTCGGCGGCGCGCTGGGTGCTGACCTCGAACTCGCGCGTGGCCAACATGACGGCGCGGCCTTCCGCGAAATGCTCCATGATCTCGGCGAGAACCCGCACCGCGCCGGCCGGGAGTTTCACGCTGTCATCGCCGATGCGTATGCTCACGTCACCCGATTGTGGCGCCGCAGCGAGCTTTGCCGCGGCGCATCGCGCAATCCGCATGTCTTCGGCGGACGGCTCGACCGGCCCGATCGTTGGCGACCTCATCCCGCCTCCCCGTTGAGTTCGCCTCCAATCTAATGGAATCGAACCCATCCCAACAGTCGAAATAAACGAAACAGCTGCCGCTTCCTGAGATCGATGCGTGTGGTACCGGAACGCTCCTCACCCCAGCACGCCGCGGTAACGCGCGGGGGAGACCTCGAAGCCGGGGAAGACGCGATCCAGGTGCGTGGCGCCCAGGTGCTTGCCGGCCACCTCGGCGAACACGTCGCGGAAGTCGGTGGTCACCTTCAGGTCGCGGCCCTCGTGCAGCTGCTCGGGGGCAAGGCCCGGCCAGTCGCCCAGCACGCGGCCGCCGCGCACGTCGCCGCCCAGCACGAACATGCAGTTGGCGTGGCCGTGGTCGGTGCCGCCGGTGCCGTTCTCGGCCACGGTGCGGCCGAACTCGCTCATGGTGAGGATCACCACGTCGCGCATGTGCTCGCCCAGGTCGTCGTGCAGCGCGCGGATCCCCTGCGCCAGCTCGTTCAGCCGGCGCGCGAGCTGGCCCTGGGCGCCGCCCTGCGCCACGTGCGTGTCCCACCCGTCCAGGTCGGCGAAGGCCACCTCCACGCCCACGCCCGCCTTCACCAGCTGCGCGATCTGGCGCAGCGAGCGGCCGAACTCGGTGCCGGGATAGCGCACGCCGGCCGCGGGCTGGTAGCGCGCCGGCTGGATGCGCCGCAGCAGGTCGGCTGCCTCCAGCCCCTCCCCCGCGGCGCCCGAGACGCGGTCGCCCTGGTCGTTTCCGTACATCCGCGCAAAGGTGGTGGAGAGCGAGGTGTCTTGCCCGCCCGCCACGCCGAAGCGGTCCAGGTCGGCGATCGCGAGCGTGGGCGCACTGCCGCGGAGCGACAAGGGCATCTCGGCGCCCATCGCCACGCCGCGGAGCGCGGCTGCGCCGCCTTCCACGTGCGCCTGCCCCGCCGCGTGGTCGGCCGCGTGGGCGCGGGGGTCGGCCAAGGTGCGGCCGCCGCAGGCATCGCAGGGCGTTTCGCGGAGGACGCGGTTCAGCCAGCCGTCGCCGGCGCGCCGGTCGGGCGAGGCGGTCTCCATGATGTCCTGCGCCTCGAAGTGCGAGCGCGTGGCGCTGGGCGAGCCCGCCGCGTGCACGATGGCCAGCTCCTGCCTCTGGTACAGCTCGCGAAGCGGCTCCAGCGCCGGGTGCAGGCCGAAGTGCCCGTCCAGGTCCAGCGCGCCCGCTGCTCTGGCGCGGGCTGGGCTCGCGATGGCGATGGAGCGCCGGGCCGCGTAATAGGCCGGGTCGCCGAAGGGCACCACCATGCTCAGCCCGTCGGCCGCGCCGCGCTGGAAGATGCAGATCAGCGTCTTCTTGCGTGCGGCGGCGCGGGTTTCGGCCAGCAGCGAGCGGCGCAGGAACTCGGGCGGCGCGCCCAGCGCCAGCAGCGCCATCGCGCCACCCTTCACGAACACGCGCCGGCTGATCGGGTCATACATCGGACATCTTCTCCATTTTCGATCATGTGCCGTTCATCCTCCCCGTCGCCCCATTGGCCACGGTGAGAAAAGGCGGATGAATCTGCGGCAACAACGGCCCGAAGTCCGCCTTCGCGGACTCCCGCACGAGCACTCTCGCGCTCCGTCAGCGTTTCTGGAACACGGGGGAGCCGATGAGCAGGCCCAGCGCTCGCGCGGTCCGCTGTTCCGGCGCGAGCGCCGTCTGCGCGCGCAGATCCTCGCTCACCGTCGCGAGCAGGCGCGCGTCGTGGACGCCCGGGAGCACCGCCCGCGCGAGCGCCGCCACCTCCGCGTCCTCCTGCGACGATCCGGGCGAGGCGAGTGCGGCGGCATCGAGGCGGATCCCGTTCAGCCGCCCGGCGGCGAGCGCCAGGCCGAAGTTCATGCGGCTGAGCATCGCCCCGCTGTTCGTCCACTCCTCGCTGGCCGAGGGGTAGCCGGTGGGCGCGGTGGCGGCGTACGGCACCTGGCCCATCTGCCGCAGCGTCTGCAGCAGCATGCGCGAGGGGCCCACCTCGGCACCGGTGGCCCGCAGCGCGCTGGCCACGAACTCCAGCGGCGACTTCACCTTGGCCCCACGGACCCGCGGATCGTTGAACTCGGGGGAGAGGAAGAGCGCGCGCGTGACCTCGCGCAGGTCGCCGTCGGTGCGGGTGAACACCTGCGCCAGGCGGTCCACCAGTGCCTGCGGCGGCTGGTCGGCCACGAAGCGCTGGGCGAGCTGGAAGGCCACGTGGCGCGCGGTGGCCGGGTGGCGGGCCAGGATGTCGAGCACCTCCTCGCCATCCTCCACACCGCGGCCGGAGGGAAGGCGATGGCCGAGCACGGTCTTCTCTCCCGCATCGTGCGCCGCCGCGCGGAAGACGAACGACGGCTCGCCGCCGCCCCCGCCGCGCCGGAGCCCGCGCGCGACGCTCCAGCCGGTGAGCGCGCGGGCGACTTCCACCACGTCGTGCTGGGTGTAGCCGCCGTCCACGCCCAGCGTGTGCAGCTCCATCAGCTCGCGCGCGTAGTTCTCGTTGATGCCGCGTGTCCGCATCCGCGCGAGCACCGCCGTGTCGCCCGCCGCCATGCGCCGGGCGAGCTGCGGATCGACGCCGCGGCGGCGCAGGAGCTGGGCGCGCTGCCCGGGGCTCATCGCCCGCAGCTGGCGGAGGGCCGCGTCGCGCCGCCCCGCGTTGGGGTTCATCGAATCGGGCACCACGCTCTGCGCGTTGTCGAGATACACGAGCATGGCGGGGTGCTTCGCCGTCGCCTCCAGCAGGTCGCGGAAACGGCCGAACACGTGTGGGCGGATGGCCTCACGCTCGTACGCGCCGACCAGGTAGCGGTCCTGGTTTTTCCCAAAGAAGACGTTGAAGTGGTTGAACCAGAAATCCGTCATCACCTCCTCCAGCTGCCGCTCGCCGTAGACGGCGCGCTGCAGCTTCGCCCCCGCCAGATCGGCCAGTATCAGTGCCGGCCGCGCGCCGTTCGCCCGCGTGAACCCGGCGCCATCCGCCCGCATGGCCATCGCCGTGTCCCCGGCCGCGAGGCGGCGCTGACGCCGCCGCGGCGCGGCTGGCCGTGCTTCATCCGGAGAAGCGCCGCCACTCATCATCCCCGAACCGTCCCCCGCCTGCTCGCGTGCGCGGCGAAGCGAATCGCGGCGCGCGACGGCGGCGGGGTTCTGCCGCGGCGGCGGGAAAGCGGCGTACAGCTCACCGGGCGACATCCGCGCGGCGGGGTGGGCGGCGAGCCGCGCTTCCACGGCGGAATCGGGGATGCGCTCGGGGTGAAGCTGGCGGTCGAGCCACGCCTCGGGACCCATCCGCAGCACCTCGGCGATGTCGCGCGGCCGCGCCCCGAAGGTGGCGCGGTTGAGCAGGTGCAGCGCCCGCGCAGTGTCTTCGCGCGTGGGCGGCGCCTGCGTGGGCGGCGCGGGCGCGCGGCGGGCGAGCACCGGGTGCAGCAGGGCGGGCCGGGGCGCCGCGCCGGCCGGCACCAGCGCCGCCAGCAGCATCGCGCCGCACATCACCCCCGCCGCGGCGAGACGGCGGCGGCGGAGGGCGGCGGCTGGAAGTGGATTGCGCATGGGAAGATGCGGATCTGCGGAAACGAAACGGCGCCGGCACGCGGCGCACTCAAAGGAGGAGTACAGCCCGGGACGGCGGCGCGTTGGGATGAGCGGGAGATGGGTCGTCGCACCGCGTGGACGTCGTTGTGGTGGCGGATATTCGCGGGTATGCGAGTTAACTCGCCGCTACAACGGCACGCAGTCCGCCTTCGCGGACTTCTCGTGGCGCACCGCCGCCGTGCCGCTCCCGGGCATCCAGCCACACGGGATTCTCCTCTGCGACGGTAGAAGCAGGGAGAAAGAGAAGCCCCTCCCCCAGCACTACTGTCCGGCTAACGTAAGTAGATGATGCCGTAACTAAAGGCATGATAGCCAGTTACAGAGAAATTCGGCCCGCGCCGATTTGAAGTCGGTGCCGCC
>DASSJS010000020.1:0-9420 GCA_035691085.1 Longimicrobium sp.
CTGCCGTTGCGCGAGCGGGTGCCTTCCGGGAAGATCACCACCGCGCCCGGGGTGTGGCGGATCTTTTCCCCCGCGGCGCGCAGGCTCTCGATCGCCCGCTCGCGGTTGCTTCGGTCGATGGTGATGTGCCCCGCGGCCTCGAGCGCGCGGCCGAAGAGCGGTACCTTGAGCAGTTCCTTCTTGGCCACGAAATGGTACTGGACCTCGATGATCGAGGCCAGCGCGAACACGTCGAACCACGAGATGTGGTTCGATGCGATCACCTGCGGGACGTCGTCGCGCACGTTCTCGCGGCCGTGGATCACGATGGGGCATCCGCTGGCCCAGATGATCGAGCGAGCCCAGCGGCGGGTGACAGCCGTGTACCACGCGCCGGGCTTGCGCCCCCGCGGCGCCTGCCAGATCACGGCCGGCCCCCACCACATCAGCGTCGCGAGCGCCACCAGGGTAGTCCAGATGGTGCGAATCAACCGTGCCTCCCGCGGGTGATGATCGGCGCAGCCGCGCCCGTGCAGCCCTGTTTTCCCGCAAGATAACCACCCGGCCGCGCCCCGCGCATCCCTGCGTTTCCAGCGATTTGCATCACCGTTGATGAAAAACGGCGCCCGGGAGCGATTCCCGGGGCGCCGTTCGCGTCACCGCGCGCCAACCGCGGGCGCGCCGGCCGGCGGCGGCGCGGCGGGTGCGCCCGGAGGAGGCCCGCCCTCGCGCTCGGCGGGGTTGGGGAGGTTGAGCATGATGGAGGTGGCGACCAGCACCAGCAGCGCCGCGATCAGCTCGCCGCGCGCGGAGCGGCGGATGGACCCCGCGGCCGTTTCGCTCCCCAGCGTGGGCCGCTGGCGGCGCCAGTTCCACGCGCCCAGGCCGAACACCACGGCCACGAAGAAGAGCTTGGTGAGCAGCGCGTAGCCGTAGGGCGTGGTCCACAGCAGCGTGAGGTCGCCGCCCAGCTCGCGCCACGCGGCGATCACGCCCATCAGCACCACCAGGCCGCCCATGGCCAGTGCCAGCGGCGAGAAGGCGTTCACCATGTCGGCCACCCGCGCGCCCCGCCGGCCGGCCGGCTCGTGGCGCATCACCACCGCGATCCCGGCGACCACGAGCACGAAGAGCGTGCCGATCCACAGGCCGGCAGCCAGCAGGTGCGTGGGCGTCACCAGCCGCTCGAAGTTGCCGACGAGCGCGTTGCGCAGCCCGCCCACCACCACGCCGACCGCGGCCAGCGCCCATCCCAGGTCGATCCTCGCCAGCACGAGGCCGAAGCCCAGGATCATCAGCGCCGACATCAGCGCCCAGATGGACGACGTGTTGTAGCGGGTGAGCAGCTCGCCGATCGCCAGGTGCTCACGTGCCGCCGCGCGGGGCAGCACCTCCCACAGGTGCCAGAGGTTGACCAGCGCGCCGATGATTCCGATCACCGCCGCGCGCCGGGTGGCGATCGCGCGGGCCGACCGGGGGTCGCCCACGTCGGGCAGGCGGCGCAGGGCCGTGTAGCGGAAGCCCACCGCGCCCGACGCCATGAACGCGCCCAGGAACTCGATCAGCTCCAGGATCGGCCCCGGCCACTCGATCAGTGTTGCACCCTGCATCCATCCCCCAGGTCAGGCGGTACGATTTCGGACTTCAGCGTGCATCCATATACACTCCGGCCCCGCCGCGTGTCGAGTGGAACACGCCAGCGGGGCCGTTCCCCACGACTGATTCGGACTCGGTGGCGCCGCGGTGGGGAAAGATCCGCCGGGATTGGGTGGATGCGGGGACGATGGTCGCCCGTCCGCCCGCGCTCGACCCGCGTCTCACACAACGGGTGGGGAGAACGGCGGATGAGGGGATGCGCCGATCCCCACGAAGACGAAGCCGCCGGCGCGAGTCGATCTCGCGCCGGCGGCTTCGGCCTTCCCAGAGTCCCGCGCCGTCCCTTACGCCGCCGGATCGCGCGCGAGGCGGACGGTGATGCCCCACGGGTCACGCGCGAGCCAGCCGCCGTCCGCCGGTTCCGGCGCGAAGCCGGCATGCCGCAGGCTATTGGCCACCGCGCCGATCGAGGCCGCGTCGGGGAGGAGCAGCTCCCAATCCAGCAGCCGCGCGTCGTCGTCGGTAGCCGCGGGCGAACCGGCGGCCCAGGTGTTCAGCCCCACGTGGTGGTGGTAGCCGCCCGCCGAGACGAAGAGCGCGCCGGGGTAGCTCCAGACCATCACGTCGAAGCCGAGCCCCTGGTGGTAGAAGCGCGCCGCCTGCTCGATATCACCCACGTAGTGGTGCACGTGGCCGATGGTGGTGCCGGCCGGCATCCCCGTCCACGGCTGGCCGCCGCCGGCGCCGATCACGCCGGCCGTGTCGAGCGGCTCGGTGGCCATGGCCAGCTCGGGGCCGCGCTGCACCCAGGCGGAGCGAGGACGGTCGGCGTACACCTCGATGCCGAGCCCGTCGGGGTCGGTGAGGTAGATGGCCTCGCTCACGAAGTGGTCGCTCATCCCCGCGTACGCGCCGATCTCCCGCAGGTGCGCCAGGAACCGCCCCAGCGCAGCGCGGTCGGGGAGCAGCACCGCGAAGTGGTACAACCCCAGCAGCCCGCGCCGCGGCACCGGCCGCACACCGGGCTTCTCATGCAGTTCCACCAGCGGCGTGTCGCCGCTGTGCGCGCCCAGGATCGCGTACCCATCTCCGCGTTCGATCACGCGGAAGCCGAGCACCTGGCCGTAGTAGGCAAGCGAGCGCTCCAGATTGGCCACCTGCAGCCGCACGCGCCCAACGCGCGCGGATTCCGGGAGCCGGAACCCTTCCGGCGCGATGCCGTACGCGCCCGCCTGCGCCGGCTTCGGCGTTGTGTCCGCCACTGCCGCCGCGACGGCGCGGATCCGGTTCTGCGTGTTGGTGGCCATCGATCGCCCTCCTGGTTCAGTGGCGCTTTGCTCGCGTGTAAATAGTTGTTGCAACAACTAATCTAATGGTAGAGCAGGCCCAAGTCAATCTTCATGAGGCACGGCCCGGTACTCGCCCGGTTTCACGCCGGCGGCATCTCGTCGTCCTGCTCGAAGTGCTGGTATCCGTGTACTCCCAGCGGCTGCCGGTGCCCTTCCGCGTCGGTCCACCACACGCCGTCGCCGCCGGATACACGACCCACGCAGGTGAGCCGGGTGCCGAACGCGGACTGGAACGCGTGGACGTGCCCCTCCACCTCGCCCAGCGTCGCGGTGAAGCAGAGCTCGTAGTCCTCGCCGCCGGAGATGGCCAGGCGCAGCGCGTGCCCGGGTGTGGTGGCGTGGCGCCGGACGGCGGGGTGGATGGGGATCAGCTCGGGGGCGAGGAGGATGGCCACGCCGCTCGCCGCCGCCAGGTGCGCCGCGTCGCCGGCCAGGCCGTCGGAAAGGTCGATCATCGCGTGCACCAGCCCGCGCTCGGCCAGCCAGCGCGCCTCGGCGATGCGCGGCACCGGGGCCGCGTAGCGCTCGCGTGCACCGCGCGACGGACGCCACCCGCCCAGCATCTGCTCCACGAACAGGCCGCTCCCGCCCAGTTCGCCCGTCACCCACACCTCGTCGCCCATCGCGGCGCCGGAGCGGAGCACCGGGTGCGGGGCCTCGCCCACGACGGTCACGTCGATCGTCATCGGCCCCGAAGTGCGTGCCAGATCGCCGCCCAGCAGCACGGCCCCTACCTCGGCCGCGGCGGCGCGGACGCCCTCCATCACCTCCACCGCCGGCTCGCCCGCGTCTTCGCGCGGCACCGCGAGCGAGACCAGGACGCCGACCGGCCGCGCGGCCATGGCGGCCAGGTCGCTGAGCGCCGCCGCGGCCGCGCGGCCGCCGATCTCGCGAAAGCTCAGCCAGTCGCGCCGGAAGTGCACCCCCTCCACCGACATGTCCACCGACAGCGCGATCCCATCTCCCGCGACCACCGCGCAATCATCCCCCGGCCCCACGCGCACGTCCGGCCGCGCGGGCGTGTGCTTGGGGAGAAAGCGGCGGATGAGGTCGAACTCGGGCCCGCGCGCCAGCGGCGGGCCATCGGAAGTGTGCGAGCGGTGGCGGTCTGCGGGAGGGCTCATGGCGGCAGGATACCACGGAGTGCGGGGCGGGGCAAACGGGATGCGTCTCGCGTGTGAATCGAAGTCGATACAGATCCGGGTGGAATTTGCGAGTAAACTCGCCGCTACAACGGCACACAGTCCGCCTTCGCGGACTTCGACGGCAACGACAGGTTTCTGCCGAGCACCGCCACCGCGTTGTCACGACAGCCGGTAGTCCGCGAAGGCGGACTCTATGTGGTCTTTGCCGCGAATTCATTCGCCCCCAACAACTTGCGCGCATAAAACCGCGGGGGCGCGGCGGAATCCATCCCGCCGCACCCCCGCAGTTCCGTACCTCCGTACCCCCGTACCCGTACCGCAGTTGGTCAGTACGTCGGCGGGTCGCTGGCCGGGAAGCTCTCCTGCGAGCCCTCGGTCACCGAGGCGTCGCCGCCGCTGGCCTGGTGGCTCACGGCGCCGGCGGGAACGCCGCCGGGGATCGGCTCGGCCACCTCCTTGCCGGAGAGCAGCTGGCGCAGCACGAACTGCAGGATCCCGCCGTGCCGGTAGTACAGCACCTCCTGCGGCGTGTCGATGCGCACCAGCGCCCGGAACTCGGCGGCCGCGCCTTGTTCGCCTTCCACCGGCCGGGCGCGGACGGTCACCTCGCGCGTCTTCAGGTTGCTGGAGATCACCTCCGCCAGCCCGTCGATGTCGAACACCTCGCGGCCCGACAGCCCCAGCGACTGCGCGTTCTCGCCGTTCAGGAACTGCAGCGGGAGCACGCCCATCCCCACCAGGTTGCTGCGGTGGATGCGCTCGTAGCTCTCCGCGATCACCGCCTTGATCCCCTGCAGGTACGGCCCCTTGGCCGCCCAGTCACGGCTCGACCCGCTCCCGTACTCCTTCCCGGCCAGGATCACCAGCGGCGTCCCCGCCTCCTGGTAGCGCATGGCCGCGTCGTAGATGGTGGTGATCTCGTCGTCGGGGAAGTAGGTGGTGAAGCCGCCCTCGGTCCCCGGCGCCAGCAGGTTGCGGATGCGCACGTTGGCGAAGGTGCCGCGCACCATCACCTCGTGGTTGCCGCGGCGCGCGCCGTAGCTGTTGAAGTCCTTGGGCTCCACGCCGTGCTCCACCAGGTACTTCCCGGCCGGCGAGTCCTTCTTGATGCTCCCCGCGGGCGAGATGTGGTCGGTGGTCACGCTGTCGCCCAGGTAGGCGATGGCGCGCGCGTCCCGGATCTCCTTCACCTCGGTGGGCGCCTCCTTCGGCATGTTCTCGAAGTACGGCGGCTGGCGCACGTACGTCGAATCGTCGGCCCACTCGAAGCGGTCGCCCGGCGGCGTGTCCATGCTCTTCCAGCGCTCGTCGCCCTCGAACACGCCGGCGTAGCTCCGGCGGTACATCTCGCTCTCGATGGCGCTCTGGATGGCGGAGTGGACCTCGTTGTTGGTGGGCCAGATGTCCTTCAGGAACACGCTGCGGCCGTCCTTGTCCTGGCCGATCGGCTCGTTGTACGGGTCCCAGTCGATCCGCCCGGCGATGGCGAAGGCGACGACGAGCGGGGGCGACATCAGGAAGTTGGCGCGCACGTCGCTGTTGATGCGCCCCTCGAAGTTGCGGTTGCCGGAGAGCACCGACGCGGCCACCAGCCCGCCCTTCTGGATGGCGTCGGAGATCTGCTGCGGCAGCGGCCCCGAGTTGCCGATGCAGGTGGTGCAGCCGTACCCCACCACGTTGAAGCCGAGCTGTTCGAGATAGGGGAGCACTCCCGCCTTCTCGTAATACGCCGTGACCACCTTCGATCCCGGCGCCAGCGAAGTCTTCACCCAGGGGCGGCGCGACAGGCCGCGCTCCACCGCCTTCTTGGCCAGCAGCCCCGCGGCCATCATCACCGACGGGTTGGAGGTGTTGGTGCAGCTGGTGATGGCGGCGATGACGACGCTGCCGTGGTCCAGCACCATCTCGGCGTCATCCACCAGCACCTTCTGCGCGTCGGGGCTCTCGGCCGAGCCCTCGCCCCACACGCCCACCGCGGCCGAGCCGATGCTGCTGTCCGAGTCGGCCGCTTCCTTCTGCGACGGGAGCTCGCGCTCGGCCGGCGCGCGGCCCGACGGCATCAGCGAGGGAAGCGCGGCGCGGAACGCCTTCTTCACGTCGCTGAGATTGATGCGGTCCTGCGGGCGGCGCGGGCCGGCCACGCTGGGCTGCACGGTGTTCAGGTCCAGCTGCAGGGTGTCGGTGAACACCGGCTCGGGCGAGTCGGGGGTGTGGAAGAGCCCCTGCTCCTTCATGTACGCCTCCACCAGCGCGATCCGCTCCTCGGGGCGGCCGGTGAAGCGCAGGTAGTCGAGCGTGATCTGGTCGGGCGGGAAGATGGCGCAGGTGGCCCCGTACTCCGGGCTCATGTTGCCGATGGTCGCGCGGTCGGCGAGCGCGAGGGAGGCGACGCCGGGGCCGTAGAACTCCACGAACTTGCCCACCACGCCCTTCTTGCGCAGCATCTCGGTGACGGTGAGGACCAGGTCGGTGGCCGTGGCGCCCTCGGGGAGCTCGCCCTCGAGCTTGAAGCCGATCACCTCGGGGATCAGCATGCTGATCGGCTGCCCCAGCATGGCCGCCTCGGCCTCGATGCCGCCCACGCCCCACGCCAGGATCCCCAGCCCGTTCACCATGGGCGTGTGGCTGTCGGTGCCCACGCAGGTGTCGGGGTAGGCCAGCGGAAGGCCGCCCTCGTGCTTCAGGTTGGGGTTCTCGTCGGTGGAGAAGACCACGCGCGACAGGTACTCCAGGTTCACCTGGTGCACGATCCCGGTGTTGGGCGGCACCACCTGGAAGTTGTCGAACGCCTGCTGGCCCCAGCGCAGGAAGGCGTAGCGCTCGCGGTTGCGGCCGTAGTCCAGCTCCACGTTCTGCTGGAACGCCTCGGCCGTGCCGAACGCGTCCACCTGGATGGAGTGGTCGATGACGAGCTCCACCGGCTGCAGCGGGTTGATCTTGCCGGGGTCGCCGCCCAGCGCCTGCATGGCGTCGCGCATGGCCGCGAGATCGACCACGCAGGGAACGCCGGTGAAGTCCTGCAGCACCACGCGCGCCGGCGAGTAGGCGATCTCCCGGTCGGGGGGATTCGCCGGATCCCACGTCGCCAGCGCCTCGATGTCGTCACGCGTGACGGTCACGCCGTCTTCGGTGCGCAGCAGGTTTTCGAGGAGGATGCGCAGGCTGTACGGAAGGCGGCTGACGTCGCCCGCCGCGTTCAGCCGGTAGATGATGTATTCGCGCTCGCCGACGCGAAGGGTCGAGCGGGCGCCGAAGCTGTCGGCCATCAAGTCTCCCTTGGGTCCCCGGAGCTTCCGCGATACGCGGTCCCGCCGGCCCGATCCGGGGGGCACGGTCGTGCGGGCGCGTTGCGGGGGCGAATGTATGGCTTCGCGCCCGCGCGGGAAAGACACCCGCCGCGCGGCTGCAAGTCGGGTTCCGGCGGGTGGGGCAGCGGGGTGGCTTCCCCGAAGGATCTGGGCGGAAGCCGACATCGCTGGAACTGCATGAACGCAGAGCAATGGAGACAGGCAGAGTTAGACAGAGAACAGCAACCGCAGTCCGCAGTTCTCTGCCTGTCTCTGCCTATCTTCGCTGCTCTGCGTTCGTGCAGTAGAAGCCGGCGCGATGGGACCTCCGGCTTTCACCACGGACGGGCGAGGATGAGAATGAACTCGGGCTGGCGCATCAGCCGCTCGTACGCGTCGGGGCGGGCGGCGCGAAAGGCCTCGGTGGGGCGCGGCTCGATGATGCGCTCGATCCCGAACCCGCCCGCCGCCAGCGCGTCGCTGATCGCCATCAGCGGGCGGCGGTAGAAGCGCACGGTGCCGATGTCCTTCCAGGTGTCTTCTTCCTGGACCACGTCGAAGTAGCTCTCGCCCTCGTCCAGGTCCCTCGCGTCGGCCGCGGGGTGGTGGGTGGAGAACAGGAACCAGCCACCCGGCTTCAGCACGCGCCGGAACTCGGCGACGGGCACGCTCCAGTCGCGCAGGTAGTGCATCACCAGCGCGCTCACGATCCCGTCGAAGCTGGCATCCGGCGCGAACGCCAGCGGTTCGCGCAGGTCTGCCACGCGCGCCTCCCCTCGCTCGCTCGCGTCGGCTCCGAGCGAGGCGATGCGGCGGCGCGTGTGGTCGACGAGCGATGCGCTCGCGTCGAGCGCGGTGACGCGCGCACCCCGGAGGAGCAGTTGCTCGGTGTACCATCCGGCGCCGCACCCGGCCTCCAGAATCCGCTTTCCGTCCACCGGCGGGAGCGAGGCGAGCACCGCCGGGCGCTCGTAGTACGCGTTGTACGGCGCCTGGTCGATCGCCGCGGCGTAACCGTCGGCGATGGGGTCGTAGCTGAACTCGATATCAGGTTTGTTCATGCCGTACGTGAACGGCAACGGCCGGGCCGAAGTTTCACGGGCGCGGGAGAGAACGCGGAGGGCAGGGAAGCGGTGGGCGGGAGCGTCGTGCAAAGCGCCCCCGCCCGTGCCGGTCAGGCGCAGCAGACGTACGGGCGGCAGGCGGTCTGCAGACAGGTGGCCAGCGGCTGCGGGGCGGGCGACAGGACGGGCGCCGTGGTGAACGAGTCGACGTTCAGGTTTTCCAGGGCCAGGGTGAGCTTCTCGCGCATTGCATCCTCCTCGTTGGTAATCTGGCGAAGTTCGGAACGCAAGGGCCGTATCCACGCTGGTGGAACGGCGAGCCTGTCTTGCGAACCAAGAAGGGTCACAAACGTCTGACGCAAATAACGATCCTAAAAGTGATGGATAGTTGATACCATCGGCCAGCGCGGAAGGCCGGTGTTCGGCACGCACGGCCGCGCGAACCGCCACCTCGACGGGGTGTACGCATTGCGCGGAAGGTACACCTCCATCGATGTTGAGCGAATCGAGACGACCCGACGATGTTCTACCTGGAATCTGCCCTGAAAGCGACGGAAGGCACGATGAGCCGTGAAGTTCTGGTGGTGGGCGACAAGGTCCTGATCAAGCCCGAGGAAGACAACAGCAAGACGCCGTCCGGCCTCTTTCTTCCGCCCGGCGTGCAGGAGAAGGAAGCGGCGATGGGCGGACACGTGGTGAACGTGGGCCCCGGCTACCCCACCGCCGAGCCGCTGGCCGACGGCGAGCCGTGGTCCGGCGGGAGCACCCGCACCGGCATGCGCTACGTGCCGCTGCAGGCGCAGCCCGGCGACTTCGCCATCTTTTTGCGCAGCAACGCCGTGGAGGTGGAGATCGACGGCAGCAAGTACCTGATCGTCCCCCACGCCGCCATCCTGCTGCTGATCCGCGACAAGCTGCCGCTGCCGTGAGGTAGCGCCATCATCGGATGTCCGAACGAAGACGGGCGCGGAGCCGGTTCACGGCTCCGCGCCCGTTTCAC
>DASSJS010000021.1:0-3465 GCA_035691085.1 Longimicrobium sp.
CCTCCCATCACCTGATGTACGTGATGTACACGTCGGGCTCCACCGGCCGCCCCAAGGGGGTGATGGTGGGGCACCAGAGCGCGGTGAACCGCATGGTGTGGATGCAGGCGGAGCACGGCCTGACCTCCGGCGACGCGTTCCTGCAGAAGACCACTTACGGCTTCGATGTGTCGGTGTGGGAGGTGTTCTGGCCGCTCCTCACCGGCGCGCGGCTCGTGCTGGCGACGCCGGACGGACACCGCGATCCCGCCTACCTGGTCCGGATCGTCCAGGAGGCGGGGGTGACCGACCTTCACTTCGTTCCCTCCATGCTCCCCCTCTTCCTGGACGAGCCGGGGGCGGCGGCGTGCACGGGGCTCCGCCGCGTCTACTGCAGCGGCGAGGCGCTTCCGCCCGCGCTGGTGCGCCGCTTCCGCGAGCTCCTTCCCCACGCCGTCCTGCGCAACTGGTACGGCCCCACCGAGGGCGGCGAGGTCTCCTGCTGGCCGTGCGCGCCGGGCCCGGCCACGGGCGACGTGATCCCCATCGGCTTCCCGATCGCCAACACGCGGCTCTACCTGCTCGACGCCGCCGGCGAGCCGGTGCCGATGGGCGTGGCGGGCGAGATGTTCATCGGCGGCGTGGCGCTGGGACGCGGCTACTGGAACCGCCCCGCGCTCACCGCCGAGCGCTTCGTTCCCGACCCCTTCGGCGGTTCCGGCGCGCGGCTGTACCGCACTGGAGATCTCTGCCGGTGGATGCCGGGCGGCGCGGTGGAGTACCTGGGGCGCAACGACTTCCAGGTGAAGATCCGCGGCTTCCGGGTGGAGCTGGGTGACATCGAGGCCCGGCTGGTGAAGCACCCGGGGGTGCGCGAGGCTGCCGTGGTGGCACGCGAGGAATCGCCCGGCGACCGGCGGCTGGTGGCCTACTACGTCGCGGACGAGCCCGCCACCATCGAGGCGCTGCGGGCGCACCTGGCCGAGTCGCTCCCCGAGTACATGGTCCCCGCCGCGTTCGTGCACCTGCAGGCGTGGCCGCTTACCCCCACGGGGAAGCTGGACCGCAAGGCGCTCCCGGTGCCCGCGGGCGATCCGTTCGCCACGCGCGGCTACCATGCGCCGCTGACGGACGCGGAAGCCGCGGTGGCCGAGATCTGGTCGGAGGTGCTGCGGGTGAAGCGGGTGGGCCGCCGGGATCACTTCTTCGAGCGGGGAGGGCACTCGCTGCTGGCGGTGCAGGTGATCTCGCGGGTGCGGCAGGTGCTGGGGGTGGAGGTCGCGCTGGGGGAGCTGTTCACCCGGCCCGTGCTCGGCGACTTCGCGCGGGAGCTGGAGAAGGCGGCGCGCTCGGAACTGCCGCCGGTCGAGCCCGCCGGCCGGGAGGGCCGCCTTCCGCTGTCGTTCGCCCAACAGCGGCTCTGGTTCCTGGAGCAGCTGGGGGGCCTGGGCGGCACCTATCACCTTTCCACGCGCCTGCGTCTGCGGGGGGAGCTGAACCGGACGGCGCTGGTGCGCGCGCTGGACGGGATCGTGGCCCGCCACGAGGCGCTGCGCACCACCTTCGCGCAGGTGGAGGGCGACCCGGAGCAGCGGATCGCGCCGGCGAACATCGGGTTCCGGCTTCGAGAGCACGACCTGGGCGGGGAGATGGACGCGGCGGCGGAGCTCGGCCGGCTGATGCTCGAGGAGGGGCGTGCACCCTTCAACCTGGAGCGGGGCCCGCTGATCCGTGGCCGGCTGATCCGGCTCGCCGCCGACGACCACGTGCTGCTTCTGACGATGCACCACATCGTCAGCGACGGGTGGTCGATGGGGGTGCTCTCCGGTGAACTCTCCGCGCTCTATGCCGCCCATCTCGAGGGGAGGGAGCCGGCCCTCCCCGAGCTGCCGGTTCAGTACGCGGACTACGCGGTCTGGCAGCGGCGGTGGATGGAGGGAGACCTCCTCCGCGAGCAGGCGGAGTGGTGGAAGGAGACGCTCGCGGGCGCACCGGAGCTGCTGGAGCTGCCCGCCGACCGTCCGCGGCCGGCGCAGGTGGACCATGCGGGGGCGTTCCTCGGCGTGGAGCTGGACGAGGCGCTCACCGCGGAGTTGAAGGCGCTGTCGCGGCGGCATGGGACGACGCTGTTCATGACGCTCCTGGCCGCGTGGGCGGTGGTGCTGGGCCGGCTCTCGGGGCAGGACGAGGTGGTGACCGGCACGCCTTCGGCGGGCCGGGGGCGCGCGGAGATCGAAGGGCTGATCGGCTTCTTCGTGAACACGCTTGCGCTGCGCCTGGAGCTGTCCGGGTCGCCGACGGTGGCGGAACTGCTGCGAAGGGTGAAGGAGCGGGCGCTCGAAGCGCAGCATCACCAGGACATCCCGTTCGAGCAGGTGGTGGAGCTGCTCGACCCGGCACGCAGCCTTTCGCACCACCCGCTCTTCCAGGTGATGTTCGCGTGGCAGAGCGCACCCCGGGGAGACCTGCGGCTGCCGGGGCTGGAGGTGGGCGGTGTGCGCGCGGGGTCCTCGCACGCGCAGGCGAAGTTCGATCTGTCGCTCGCGTTGTGGGAGGCGGGAGGCCGGATCGTGGGGAGTGTCACGTATGCGACGGCGCTCTTCGAGGGGGAGACGGTGGAGCGCTGGATGGGCTACCTGCGGCGGGTGCTGAGGGAGATGGCCGCCGACGACAGCCGGCACGTGGAACGGCTGGCGCTCATGCCGGAGAGCGAGCGCGCCCTGGTGGTGGAGGAGTGGAACGGGACGGAGGCGGCGTACCCGGGCGAGTCGTGCATCCACGAGCTTTTCGAGCAGCAGGTGGCGCGCACGCCCGACGCGGTGGCGGTGGTCTTCGAGGGGGAGCGCCTTACCTACGCGGAGCTGAACGAGCGGGCGAACCGGCTGGCGCACCACCTCCGCTCGCTGGGCGTGGGCCCCGACGTGCGGGTGGGGATCTGCGTGGAGCGCAGCCCGGAGATGGTGGTGGGGATGCTGGGCGTGCTCAAGGCGGGCGGGGCGTACGTGCCGCTGGACCCGGGCTACCCGGCGGAGCGGCTCGCGTACATGCTGGCCGACAGCGCGCCCGCCGCGGTGCTCACGCAGGCGCGCCTGCGGGACCGCGTCGGGAGCGCCGCCGTGCCGGTGCTTGAGCTCGACGCGGCCGCTCCGCCGTGGTCGGACCGGCCCGCGACGAACCCGGCGCCCGGCGCGCTCACGCCGGGGCACCTGGCGTACCTGACCTACACCTCCGGAAGCACCGGCCGGCCCAAGGGCGTGATGAACCCCCACCGCGGGTCGGTGAACCGCCTGGCGTGGCTGCAGGAGAGGCACGGCCTGGGGGTGGGAGAAGGGGTGCTCCAGAACAGCTCCTTCAGCTTCGACGCCTCGGTCTTCGAGATCTCCTGGCCGCTCGCGGTGGGCGGGCGGGTGATCCTGCCGCGGCCGGAAGGCCACCGCGATCCGGAGTACCTCATCGGCCTCATCAGCGGCGAGCGGGTGAGCACGG
>DASSJS010000022.1:0-13837 GCA_035691085.1 Longimicrobium sp.
GCACCGGCTCGCCCACCGCCCGCGCCACCACGGTGCCCTCCTGGTCGAGCATCACCTGCGCGCCCAGCCGGCCCAGCGCATCGGCCGTGCCCGGCGCGGCGTTCTCCACCACCAGCCGCGCGCCGGTCTGCAGCACGCGCACCCCCTCGGCCAGCGCCGCCAGATTCGCGCCGCCGGTCAACGCAACGCCCCGCAGCTTTCCCCCGCGAAACGGGAGCCGCTCCGCCGCGCCGGCCATGTGGGTGACGCCCGGCTGGACGTCCGAGTCACTCGGACCATCCGCGAGCGCCACCACCTCCAGCTCCGGGAGAAGCGCCGAGAGCTCCCCCGCCAGCGCCGCCGCGGGGCCGGCCACCAGCACGGTCCCCTGCGCGTTCGCCAGCCCCAGCAGCGCCGCCAGCCGCACCGCCGCCTCGCGCGGATCGCCCCCCGCGTCCGCGGATGCGTCGCCCACGGCCGGCCCGGGCGATCCCGTCTCGCCTCCGGAGATGCCGGGGATGCGCACGTCCACGGTGCCGTTGCGGATGGGGTACTGCTCGCGGCAGTTGGCGCACCCCAGGCGCCCCTCCAGCACGCGTCGCGCGTCGATGCGGTCGGCCAGCAGGATCAGCCCGAACTCCGGCCCGCAGCGCGGGCAGGTGAGCATGTCGGTCAGCAGGATGTGCATCGGTGCGCTTCTTCCATTCAACGGCCCGCCCTGGGCAGCTTCCCCGCCACTGAAGAAAGGGAACAGGGAACAGGGAACAGCCTGCGAACTACTCGGGTGCCGCTGGCTATTCCCTGTTCCCTGTTCCCTGTTCCCTGCAGTTCCCCCTACCAGGTCGGCCTGAGCGAATACTGCGCGTACTGATTGGGCGTTTCCCACACGCGCACGTAGGCCAGGTGCGGGCCCAGCTCGCCCAGCCGCTCGCGCATCTGCTCGAAGATCCAGCGGGCCTGGTTCTCGGCGCTGGGCTCCAGGGTGGTGAAGGGCTCCAGCTCGTTGATGTTCTCGTGGTCGAGCCGCCCGGCAATCTCGCGCAGCACGCGCTTGGCGTCACCGAAGTCATAGGCCATTCCGCCCTCGCCCACGTCGTCGAACGCCATCCCGGCCTCCACCTCGTAGCGGTGGCCGTGCAGCTTCTCGCACTTCCCCTTGTAGTTGCGCAGGAAGTGCGCGGCGTCGTAGTGGGCCTTCACGTTCAGCAGGAACATCGGCTCAACCCGCGGCCTCGACCGCGATGGTGGGGATCTGTACGTGCCGCGGCTGGCTGGCGGCGAACAACACCACGCGCGCCACGTCGTCGGGCCGCAGCATGGAGGCGCGCGGCGGCAGGCCGGGGCGTGTGTCGGGGTCGATGGCGTCCCACAGCGGCGTGTCGGTGGCGGCGGGCTCCACCAGCGTGGCGCGCACGCCGGTGCCGCGGATCTCCTGCAGCAGCACCTCGTGCAGCCCGCGCAGCCCGAACTTGCTGGCGCTGTACGCCCCGTTCTCGGGGAAGGCCACGCGCCCCGCCACCGAGCCCAGGTGGATCAGGTGCCCCGACCCGCGCCGCAGCATCAGCGGAAGAAAGGCGCGCATCAGCAGGAACGGCCCGCGCAGGTTCACCGCCAGCTGCCGCTCGAAGTCGGCCGGGTCGGTCTGGGCGATGGGCGCCAGCGAGAAGGCGCCGGCGCTGCTCACCAGGATGTCGGGCGCGTCGCCCAGCAGCTCGGTCACGTAGGTGGCGATCGCATGCACCCCGCCCGGCGCGGCCACGTCGCCCGGGATGGCGTGCCCGCCCGCCTCGGCGGCCGCGGCCGAAAGCGCGTCGCCGCCCCGCGCCACCATCCCCACCCAGGCGCCGGCCCGCGCCATCCCCCGCGCCACCGCCGCCCCGATGCCGCGCGAGGCGCCGGTGACCACCACCGTCTTCCCCGCCAGGTCGTCCATCCGCGCTCCCTCCGTCCCCCGTCCATCCGCGAGCCTCACCCTCACCCGCCCTTGAGCGGGGGCAGGAAGATACTCGCGCCGCACGCGCGGCGCGACGGTCCGGCCCGCCGAGGCCGCCTCCCGGAGACATCCGACCCCCGCCGTTCGACTTCGGAACCTCCCGGCCGACGACCGACCGCCGTCAGACCGCCGAGCCGCCGGGGTGAACCAGGCGCAGGAACTCCTCGCGGGTGCGCAGGTCGTTCAGGAACACGCCCTTCATGGCGCTGGTGATGGTGCGCGAGTTCTGCTTCTCCACCCCGCGCATCATCATGCACAGGTGCGCCGCCTCCACCACCACGCCCACCCCCTCGGGCTCCAGCACCTCCATGATGGCGCCGGCCACCTGCTCGGTGAGCCGCTCCTGCACCTGCAGCCGCCGCGCGAACACCTCCACCACCCGGGGGATCTTGGAGAGCCCCACGATGCGCCCGTTGGGGATGTACGCCACGTGCACCTTGCCGAAGAACGGGAGCAGGTGGTGCTCGCAGAGCGAATACATCTCGATGTCCTTGACGATCACCATGTTGTGATGGCCTTCGTCGAAGATCGCGCCGCGGATCACCTCCTCCACCGACAGCTCGTAGCCGCGCGTGAGCCAGCGCATGGCCTTTTCCACCCGCTCGGGGGTGCGCAGCAGGCCGTCGCGGCCGGGGTCCTCGCCCAGCGCGGCAAGCTGCTCGCGCACCAAGTCGCGGTAGCGCAGCTCGCCCTCGCGCGTGTCCACCGGGCGTCCGTCCAGCCGGCCGTGCACCAGGTCGCTCAATTCCGTGCTCATGCCCAGATCCTTCACTCTCCCCAGTATTCGGCCCAGTTGCGCGGAGTCTCGTACAGCACCAGCCGGGCGAGCCGCCCCCGCGGAATGCGCGGCGCAAGCTGCCGCCACAGCGCCACCACCACGTTCTCGGTGCTGGGGATCACCCCCTGCAGCCAGGGAACGTCCAGGTTCAGGTTGCGGTGGTCCACCTCCTTCAACACCTCCTCGGCGGCGTCGCGCACGGCCCCCAGGTCCACCAGGTAGCCGGTGGCCGGGTCGGGCTCGCCCTCCACGGTGATGTCGAGCTCGTAGTTGTGCCCGTGCCAGTTGGGGTGGTTGCACGGCCCGAAGATGCGCCGGTTCTCCTCGTCGGAGAACGCGGGGTTGTGCAGGCGGTGCGCCGCATTGAAGTGCACCCGCCGGGTCACGCGGACGGTCGGCACGCCGGGTCTCCCTGGGCTGGCGTGTGAAAAAGGCCAGCCCCGAGGTGAATCGAGGCCGGCCTGGGTCGGAAACAGCGGGGAGGATTCTGAAGCCGTGTGCGAGACACTGTGGGTGCCACCTCCGCGAGCTTCCGTCTTCCCGCTGGGGGCGTGACGTTGGCCGTAGAAGAAGGCCCCGGCTTCTGAACTGTCGGCTCAGAGATGGTTCTCCCCGCCACTTCCGGTGTGCCGGGAAGATATCACGGGCCCCTTGCGGGGTCAAGAATGCTCGGCCGCCCCGCCCCCGGGTTGATCAAGAGTATGGACGAGCGCGTCTGGGGCAACATATATTGTCGCTTCGTTTATGTTCGCCGCACCGTCCATGCGCAGTCCCTTTCCGCTTCTTTTCCGGATCCATTCCCGTGCCCCCCACGCCTGGCGACATCTTCGACCGGCTCTCGCGCGAGGGCCACCGCCTTACCAGCAGCCGCCGCGCGGTGATCCGCGCCCTGCACGAGGCCGCGCGCGCAGTCACGGTGCGCGAGCTGCACCAGGTGGTGGGCCACGGGGCCGACCTGGTGACCGTGTACCGCACGCTGGGGTGGCTGGCTGGCCTGGGCGTGGCCCGGCAGGTGGCCACCGGCGGCGGCGCCGAGCGCTTCGAGCTGGCGGGCGACGGCGAGCACCCGCATCACCTGCACTGCCGCGGCTGCGGCCGCGTGTTCACGGTGCCCGCGCGCGGCCTCGATCCCGAGGTGTTCGCCCAGTTCCGCCGCGACCACGGCTTCACCGTGGCCGACCACACCGTCACCTTCCACGGCACCTGCGGCGACTGTTCGCGCGGCTGACCCCACCCCACGCTCGGCTCCCGCACTCCTCCGACGAAGTCGCGAGTCCCGATTCACTCGCTACGACCCGAAACACCTGTGTTCCCGGCGGCGCGTTGGTCTCCCTGGACGAAGCCACTCCCGCATCATTGCTCGCTCAGCACGTCATCACCCCGGCATTTCCGTCCGGCGGCCGGGGATCAGCGGAAACGGCGTCCCGTGGCCGTCTCCCCCTCCCGTGCTTACGTCGTATCTCCCCGGACCGCTTGGAGTAGCTGTAGACGAACGCGCCGGTGAAGGTGGCCAGCGTCGTCGCGATCACGCTCATCCCCTGGGGATTCTTGTCCTCATGGATCAGCCAGCCTCCGCTCAGTACCAGGATCAGCGCCAGCACGAACGCCAGCCACATCCCGAACAGCTCGTTGCGGATGGCCGAATCCACCAGTTTGCGCTCGGCCTCCTGCCGGTGAGCCATCTGCCGCTCGAGCTGGTTGAAGAAAAACTCGGCGGCGCCGGGGAAGATCTCTTCATACTCACGAAGCACGTCGGGCGGCGGCATCGGCCCCGCAAACAGCGACCGCGCGAGCACGAATGGACGGGGGCGCAGCGGCTCGTGCACAGCCTTCGCGATGTCTGCCGCCGCGGCCACTACAACGGGTTGAGCGGCGCTAGGCTTGTGCTTCGGCATGGCGGCGCGCCCGGGCAACCTGGTTGGCGGTTGCGCGGAACGCCACGCCCATGTCGCCGGCCACGGCCTCCCAGTCACCGAGCAGCGCCTGCACGTCGTCGTCGGTGGGGGTGTCACTGACAGGCGAATCACAGCGGTTGAGCGTGCCGCCCAGGTCGAGCACGCGGGCCATGCCGCGAAGGAACGACGGCGTGCCGATCAGTGATACCATGCGCATCCACCCCTCCCGGATCCCCGTGATTGTCGCGGGCGCAGCCCCCATGGACAAGCACCCTGCCGCGCGTTTCAGGAACACCCGTACGGCCGTGACCCATCAACGGTGTCATCCGCAGACCGTTTACGCAAGCGCTTCGTTCACTTCCGGTAAAAAGCGGCCACCGGTGGCACAACTCGTCCAGCTTCGCACGATGAAAGCGAGGCGCGCCGCCACGTTCGCGCCACGCCCGGGCGTGCCTGGGTCAGTCCGTGGCTCCGCGGGGGCCGCGGGGTTGGTTAGATTCCGGGGGTGTCGCTGTACCGGCTTCCCCCGCACGAAGAAAGGCCCATGTCCGTAATCGGGCTCGAGGTCGCGCTGATCCTGGTGCTGATCGTGTTGAACGGCGTGTTCTCGATGAGCGAGATCGCGCTGGTTTCATCCCGCCGCACGCGGCTGCGGGAGCGCGCGAACGCCGGCGACGCGGGCGCGCGGCGGGCGCTGGCGCTGGCCGAGGAGCCCACGCGCTTCCTCTCCACCGTGCAGATCGGGATCACGCTGATCGGCACGCTGGCCGGTGCCTTCGGCGGCGCCACGCTGGCGGACGAGCTGAAGCCGGTGATCGCCCGCGCGCCGCTCCTGGCGCCGTACGCCGAGACCCTGGCGCTGGCCGCTGTGGTGCTGGTGATCACCTACCTGTCGCTGGTGATCGGCGAGCTGGTGCCCAAGCGCATCGGGCTGAACGCCCCCGAGCGCATCGCGGCGGCCGTGAGCGGGCCCATGAACATGGTCTCCTTCCTGGCCGCGCCGGCGGTGAAGATGCTCACGGTGAGCACCGAGCTGCTGCTGCGGCTGCTGCGCGTGCGCAAGGGCAGCGAGCCGCCGGTGAGCGAGGCCGAGATCACGGTGATGATGGAGCAGGCCACGCAGGCCGGCGTGTTCCACGAAGAGGAGCAGGAGCTGGTGGAGCGCGTGTTCTGGCTGGGCGACCAGCGGGTGGACGCGGTGATGACGCCGCGGCACCGCATCGTCTGGCTGGACCTGGAGGCTACCCCCGCCGAGAACTGGCGCCGGATGGTGGAGCACCGCTTCACCCGCTACCTGCTGTGCGACGGCGGGCTGGACGCGGTGCGCGGGATGGTGGACGTGAAGGACCTGTGGGCCGCGCGGCTGGAGGGCGGCGGCGACTCGCTCGAGGAGCACGTGCGCGAGCCGCTGTACATCCCCGCCAGCACGCGGGCGCTGCACCTGCTGGAGCGCTTCCGCGAGTGCGGCGTGCACCTGGCCGTGGTGGTGGACGAGTACGGCGGCATCGAGGGGCTGGTCACGCTCAACGACCTGCTCGAGGAGATCGCGGGAGACCTGTCGCTCACCACCGCCGGCTCGCCCCCCGTGGTGCGCCGCGACGACGGCTCGCTGCTGGTGGACGGCAGCTACCCGGTGGACGACTTCCGCGAGGCGCTGGGCCTGGCCGAGCGCCGCGGCGAGCCGCGCGAGTACCGCACGGTGGGCGGCCTGGTGTTCACGCTGCTGGGCCATGTCCCCACCCCCGGCGAGCACGTGGAGCACGAAGGGTGGCGTATCGAGGTGATGGACATGGACGGCAACCGCGTGGACAAGGTCCTCGCCACCCCGCACGTGCCCGCGGAGCTGTGACTGAGAACTCTGCATCGGCAACTTCGCTCACTTGAGGTCGCAGATGTACAGAAAAGTGAAAATAGTTGACAGGGACTTCGTGAGGCATGCTCCTGTTCGGCCCTGACGTACAGAGCGCGGCCTTGGTCGCGCGGCTTACATCCGTGCCGGAGAGGAATTCAATGCTTTCTCTCGAAGAACGATTGCGGGAACTGGAGGAGCCACCGGGCGCGGAGTTGCTCGATATGGACGCTGTCTTGCGTCAGGTTGGGTACGTGGTGACGGTGGACAGAATCCACCGGGTGTATCATCATCAAGCGTGGAATTCGAGCTGGACGTTTCGAAACGGATCGCGATTGATTCCACCGGCGTATGCTCGCGAGGTCGTGAGTTTCATCCGGCTCAAGCTCAAACGGGAGGAGCGTACGGCATGACGATTCGCCTGGACCATCCGCCTGTCATCACGCGCGACCGCATGAGTGACGGCACCGAGTGCTTCATCGCGTCGGACTCGGCGCTCCCGGGCTGCGTCACCTACGGCGACACCGAGGCGGAGGTGATCGAGCTGTTCGAAGATGCCAAGCGGCTCTATCTGCGGGCCCGCGGCGAAGCCTCGAGCTGAACAACCCCCGATCATCGACAGGATGCGAGAGAGCCCCGGTCCACTTGCTGGACCGGGGCTCTCGTTCTATCGGCCAGAGTTTTCCGCCGTCCGCTACCGCGCCAGCTTGCGGACGGCCCAGGCGACCAGCGCCAGCGCGCCCGAGACGCCGATCATGGCGGGGCCGGTGGGGAGGTCGTAGGGGACGGAGAGGGAGAAGCCGATCAGCGCGGCCATGAGCGCGCTCACCACCGACCAGGTGAACACGCCGGCCATCCCCCGCCCCAGCAGCAGCCCGGTGACCGCCGGGAGCACCAGGAAGTTGAACACCAGCATCACCCCCGCGAACTGCATGGCGAAGGCGATCACCAGCCCAAGCGTGAGGTACAGCAGCAGGTTCCACCCGCTCACGCGGTAGCCCAGCGTGCGGGCCGTCTCGCGGTCGAACGAGACGAACAGGAACTCCTTGTAGAAGAGCAGGTGGATCAGCAGCACGGGGATGGAAACCCCCAGCAGCACCCAGGTGTCCTTGCGGGTGATCCCCAGGATGTTGCCCTGCAGGAAGATGTCGTGCGCCTCGCCCGTGGTCGCCTTGGCCACCAGCAGGATCCCCGCGGCGGCGGCCACGGCGTAGGTCACCCCGATGGTGGCGTCGGGGGGCACGGGGCCGCGGCCGCCGCCTTCGGCGCCGAAGAAGAGGGCGCCGGCCAGCGTCACCACCAGCGCCAGCGCAACCGGGTGCGCGCCGAACGCCTCCATCCCCGCCAGGCCGGAGAGGAAGAGCGCCAGCGCGATGCCGGCCGAGGAGAGCTGCGCCAGCGCCGCGCCCACGAACACGATGCGGCGCAGAACCACGTACACGCCCAGCACCGAGCACGCCAGCGCGATCACCAGCGCGCCGTACAGCGACTCGCGGAACAGGAGGACGGCGTCAAACATGGCGCGCCTCCTGGCCCGGGGCGAAGCGCCGCGCCAGCACGATGCGGTGCCCCTCGAAGGAGTCCACCTCCACGGGGATGCCGTACATGTCGCTCAGCACGGGCTCGGTCATGATCTCGTCCACCGTGCCGATGCGGAAGCCGCCGCCCACCACCAGCGCGATCCGCTCCACGTAGTTCGCCACCTCGTTCAGCGCGTGGCTCACCATGATCACGGTGATGGCGTCGCGCTCGTGCAGCTCGCGCACGAGGCCCAGGATCTGGGTGGTGGAGACCAGGTCCATCCCGTTGGTGGGCTCGTCGAGCACCAGGATGTTGGGCTCGCCCACCAGCGCCCGGGCAATCAGCGCGCGCTGCTTCTGCCCGCCCGACAGGTCCTTGAGCTGCCGGCCGGCCAGGTCGGGGATCCCCACGTGCTCCAGCGCCGCCATCGCCCGCGCCCGGTCGTCCCTTCCCGGGCGGCGGCCCAGGCCGATGCGGTCGTAGCGCCCCATCAGCACCACGTCGAGCACCTTGAGCGGGAAGTTGTAGTCCACCTGGTCGCGCTGGGGCACGTAGCCGAAGCGCAGCCCCTCGGCGCGCGCCACGCTTCCCTCGAGCGGGGCCAGGGTGCCCAGGATGGCGCGCAGCACGGTCGTCTTCCCCGCCCCGTTCGGCCCCACCAGGCCCAGGAAGTCGCCCTCGTGCACGGCGAAGCTCAGGCCGGAGAGCACCGTGCGGCGCCCGTACCCCAGCGCCGCGCGGTCAAAGGTCACCAGCGCGCTCATCGCACCGCCGCGGCGAGCTGGCCCACGTCGTTCTGCATCAGCTGGATGTAGTCGGTGATGGTGCGCACGCCGCCCACCGAGGGCGGGAGGACGAGCACGCGCACGCCGGTGCGCTGGGCCACGAAGTCGGCGGTGCGCCGGTCGTAGTACGGCTCCATGATGATCACCTTGGCGCCCGTCCGCCGGATGGTGGCGATCAGCCCGGCGAGATGCGACGGCGAGGGCGGCACGCCCGGCTTGGGCTCCATGAAGCCCGCGATGTTCATCCCCGTGTACTCGGCGAAGTAGCGCCAGCTGGTGTGCCAGGCGACCACGGGCTTGCCGCGGATCTGCGCGATCTGCGGGGCCCAGGCGCGCTCGGCGGCGTTCAGGCGCGCCTCGAAGGCGCTGTAGTTGCGCGCGAAGGTGGCCGCGTCGCTGGGCGAGAGCTGGCTCAGGCGGTCGCGGAAGAGCCGCGCGATGCGGCGGCCGTTCTCGGGGTCGAGCCAGTAGTGCGGGTTGCCGGCCGGGTGCACGTCGCCCTGGCTGCGGTCCACGTTGCCGGTGGGGCGGTCGAGCACGCGGATGGCCTGGCTCACGTCCAGGTAGCCGGCGCCGCCCTGGTTGATCCGGGGGTTGCGCGCCCCCTGCAGCAGCACCGGCATCCATCCCACCTCCAGGTCCAGCCCCACGAACGCGAACACGTCGGCGTTGCGCAGCTGCAGGATGAAGCTGGGCTTGGCCTCCACGAAGTGCGGGTCCTGGTAACCCTCGCTGATGTGCACCACCTGGCAGCGGTTGCCGCACACCTCGCTGGCCAGGTCGGCCAGGTCGGTGGTGCTGGTCACCACCTTCAGCTGCCGCTGCGCCGCGGCGGGGGCGGCCAGCGCCAGCAGCCCCGCGGCGATCGCGGCCGTCTTCTTCATCGTTCCACGCATCGGGTCCATCCTCGTTTCGGAAAGAACACTTCATCGCCCCGCCGGAATGCCCGGCGATGGGCGCATCATCGGGTCATCGTCCGGTCAGAACGGGTGCGGCTTGTGCGGCCCCAGGGCGAAGGTGGCCTGCAGCAGGATGCGGTTGATGCCATCGCCCACCGCGGGCTGCAGCCGCTCGTACGCCGCGCTGAGCTTGCTGAACTCGCTGGGGAAGAACTCCAGGTAGCCGCTTCCCGCCGTCAGCGCGTCTCCGTCGGCCGTGGTGGGGTCCTGCACCCAGTCGAAGCGCGCGCCCAGGAAGGTGCGCTGGCTGATCTGGTAGCGGCCGAAGGCGTAGGCGCCGGTGAAGTTGCGCCGCGGCCCCTCGAAGGCGACCGTGGTGCCGTCGGGGAGCTGGACGGTGGCGCCGGGGTCCTTGTTGACCTGGTGCATCACCTCGGCCTGCACGATCACCGAGCGGTAGAGCCCCTGCTGCAGCGGGCGCCAGCGGTAGGTCAGGTCGGCGCCCAGGGTGGTCTGCCGGGTGGCGAAGGCGTTCACCTCGCTGCCGTCGTCCGCGGCGATGGGGTGCGCCACCTTGCCGGTCATGGCGCTGAAGCTGATCTCCACGTTGGCCGCCTGCGACAGGTCGGCGTAGTTGCGCAGCCGCGCCGAGTAGCCCAGGCCACCCAGCTTCCGGTTCGTCGGCTCGGCCGTGGACAGCCCTTCGACGGGCTCGCCCAGGCGGTCGACCGCGGTCACCTGCAGCTCCTGGTAGAAGCCGAGGGGAGAGAACACGCGGCTGCCGTAGATCCCCGTCCCCTTCAATCCTTCCGCGCCCAGGAAGGTCTGGATCACCCACGGGTACTCGGTGGTGTGCAGGTCGTGCCGGTGGGTGGTGTTCTGCTTGCCGAACGGCATCAGGAAGCGGCCCAGGCGCGCCTCCAGCCCGTAGGGCAGCGAGGTGGTGGTGAGGTACGCCTGCTCGATGGAGACGCCCTCCTGGTCGCTGAAGCCCAGGAACACGTCGCCGCGGAAATAGGGATCGACGGCCGCCTGCGCCGCGATCTCGATCTCGCGCACGCCGAAGCGTGCGCCGCCCTCCTGCGTGCTCCCCTCGGGCGAAAGGTCGCCCACGAAGTCTCCGACCACGCTGATGTCCGGCAGCAGCCGCTGCGCGGGGCCGGCGCTTCCCGCTTGGGCCGGCTGGCCGGTGGGCGTGGTGTCGCCGCCGGCCTGCATCCCCTGCAGCTCGCGGACGATGGCCAGGCTGTCGGCCGCGGCGGCCGAGTCGCGCTGGGCCTGCGTGCGCGTGGTATCCTGCTGCGCGGCCAGGCTTCCGGTTGCCAGAAGCAGCAGGGCGGCGGAGCAGATCGAAATCCGCATCTCGGGTATTTGGGTACGGTGTCTCGTTCGCGCGCCCCGGCCAGTCCGGGGCGGCTGTGCACTCGCCTGCCCCGTGCGCCACGCCACGCGGCCCATCGGCCGAAAACAGATCGGCGGATGGCTCGCGGCGCGTGGTGCTGCGGGGCGCACCCGGCGGCCCGTACCGCGGCCGCGGGGTGGTGGTCTTCAGGCGATGGAGACGGGAGGGGCGCGCGCGTTGAGGCCCGGGCGGGCTTGCGCGGAGTGCAGCGGGATGAGCCGGGCGGCGGGCGCCGTCCAGCGTGGCGCGGTGAGCACCGGCGACGCGTCGGCCTCGGGAAGCGCCTTGCCGGTGGCCACCTGGCAGATCACGCACGCGCGCTCGTCGTGCAGCGGCAGCGTGAGCTCGTGGCGTTCGCCACTGATGCCGGGAAGATGGGGGTCCGCGCGCAGCCAGCCGTGCAGCGCCGGCGCGGCAACGGTGCCGAGCAGGTGCAGCAGCGCCGCCAGCAGCAGGGCCGCGCGGCGAAGGTGGCTGGATGGTCCGGACGGATTCATGGTCCGGCGGGTACCCCGTGGGCGTGAGGTGAGTTCCGGATTGTATACAGCCGGAAGCGCCTGGTCGTATGACAATCCGCTCCGCCGCGCGAGCCTGCGGTCACGCCCCGGTGATGTCTGCGCGATCCGCATGGGAACGGCAACCGCGTGAACGCAGGGCAGCGAAGACAGGCAGAGATAAACAGAGAACAGCGAACCGCGTTTCGTCGTTCTCTGCCTGTCTCTGCTTATCTCCGCTGCTCTGCGTTCATGCAGTTTGTCTTTCCCCCGGGGGACGGAGACGGTCAACCGGCGATCGCGAAGCTCCGCAGCTTTTCCAGGTTCCGCCGGTCGAGGGTGACCAGGTCCTTGGGGTCGTCGGGGTGCTCCTTGGGGGTCTCGATCACCTTTGGGACGCCGGCGAAGCGTGGATCGGTCATGATGCGGCGGAAGGGCTCGTCGCCCAGCGAGCCCTCGCCGATGCCGGCGTGGCGGTCGCGCTTGCTGGCGAAGGGGGTGGCCGAGTCGTTCAGGTGGAACAGCCGCAGCCGGTCGAGCCCGATCACGTCGGCGAAGCGCGCCACCACGTCGTCGTACCCCTCGCGCAGGTCGTACCCGGCGGCGTACACGTGGCAGGTGTCCACGCAGATGCCCACCCGGCCCTGCACGGCGGGGCTCATCCGGTCGAGCATCTGGCGCAGCTGCTCGAAGGTGGCGCCCAGCACCTTCCCCGAGCCCGCGGTGGTTTCCAGCAGCACGTGCACGGTGCCGCCCTCCTCCACCATGGCCTGCTCGATCAGTTCGGCGTTCTGCCACAGGCCGCGCGCCACGTCGCCATCGGTGGCGTTGCCGGGGTGCGTGACCAGCGCGTCCAGCCCCAGCCGGTTGGCCCGGCGCAGCTCGCCGCGGAAGGCGTCGAGCGAGCGGTCGCGCAGCACGGGGTCGGGGGTGGCCAGGTTGATCAGGTAGCTGTCGTGCGCGGTGGCGTACGTCACCGAATGGGTGTGGATGGCCCCGCGGTACAGGTCGCACTCCTCGTCGCTGACCGTGACCTCGGCCCAGCGGTTGGGCTGCTTGGTGAAGATCTGGATGGCGGTGGCGCCGATGTCGGCGGCGCGCGGCGGCGCGTTGCGGCATCCGCCCGCGGTGGACACGTGGGCTCCCAGCAGAAGCACTTCGGACTCGCTCGTGGACTGCGGTGATTCGGATCGTGGTGGATGGGGCGAAGGTAGACGTAGCGAACGGCGCTGTCAACGCATCCGGAAGGGTGGACGAACGGCGCGGGCCAGGATCGCTCCCGGCCCGCGCCGCCGTCCCTTGATCCATCGCCGATCTGACGAAAGCGTTCGAGTATCAATCCTGACGTCTCATTTTGCCGTCGTATTTACACGCTGCCCATTTTCACGCTTCCGCAACTCACGACCTTCACGACTTCACATCTCAGCACCTTCGTGGGCGCCGCCTACAGCAGCGCCGGGAGCACCGCGGCGCGGGTGGCCGCCGGCTTGGGCGCGCGGCCCTCGCGGGTGGCGCCGCAGAGCACGGCGGTTCCCTGCGAACGATAGCCGGCGGTGGGCGTGTGCGAGAACCAGCCGCCCGGCGAGTTGGAGAAGGCCCGCACCCGCACGCCCGGGAACATCGCGGTGACCACGCAGCTCTCCAGGTTGCCGTCCACCCGCACCTGCCCGCGGCCGACGGGCTCCACCGCCAGGCCGGTCACCTGGTACATCATCGGCGTGCCGCCCAGAGCGATCACGTAGGCGCGCATGGCGGCCCGCAGGGCGCGGCCGAAGTCGTCGCCGATGGAGGCGGTGGCGGCGGTGCGGTGAGCGATGAAGCTGGCGCGGACGGGAGTCTCGATCATCGTGCTCATGCGGGCCTCGCGGAAGGAGGTGTTGGCTCTCCACGCGGCGGAGTGGATGGTGCCGCGGTGTTGCCCTCTCTTCAGGCATTCGCGAGGCCAATCCCGACTAGAGGCGTAACTTCAATCCAGTAAAATACTTACGCGAAACAGGCCTCCAGCGTCCCTCATGCAAAGCGCAACGATTTGTGGCAACCCGCTGCAAAGATTCAACATCTTGAACACGCCGGAAGCATCGTGATGCTCGCTCCCACGGCGCCGTGGGAGTGGAACAGATGCGTAGCAGTTGGGGAAACAAGCGGCCGGTGGGATGGGGTCACCCGCATGGGGGAAGGGCGAGGGACGAACGTCGGGAGGAGAGGAAAAGGAAGACGGCGCGGGCCGGGATCGCTCCCGGCC
>DASSJS010000023.1:0-23424 GCA_035691085.1 Longimicrobium sp.
GCGCCGATGAGCCTGTCCACGACCTGACCGTCCTTGAAGAAGAGGAGGGTGGGAAGGTTGCGTACGGTGTAGCGCGTCGGCACTTGCGGGTTGGCGTCCGCGTCGATCTTGGCCACCTTCACGGCGCCGGCACGCTCGGCGGCCACCTGCTCCAGGAGGGGCGCGATGATCTTGCACGGGCCGCACCACTGGGCCCAGAAGTCCACCACGGTGAGCCCGGGGTTCTGCTCCACCTCGGCGGTGAAGGTCTCGTCGGTGATGGTGGTGACGGGGTGAGACATCTTCGGGTTGCTCCGGTCGTGTGAAGTTCGGTGTGGGGCGGCGTCAGCACTCCAGCGTGGCGATGCGCTCCACCACGCGCTCGCGGAGCGTGGCCAGCGTGCGCATCTGCAGGTCGATCTTCGCCAGCTTCTCGCGGTAGAGCGCGGCCGTCTGCCCGCAGCAGTCGCAGTCGTCGGCACTTGCGGTGAGGCAGGTGGAGAGCGAGAGGATCTCGTCCACCGTGAATCCGCTCTCCAGCAGGCCGCGGATGGCGCGCACCCGCTCCACCGAGGTGCCGTCGAACTCGCGGTAGCCGTTGGGCTGCCGCGCGGCCGTCAGCAGCCCCGCCTGCTCGTAGTAGCGGATCGAGCGGATGCTCGCCCCCGTTCGTGCCGCCAGCTCTCCCACGCGCATCCGCATCGCCCGATCGAGTGTGCCGCCGCCCGCGGAAATCGCGGACGACCGGAAGGTAAACCCTCACACCAATGTGAGGGTCAAGGGGCGACATGTCCATCCGAGATTGGACGGAGAGGGACTCGCCGGGCGCCCCGCGATCGTCATCCTGAGGCTGAGGGAGCGCCGCGCCGATCTCTCGCCCGCGCAGACACTTGGCGCGACCGAAGGATCTGCCGCCCCGGCCACGCTGCCCTCTGCAGCCCGAGCAAGGCTCCGCACCGGCGGCTGAAGCCGCAGCAACGACTACGAGAAGCCTCGCAAACTGCGCGAGGCTCCAACAGCCTGGACCTCGCGCGAACACGTTCATTCTCCGTGGCCGTGCGGCGCGGTGGTCTGATTCACGATGACATGACTTTGCGTGGTGATCGAACCAAACCCGGCCAAGCCAAACCAGGCACCGGTTGCCGTGGCGCGAATCTTTTCGACGGATGACGGGGGCGGTAATTTTGGTGCGCCAACCTACATCCGCGCCGCATGCCGGCGCGGCCGCGGCCGAGGGGCGCTGCAACGGATCACCCCGATCCGCTACGCTCGGCGGCGGAACCGAATGCTCAAGGGCGTCCGCTTCTGAACGGAGGAGCGCCGATGAGCACGCACATGCATCAAGACGTCGAAACGCAGCGCGGACGGATCGTGGGCCGCGTGGCGGGATTGTGGCGCTACCCGGTCAAGTCGATGGCGGGCGAGGTGCTGGAATCCGCGGAAGTCTCGTGGCACGGGGTGGAGGGCGACCGCCGCTGGGCGTTCATCCGCCCGGGGATGGAGCGCAGCAACTTCCCCTGGCTCACCATCCGCGAGCGGCCGGAGATGACCCACTACCGCCCGCGCTTCGCCGATCCCGATCGCCCCGACGCCTCGCCCACGCTCGTCCGCACGCCGTCGGGCGCCGAGCTCGACGTGATTGATCCGGCGCTCGCGTTGGAGCTGGGCGACGGCGTGCGCGTGATCAAGCAGAACCGCGGCGTGTTCGACACCTTCCCGCTCTCCCTGATCACCACCCAGACCATCGCCCGCCTGGCCGCGGAAACCGGCGGCGAGCTGGCGCCCCTGCGCTTCCGCCCCAACCTGCTGGTGGAAGCGCTGGAGAGTGCGGATTTCCCGGAAGATGGGTGGGTGGGTGCCGTCCTCCGCATCGGCGGCCTGCGGATGCGCGTGGACAAGCGCGACGGGCGCTGCGTGATGGTGAACGTCGATCCGGCGACGCTGGAGCGTAACCCCGCCGTCCTGCGCGCCATCGCCCGCGAGCGCGATGGCTGCCTGGGCGTCTACGGCTCCACGGTGGAGCCGGGGCGCGTGGCGGTGGGTGATGCCGTCTGGATCGGATGAGGGAGGAGGGCGGAGGGTTGCGGCTGGACTGCCGTGGTTTCTCGTGAAGGTTGTGTGGATCGATACGGCTCCGCGCGTTCCCTGATCGAGTGGCACCGACGCCAGTTCCACCCCGGCGGCTGGCGCGGACGCGTAAGACTTGACCAAGACCTGAATGGAGGGTCCGACATCATGCTTCGCCTTACCACGCTCGCGGCGCTTTCCGCCACGTTCCTGGCGTTCGGCTGTACCACGCCGCGGTCCGAGCATCTTCGCTCCGATCCAGCGCCGCCCCACTCCGCCGGGCACGAGGTCTCCACCCTGCCCACGCTCGGCTCTGTGAACCGCTTCCCTGCTTACGAATATCTCCTGGTCTCGCCCAGTCAGCTGTTGCCCTCATCCAGGGTCCGGTTCCAGGGCGTGCTCTACACCGTGGCGGTCCAGGGCGACACGGTTGTTCATGTGAGCACGGCCGATCCGGGCTTTTCATCGCCGGAGGGGCTGCGCGTTGGCGACAGCTTGCAGAAGGTGCGCGAGCACGGGGGCGGTGAGCCGGGGCTGATGCCGGGATGGGGCTATACCTCGGCGCTCCCCTCCGGCTGGTACGCCGCCTTCGAGGCGCCGGAGCGGCATCCCTATCCCGCTCTCTCGCCCGACGCCCGCGTGCGGTGGTTCTTCCAGAGGCGGTGAGGCGCGCTAGTACTGCTCCTCGAACAGCACCACGATCCGCTCCAGCGCGCGGGCGATGATGGGGCGGCGCTTCCACTCCTCCAGGCGGATCTCGCGGCTCTGCTGCAGGTCGGCGAAGAAGGTGTCGGTGAGCTCCGTCGCGAAGCCCTTGTCGGCGATCCCGATCACCGCCTCCTGGTTCAGCTCCTTGCTGCGGATGTCCATGTTGGCGCTGCCCACGATACCCCAGATCCCGTCCACCACCAGCGCCTTGGTGTGCATCATGGTCCGCTGGTATTCGTAGATCCGCACCCCCGCCTCCAGCAGCCCGCGGAAGTAGAAGTGCCCCGCCAGCCGCACGATCTTCACGTCGGTCAGCTTGTTGGGGAGCAGGAGCCGCACGTCCACGCCGGCGCGGGCGCGCTCGCGCAGCGCGCGGCGCATGTCGCGGTCGGGGACGAAGTAGGCGCTGGTGAGGTAGATGGTCTCTCGCGCGCAGGAGAGCGACGTCCAGTAGAAGAGCCGCAGGGGGTGGCTGGCCTCGGCGGGCGACGAGATGACGGTGATGTGGCGCGAGATCCCCTCGCCGCCGGGCGTGTCGGCGGCGTGCTCGCTGTCGGGGAAGTGGTCGGGGCCCAGCAGGATCTCGCCCGTGCTGTTGGCCCACAGCTGCGTGAAGGCGCTCTGGAGATTGACCGCCAGGCACCCGCGCACCTCCACCATCACGTCGCGCCAATGGTCGCGGTCCTGCGCGTTCCCCTGCCACTTGTCGCCCACGCTGGCGCCGCCGGTGAACGCCACCTTTCCGTCCACCACGATCGCCCGGCGGTGGTTGCGCCGGTAGAACGCGGTGAGCTTGCCGATGCGAAAGGGGTTGAACCAGCGCACCCGCCCGCCCGCCGCGGCAAGCTCGCGGAAGCTCTTGTGCGGCGCGCGCCAGGCGCCCATCCCGTCCAGCATCACCCGCACCTTCACCCCCGCCCGGGCCCGCTCGATCAGCACCTCCATCACCTGGTCGCTGACCTCGCCCTTCTCCCAGATGTAGGTCATGAAGTTGATGGTCTGCTTCGCGTCCTTCAGCGCGGCCAGGATCGCGGGGAAGATCTGGTCGCCGTTGTTCAGCAGCTTCGCCGTGCCGCCGCTCTGTAGCGGCTCGTTCAGCAGCCCGGAGATGCTCTCCAGGAAGCGCGCAGAGCCCGGGGCGGGGCGGTCGTACACGGTGAGCCGGCGCGGGCGGCGGCCCAGCGCCAGGAACATCGTGGCGAACGCCCAGGCGAACGCCAGGACGCCCACGATGAAGAAGAACGAGATCCACCACGGCCAGTCGACCCAGTCCGGCCAGCTCATCATCGGCGCGGCCTCCGGCTCACGGCGTGCCGATCCCCGCGGGCGGGCGCGGCGGATAGGGAGGCGCGGCGGGGCCCTGCGGCCCCTGGGGTCCCTGCCCATGCGGCGGGAGCGGGCCCTGGGGCGCGAACGGCGGAACCGGCGGGTAGCCGGGCCGCGCGGGGGCCACGTGCAGCGGCACGCCCCCATCGCGGATCACCACCGTCTCGCTGATCTTGTCCTGCACCGCCTGGCGGTTGCGGTCCCAGTACACCTGCGCGTACCCCATCAGGCCGGTGAACAGGCCGGCCGCGTAGCCGCCGTAGCGCTCGAAGCTGGCCCACAGCGACATGGGCGCGCCGTCCAGCCGCAGCACGCGGATGCCGAGCAGCTTCTTGGCCGGGGTCTGCCCCTTCAGCATGGCCGTGAAGAAGGTGAAATACAGCGCCGTCCATCCGAATCCGATCCCCAGGTCGTCGAGCCATTCCAGGAGCGTGGCCAGCAGGCCGCGGCGCTCCAGCTTCTTCTTCTCGTTCTTCAGCTCGGTGTTCTGCCCCTCCAGCTCGCCCACGCGGCCGCGCAGCTCGCCCAGCGAGTCACGCGCGAAGGTGGAAGCAAGCTTCGGGCGCAACGCTTCGGCGCGGGCGCTGTCGCCGCCGCGCACGGCGGCCACGTAGGCGGCGGCCAGCGAGTCGGGGTTCGTGGGAACGGTGTCGCGCTTCGCCGCGTTCTCCTCGTCCTCGTCGCCGTTTGCGGAGTCCGCGCGGGCGGGGGGGAGGGTCTGCGGCGGCGGGAGCGCGGCCCGCACGCCCGCCCGCACCGCCGCCGGGCGATCCTTCATCGCGTCGGTCATCATGGTGCGGATCTCGTTGTCGGCCACCGCCATCCTGCGCAGCTGGGTCACCGACTGGCGGGTGGCGCGGTCGGCGCTGGCCGAGTCGGTCGCGCTCTCCAGCGCGGCCACCGCCATCGCGGTGCGCATGGCCGTCCCCACGTTGGACGAGGGCTTCCGCGCGCCGCCGCCCGCGGCGGAGGCGGCGGCCACGGGCCGGTCGTCGTCATCGTCCACCACGTTGTCCACGGTGCGGCGGGCGCGCTGCCACATCCACAGCGCGGTGACGAAGAGCATCAGCGCGCCCACGCCGCGGAAGGCGATCCGCGCCGTGCGCGAGAAGAAGCCTCCCTGGTTGCCCAGCCGCTTTCCCGCGAACCAGAAGAACGCCGCCGCCATCGACACCGCGAACAGGATCTTGCCGCCCACGTTGGCCACGATGGCCACCAGGCAAAGGTCCAGCAGGATGGCCGCCAGCCGCCGGCTGGGCGAGGCCAGCGGCAGCCCCAGCAGGTGCGGCGCCACGTGAAAGCTCTCGGGCGTGATGATCTTGCGCGGGTCGAAGCCGGGCTGGGCCTGTGCGTGCGCCATGGTTGGTGCGTGCGCGGAGCGTGCGTGAGCGGCCGGCGCGGCGGGATGTGCCGCGGGGCGTGCAGGGGTTTACGGGGGGAGCGTACCGGCGGATTCGGAGGAATCTAGGCGACAGGGCCGGGAAGGGACAACAACGGCGCGTCCGGGAGCCTGGATGGAACCTCCCGGGTCCGGCTCCGCACTGGCGGCTGAGCCGCGGCAACCGCGACGAAAGCCTCGCAAACCGCGCGAGGCTTCACCCCCCCACAAATGCTCGTGTGCGAGTCGCGCAGCGACTTCGGGCCGTTGTAGCCGCGGATTCATCCGCCCTTGGAGGCCGCCCCGGGACGCGTGAACCGCGCCGGGCACACAGGGCCGCCCCGCCCCACGCGGCGAGAAAACGTCCGACCCCGCAGCCAAGCCGTTGCCGTGAAGGGATATCCACAGGAACATCTGGTCCATCCGCCCGTTTGTCGAAGCTCCGTTGAAATAAAACTATGGCGCAGGTGACTCAGGTGTGGCATATTGGCCCCACGTTGTGGATGCCGTGACCCGTGTCAGGTGTGGCATCCCCCGCCCGAATCGTTCCCCCGGGGACATCCCGCTCCCCTTGCCCGTGGACCGCGCGCCCCAACCCGCGCACCTGGAGCCAACGCACATGAGCGAAGCCACCGAGGCCGAAGTCCCGATCGATGTGCTGATCGTGGACGACGAAGAGCTGCTGGTGAAGAGCTGTGGGCAGATCCTGAGCAGTGAAGGCTACACCGTGTACACCGAGGGGCGCGGCCGCAACGCCCTGGAGGTGGTGCGCCGCCAGCGCCCCGACATCGTGCTGACCGACCTGATGCTCCCCGACATGGACGGGCTGGCGCTGTTGAAGGAGATCAAGAAGCTGGCGCCCGAGACGCTGGTGGTGATGATCACCGGCTTCGCCACCGTGGACAGCAGCGTGGAGGCGATCCGCGCCGGCGCGTACGACTACATCCCCAAGCCGTTCACCGCCACGCAGCTGCGCATCCTGATCGGCCGGGCGGCGCAGCAGGTGCGGCTGGTGCAGGACAACGCATCATTGCGCGACCAGCTGAAGAAGCAGTACACCTTCGACAACATCATCGGCAACAGCGGCAGCATCCAGCGCGTGTTCGACGTGGTGAGCCGCGTGGCGCCCACCGACGCCAGCGTGTTCATCTCGGGCGAGAGCGGCACGGGGAAGGAGCTGATCGCGCGGGCGATCCACGCCAACAGCCGGCGCAGCGCGCGGCCGTTCATGGCCATCAACTGCGCCGCCCTCCCCGACCACCTGCTCGAGAGCGAGCTGTTCGGCCACGAGAAGGGCGCCTTCACCAGCGCCGACCAGATGCGGCGCGGGCTGCTGGAGGTGGCCAGCGGCGGCACCTTCTTCATGGACGAGATCTCGGAGATGAGCATGGAGCTGCAGGCCAAGCTCCTCCGGGTGATCCAGGAGCGGAAGATCCGCCGCGTGGGCGGCGAGGCCGAGATCGCCATCGACGTGCGCTGGGTGAGCGCCACCAACCGCGACCCCGAGCAGGCCGTGCGCGACGGGCTGCTGCGGCAGGACCTGCTCTACCGCCTGAACGTGGTGCCGGTGAAGCTCCCCCCGCTGCGCCACCGCCGCGAGGACATCCCCGCGCTGGCGCAGCACTTCCTCAAGCGCTTCGCGCAGGACTACGGGCGCGACAACCTGCGCTTCCACCCCGACGCCGTGCGGGTGCTGCAGGACTACGAGTGGCCCGGCAACGTGCGCGAGCTGCAGAACGTGGTGGAGCGCATCGTGTCGATGTGCCTTCCCGGCCAGGAGATCACCGCCGACGACGTACCCGAGGAGCTGTCGGTGCGCGGCGGCATCCCCGGCGGCAAGGGCCCGGCCTTCACCTTCTCGGCCGACCTCCCCTTCCACGACGCCAAGACCGACGCGATCACCGTGTTCGAGAAGGAATACCTGAAGGACCTGCTCAAGCGCCACAACGGCAACATCTCGCAGGCCGCCCGCACCGCTGGGATCGACCGCAAGACGATCCACCGGATGCTGGCGAAGTACGAGATCGAGGCGAGGGACTGAGGTACGGAGGTACGGAGGTACGGAGGTACGGAGGTACGGAGGTACGGAGGTACGGAGGGTACGGAACGGCCCCTTTCGCGGCGATCGCGGGAGGGGCCGGTTTCGTTCGCGTGGAGACTCCTGTCCAATCCATATGTTTCTTTGCTTCGAGCAGAACTCTACGATGTCATCCTGAAGGAGCCTAAGCGACTGAAGGATCTATACTTGACGCCACGCCCCAGCTAGGGTGGCGATCGATCCTTACATCAGCAGATCAAGCAGATCTGCTATTACGATCAGGCGCCAGGCACGCTCGCGATCATCGTCTCGTCCACTATCCGTCCCGAAGCGAACGCTGTGACGGCGGCGAGCACACCGGGTGAGGTAAGGACGCCGCGGTGGCCAAGGCCGCGCGCGGTCACGAGCCGCGCCCCCGGCCACGCGCGCGCGATCGCGCGGCCCTGCGCAAAGGGAACCGTCGCGTCGTCGGCGTCGTGGACCACAAGGCCAGGGATGGAGAGCTCGCCCGCGGCGCGGACCACGTCGATGCGCGCCAGGTCGCCGCCCGCGCGGATGCGGATCCGCTCGCGCATCTCGGCGCGGGCCGCGCGGCTGAGCCCGAGGGTGTGCGACACCGGGTCGGCGAAGCTCATCGGGTCGCCCACGGGGTTCACCAGCACCACGCGCCGCGCCTGCAGCCCGTCGCGCATGGCCAGCACCGCCGCCGCGCCGCCGAACGAGTGCGCCACCACCGCCTCCAGCGGCTCCATCGCGCCGCCCGGGCCGAAGGCCAGCTCGTGCGCCAGCGTGTGGATGGCGCGCACCATGTCGGGGAGCGCGGTGCGCTTGCCGCCCGACAGGCCGTGCGCGGGGAGGTCGAAGAGCACCGCGCGGTACCCGGCCGCCACCACCAGCGGCGCAAGCTCGCTCCAGTCCCGCGCGCACCCGCCCCAGCCGTGCACCAGCAGCACCGCCGGCCCGCGCCCGTAGCTCCACCCCACCACGGAATCGTCTCCCACCCGAATCCGCAGCTCCGACGGCTCGATCCCGGCCAGCACGCCCGGTGCGCGCGGCGTGCGGCGGTGCGGGGTGAAGAAGATCCGCGCCGCCTGCCACCCCGCCGCCCGCGGCGACACCCTCGAGAGCGTGGCGAACCACGAGCGGACGAGACGAAGCTTCCAAGATATAGAACGACCGGTCGTGCTTTTATTGGAGACTACTGTGGCGGTGGTCGTGGACATCGTTCCCTCCGAGGCTCAGGTGGTGGTACGGGCCGAGGCCAGCAGCGCTTCGAACGCGGCCCGGGCGTGGGAAAGGGCGAGCGGGTCGCGCAGGAGACGGCGGTCGTGCCCGGCGCCCAGGATGATGGCCTCCAACTGGAAGGCGAAGAGCGCCGGGTCCACCTCCGCGCGGAAGTGCCCGGCGGTGATCCCGCCCCGGGCGAACGCGATCAGCGTGTCACGCCAGTCGCGCTGGGCCTTCACCAGCAGGTCGCGGAGCGGGCCGGGCTGGTCGTCGAGCTCCGTGGAGGCCTGCATCAGAAGACATCCGCCGGGCATCTCCTCGCGCTCCTGCTGCCAGGCAAGCCAGCGCTCGAAGATCGAGCGCAGCCGCGGCTCGCCCCGCGGCTCCGCGGCCCCGGGCTCATACACGAAGCGGCGGAACGAGGTGATGGTGGTTTCCAGCACGCTGCGCTGCAGCTCTTCCTTGGAGCGGAAGTGCGCGAACAGCCCGCTCTTGGACATGCCGATCCCCTCGGCCAGCCGCCCGAGCGTAAGCCCGTTCAGCCCGTCCACGCTGGCGAGCTCCACCGCCCGCCCGATGATCCGCTCTCGCGTAACCGTTCCCTTGCCCATGTCTCCATGATACGACCGATCGTGCTATTCTGGCAAGATTGATGTTCATCCCCAGGAACCGGGCGGATGAATCCGCGGCAACAACGGCCCGAAGTCCGCCTTCGCGGACTCCCGCGCAATCTTCCCCGCGCAACATCAGTGCAGGCGCGGGCTGGATCGATTCGCATCCTCGTCGGTGCCGTCATCCTGAGGAGCCGCCGCACCCCAACCCGAGTCCACAGAAAAGGTTGGCGGCGACGAAGGATCTATCGACGGGGCTCGGATCCGGCGGCCGACGCGCGCCGATCCCAATGTCGACGAAGTCCCCCGGCACACCGCGCCCTCGTCACAAGCTGAAGCCCGCAGGCCGCAACGAACAGCCCCTCCCCCAGGCAGTTTTTGGGGGAGGGGCGGCACGCGCGAAGCTGCGTGCGGGGTGGGGGCCAGCGGCGGACCGCGCTCCTTCCATCCGCGGCGAAGTGCTGCCCTACGGCGTCACCGGAACCGGCGGATTGAACGTACCGCCGCTGGCCACGTGCGTCCGCGGCGCGGGGCGCTCGGCCAGGCGCGGGGTGGCACGCCCCGACATGCCCAGCACGGCGCGGGTGAAGTCGCGCTCGATGGGCTCGGGCGCGGCCAGGCCCTGGTTCATCAGCACCACCACGGCCAGGCGCTCGTCGGGGTACCAGGCCACCTGGCTGCGGAAGCCGGCCACGGCGCCGTCGTGGTGCAGGTAGGGGCCGGCGTCGGTGGTGTCCACCATCATCCCGTAGCCGTAGGCCATGCGCATGCTGGCGTCGGGGGCGGCGCCGGGAGTGGTCATGGCCTGGTAGCTCCCCGGCGACAGCACGCGGCCCTCGCCCAGCGCCACCTCCCACTTCACCAGGTCAGCCGCGGTGCTGCACAGCGAGCCGGCGGCGTACAGCACCGACGGGTCCCAAGGCGAGGTGTGCACCGGCTCGCCGCGGCGCGTGCGCACGTACCCGGCGGGCACCGGGCGCTCGCGCGAATCGCCGCAGTACTCGGTGTCGCCCATCCCCAGCGGGGCGAAGAACTGCTCGCGCAGGTAGCCGTCGTAGCTCTGCCCGGTCACCTTCTCGATCACCAGCCCCAGCAGGTAGTACCCCGAGTTGCTGTAGTGGAAGCCGGTGCCGGGCGTGAACAGCAGCGGGCGGGTGGACAGCGAGTCCACCAGCTGCGCCGGGGTGAGCACCTGCCGGAACTCGCGGAAGAACTCGGTGAAGTTGGGCACGCCCGCGGTGTGGTTCAGCAGCTGCCGGATGCTGATGGCGCGGTAGCGCGCGGGGAGGCCCTCCACGTAGCGCGTCACCTCGTCGTCCAGCGAGAGCTGGCCGCGCTCGGCCAGGCGCAGGATGGCGGCGGCGGTGAACTGCTTGCTGACGCTGGCGATCTGGTAGACGGTGCTGGCGGTGGCCTGGTCGCGCCCTCGCTCGGCGGTGCCCCAGCCGCGCTCCAGCACCACGCGGCCGTCCTTCACGATCGCCACGCTCAGCCCGGGGATGGACTGGTCGTACATGGCCCGGCGGGCGATGGAGTCGAGCGTGACGGCAAGGCGCGACGCGCCCGCGTCATCGCCGGCGGGCGAAACGTTGGCGGCCAGCTGGGCGCTGGCGGGGCGCGCGAGGGCACCCAGGAGCAATGCGGCGAACGCCGCGGTGTGGCGACGGATCAAGGGCGTGGCTGGCGGGCGGTGTGGCTGCGGTGCTGCGTGTGCTGCTGCCCGCCCGCGGACGCTGTTCGCGTGCGCGGGTGCACGCTCGCCGGGGGGCGATGCGTGGTGGGCTGCCTGGAGATGTCTGGGTGTTTTGCGCGGGGAAGACCCGCCCGGACCGACTGCCTCCGGATCGTGCCCGGGGCCGGGCACTGGGAGGGGAGGGATACCTCTCCAACGAATCTATGTTCGGACGCCGGTTCTGAGAAGCCTCCGATGGATTAGAAAAAAGTTTGTAGCAGTGCGGGAGATGCGTGAAATCTGATGATGGAGATGTCGATGATGTCCGGCGGAGGATGGGGCGTGGATTCCCGAATCGAGCCGCGGTGCTGCTCCCTGTGCTGCCCCCAGGCTCGTGAAGCCTCGCGCAGTTTGCGAGGCTTGTCGTCGTTGTTGCTGCGGCTTCAGCCGCCGGTCAGCGGGCCAGGCGACCACACTTCCTATCCAGGCCGCGCTCCGCTTACGGCGCCGAGGAGAGCGCGAGTAGCCGCCTCGGGATCCGCCGCGCGCATCACGGCGCTGATCACGGCCACCCCCGCCGCCCCGGCGCGGACCACGTCCGCCGCGTTGCCGATCGAGATCCCGCCGATGCCTACCACGGGGATGCGGACGGCGCGCGCCACCTCGCTGATCCGCTCGCAGCCCACGGCGTCGCCCGCGTCGGCCTTGCTGCCGGTGGCGTAAACGGGGCCGGTGCCCACGTAATCCGCGCCGTCCGCTTCCGCCGCTCGCGCCAGATCGGCCGTCTCCGCGCTGATGCCGATGCGGAAGCCGGGGGGGACGATGCGCCGCGCCGCGGCGAGCGGAAGGTCGTCCTGCCCCAGGTGCACGCCGTCGGCGCCGGCGGCCAGGGCCACGTCCAGCCGGTCGTTCACCCACAGCAGCGCACCGGCCGGCCGGGTCACCGCCAGCAGCGCGCGGGCCAGTTGAACCTGCTCGCGCGCGGGCTGGTCCTTCCCGCGCAGCTGGATGGACGGCGCGCCGCCCTGCAGCGCCGCGCGGACTACGTTGACGATCGTCCGCCCCGGGCCGCAATCGGGGTCGGTGATGACGATCAGGGAGAGACGCCGGGCGAAGTCGTCCGCGCTCATCGCCCGGCGGCGCGGGCCTCGGCTTGGGCGGCGCGCTTGGCGGCGTTGTGCTCGGCCAGTGTCCGCGTGAACACGTGCGTGCCGTTCGGCCGCGCGACGAAGTAGAGGTAATCCGCGGCGGCGGGGGCGAGCGCGGCCTGGATGGCGCCCTGGCTGGGCGACGCGATGGGGCCGGGCGGCAGGCCGGCGTGCGTGTAGGTGTTGTACGGGTTGCCAGAGACGGACGCGATGTCGCGGTACAGCAGCCGCGCCCGCTGCTGGCCCAACGCGTACTGCACGGTGGGGTCGGCCTGCAGGCGCATGTTCTTGCGCAGCCGGTTGCGGTACACGGCGGCGATCGTCGGCCGCTCGTGCCAGTCCTTGGCCTCGCGCTCCACGATGCTGGCCAGCGCCACTACGTCGCGCTCGCTCATCCCCGCCGACGCGAGCTGCTGGCGCATCTGCGGCGTCCACGCGGTCTTGTAGCGCTTCACCATCGCCCCGATCGCCGAATCCACCGGCGTGCCGAGCGGGAATGTGTACGTGGCCGGGTAGAGGTAGCCCTCCAGCGTGGGCCCGGGAACGCCGTACTTCTGCGTAGATGCCGGATCGACCAGCCGCGCGTGGATGGAATCGGCGTTGCCGCCCAGCGCGGCGGCCATGCGCGCGGCGATCTGGCGCGCGGTCCATCCCTCGGGCACCACGATGCGGGCCTTCACCACATCGCCGCGGACGAGCTTGTCCACGATGGCGCTCCACCGGTCGCCCGCGCGGAACTCGTAGATGCCGGGCTTCAGCTTCGTCCCTGCATCCTTCCCATCGGCGAAGCGCCGGAACTTCTTCGCGTTGTCCACGATGCCGCGCGTGGCCAGCGAGTCGGAGACGAGGGTGAGGTTGGCGCCACGCGGCACGGTCACGCGGATGGGCAGGCCGTGCGGGTCGCCGCCGCCGTCCGTGGCGCAGGCGGCCAGCACCAGCGTGGACGCGAGTGCAGCGGCAAGTGCGAAAGTGCGAAAGTGCGAGGGTCCGAAAGTGCGGATCGGCATCCGTGTTGATCGAGAGATTGTGATGCGCATCAGCCCTGCGCCTCGCGAGGGCGCTGGCGGAGCCAGGCGTCCAGGATCAGCGCGGCGGCGGCGGCGTCGATGCGCTCCTTCTGCTCGCGCTCGCTGCGCTTGAGGCCCATCCCGCGCACGGAGCGCTCGGCGGCGACCGAGGTCATCCGCTCGTCCACGAAGTTGACGGGGAGCCCGGTGCGCCGGGCAAGGTCGTCGCCGAACTGGCGGACCTCGCGGGTCCAGTCGGTCTCGTCGCCCGCCAGGTTCAGCGGCAGTCCGACCACGGCCTCGTCCACCTCGTGCTCCTCTATGAGCTTCGTGATCTCGGCCCACGGCGGGCGCTTGCCCGCGCGCCGCTGCAGCGTCGTCAGCGGCGAGGCGATCATCCGCAGCGGATCGCTCACCGCCACGCCGATGCGGCGCTCGCCATAGTCCAGGGCCATCGATCGGGGCATCTGCCTCAGCCAGGAAATACGAGAGTACGGGGTACGAAGTACGGGAAACTACGCTGTGGGGGATTAGATTGCATCTGCCGGCCGATTGTGATTTCGACGAAAGTGTGACACTGCGCAAGCACAGAAGGTCAGATCTTCCTTGCGTGGGCGAATGCCTCCCGCTACATCGTTGGCAACCGCCAACCCAAGCCGCGCCTGATGAACACCGAAACGCTCCACATCCGCAACTTCGCCGGGCTCGAGGAGGTTCGGATCGAATTGAAGCCTGTCACGGTGCTGATCGGCCCGCAGGCTTCGGGGAAGAGCGTTTGCGCAAAATTGGTGTTCTTCTTCAAGGAACTTATTCGTCGGCTACCGCTCCACGTCGTTCAGGAACGCAACAAGTCGTCGTTGCGAGCCGACGACCGTCGCCTGTTCCTCAGCTATTTTCCCCCCGAGAGCTGGAGCAGTGGCACGTTCGAGATCACGTATGGCTATGGTCAACTTCGCATTACGGCTCGGAGAAAGGCTCCCGGTTCCGACGCGGTGGAACTCGAGTATTCGCCGTATTACGACCACGTGCTGGTGGCAGGCCGGAACGTGTTCCGCCGGTTGAACATGGAAGACTTAGGAAAATGGGAGAACTGGACCGACAGGGTCTTTGCGGTGAGTGCTGTGCAACAGGCGATTGACGAGCGCCTTGCCGGCGATGAACTGACGGTTCTTGCGAACGCGATTTACTTCATACCCGCGGGCCGTAGCTTCTTTGCGACTCTTCGCAGCAACGTATTCTCGTACATCGCGTCCGCAGCGCTCGACCCGTTCCTGGTTGAATTTGGAAGGGTGTATGAAAGGGTACGGCGGCGCCACCGGTCCGGCGAATCAGCCGACCCACTCTGGGCTTCTCCGATCAGGAAACGGGTGGAGGAACTGCTCCGTGGCACATACGTGCGAGAGAAGGACGACGACTTCATTCAAACCACGGACGGCCGCCGCGTTCCCGTTTCGGTGAGTTCTTCGGGTCAGCAGGAGGTGCTGCCCATGGCGCTCGTGTTGAGCGCCATTGGCGAGACCAATGGTGACCCGGCGCGGAGCACGCTCTTCGTAGAGGAGCCCGAGGCGCACCTGTTTCCGACCGCCCAGCGGCAGATCGTTCATCTCTTCGCGACCGTCACCGATCTCATGGCGGCGAGTTCTTTCAGCCAGTACATCATCACCACTCATAGCCCCTATATTCTCTCCGCACTCAACAATTTGATGTATGGCGGAAAGATCGCGCGTGAGCATGATGAGAAACGGGAGGACGTGCTGCGTTTGCTCGGTCCCGTTCTGATCGATCCCGGGAAGGTGGATGCGTATTCGATGGAGAACGGCGGTGCGCGCTCGATGATCGATCCGGAGACGCGACTCGTCGAAGCAACGCTGATCGATCGTGTCTCGGGTGATCTGGCTCGCGAATTCGAGCAACTGGTGGCAATTGAGTTCGGAGGAGATGCGGGTTGAGCATGCCACCGGCCGAGTGCACCGAGCGGCACTCCAAGAAACGGTTCGTGGTCGAGGAGAACCGGAGCAAGGTCGTTTTCGAAAATGCAAAGCGGCACGAAATTGACCAGATCGAGGTCGACGGCTGCGCAATTGTGGAGGGGCTACGGTGCGACTGGCTCATCAATGCTGACGCGACGCAGCAGTCCGTCTTCGTTGAGTTGAAGGGATCGAACGTTCCCCACGCCGTGGAGCAGCTGACGCACGCGCATGACGGGCTGCGCGAGATCCGTAAGCCGAACGTCACCTGGATCGTCAGCTCGCAGCGATGTCCGCTCACGAGCACCGAGGTCCAGTCGCTCACGATCAAGCTGCGGAAGCGCAAGGGAGTCCAGCTGATCGTGCGAAACTCACCGGTGACATTCGTGCTGGACCAATGAATGACGGCCCGCCGCTGTGGCGGGCCGTCAATTCATCGATGGACTTGAAGTCCGCGAAGGCGGCGCGAAGGCGGACTGCGTGCCGTTGTAGCCGCGACTTCAGTCGCAAACTTCCCACCACGAAGCAGGCGCTGGCTCAGCTCTGCAGCCGCGCCAGCGCGTCGTCCAGGCTCGCGCCGGTGGCGAGGGACTGGTACACCTCGCCCAGAGTTTCGCCGCTGCCGAAGAGGAGGCGGGAGCGGCCGGGCTCGGCGGGGACCTCCATCACCACCACGCCGGCGCCGGCCACGCGGCCCAGCAGGTCGGTGAAGAAGCCGGTGGACACGTGGCACCCGGCCGGGCCGCCGTCGCTCCCCGCCTCGAGCCAGTCCACCAGGTCCAGCGCGCCCACGCCGGGGTGCAGCCGGCGGTGCTCCACGCGGCCCCAGCCCAGCTCCTGGAAGTAGTCGCTCACGCCGCTCCAGAAGCGGTCCACGTCCACCTCGCCGGCGTCGCCCAGGCGGCCGGTGAGCGACTCGCTCACCGCCTCGCCCACCTCGTAGCCCACCTGCCGCAGCAGGTTCACCGCCTCCAGCGGCTGGCGGTCGGTGGCCAGCGCGCGGCGCAGCGACGAGATGAAACCCGCGGGGACCTGCACGAACCGGGCGTCGGTCGCGGTCGTCATAGCGGTAGGACCTCTTGCTGGGAGGGTGGGCCGGTGGGTTCGGATGGTGTGCTGTTGTCGTCCGTCGGTGTGCCGCCGTCACTGTCCTGCTGGTCGGCCACCTGCTGCTCGCCCGCGTCGCCGGCCTGCTCCGCCAGCGCCACGAGCTCGTCTTCCTTCAGCTGCTTCACGCCCAGCTCCTGCGCCTTGGCCAGCTTGGAGCCCGCGTCCTCGCCCACGACGAGATAGTCCGTCTTCTTGGTGACGCTGCCGGTGATGCGCCCGCCGCGGCTCTGGATGAACTCCTCCATCTGCGAGCGCGACATGGTGGGATGCGTTCCGGTGATGACGAACGCCTTGCCGGTGAACGGACCTTCCGCCGGCTCGACGCGCTCCTCCGTCATCTTCACGCCCGCATAGGCCAGTTTGCGGACGACCTCCTGGTTGCGCGGCTCGGCCAGCCAGGCGTGCAGCGCCGCCGCCATCGTGTGCCCGATGGTGTGGACGGCCTCGATCTCCTCGATCGACGCCGCCATCAGCCGCTCCATCGACCCGAAATGCCGCGCCAGCGTCTGCGCCGCCACCTCGCCCACGTGCCGCACGCCCAGGCCGAAGAGGACGCGGGCGAGACCCTGCTGCTTGGACGTCTCTATCCCGTCCAGCAGGTTCTTCGCCGACTTCTCCTTGAAGCCGGGAAGGAGGAGCAGGTCCCGCAGCGTCAAAGTATACAGGTCGCCCACGTCGCGGACCAGTTGCCGCATCGGCCGGCCGTCCGGCTCCGCGCCGGGGGCGGCCTCCACCGGCTCATCCGGCGCCAGCGAATCATCCGCGGCTGACGGCTCGTCCGGCGTGACCACGTCGTCCGTCGCCTCGATGGAGAGCCCAGCGTCCTCGGCCTCTTCCTCGCCGGCGATCACCTGCCCCTGCTCGTCCACCGGGCGGGGACGGAGGAGCTGGAGGATGGTGCGCTCGCCCAGCCCGCGGATGTCCATCGCCCCGCGCGAGGCGAAGTGGACGATCCCCCAGTAGATCCGCGCGGGACAAGCCGAGTTGGGGCAGTAGACCATCGCCTCGCCCTCGGGCTTCTCCACCGGCGTCTTGCAGGCGGGGCAGTGGTCCGGCATCACGAACTCGGCCGCGCGCTCCTGCCCTTCCTCCAGCACGGGTCCGACGACCTGGGGGATCACCTCGCCGGCGCGCTTCACGAGGACCCTTTCGCCCTCGCGCAGGTCCTTGCGGCGGATGTCTTCCTCGTTGTGCAGCGTGGCCAGCTTCACGATCACGCCGCCCACCTCCACCGGCTCCAGCTCGGCGTAGGGGTTCAGCGCGCCGGTGCGGCCCACGTTGATGCGGATCGCCCGGAGCGTGGTGACCACCAGCGACGGCGCGTACTTGTACGCCGTGGCCCAGCGCGGCTCGCGGCCCACGCTTCCGAGCTCCTCGTGCAGCGGCAGCGGGTTCACCTTCACCACCGCGCCGTCCACCTCGTAGTCGAGCGTGCCGCGCTTGGCGTCGAACGCCTCGACGTACCGGAGGACCTCCTCCAGCGACGCGCAGGGCTGCGCCAGCGGGTTGACGGGGAAGCCCCAGGCCTTGAGGCCCTGCAGCAGGTCCCACTGGGTGCCGAACGGCCCTTCGTTGCCGCGCCCCGTCTCCACCGCGTACGCAAAGAAACGAAGGGGACGCTGCGCGGTCACGGAAGGATCCAGCTGGCGGAGCGCGCCCGCGGCCGCGTTGCGGGGGTTGGCGAAGGTCGCCAGCCCTTCCGCCGCGCGGCCCTGGTTCATCTTCTCGAAGCCCGGCAGCGACATGTACACCTCGCCGCGCACCTCGAAGCGCGCGGGGGGCTCGGGCGCGCCGTCGCCCGTGTGCAGGCGTAGCGGGATCTGCTTGATCGTCCGGAGGTTGCGCGTCACGTCCTCGCCGATGGCGCCGTTCCCCCGCGTGGCGCCCTTCACGAAGACGCCGTTCTCGTAGGTCAGCGCGATGGCCAAGCCGTCGATCTTGGGCTCCACCACGTAGCCGGCGGCGCGAACCTCGTCGGCGATGCGGGCGTTGCGCGTTTCCCACGCCTCCAGCTCTTCAGGGCTGAACGCGTTGTCCAGCGAGAGCATGGGCGCCAGGTGCTCCGTCTTCTCCAGCCTGGAGGCGGGCTCGGCGCCCACGCGCTGCGTGGGAGAATCGGGGGTGCGCAGCTCGGGGTGCTCCTCCTCGAGCACCTTCAGCTCGCGGAACAGCTTGTCGTACTCGAAGTCCGACAGCGTCGGCATGTCGAGCACGTAGTATTCGTGGCTGGCGCGTTCGAGGGATTCCCGGAGCTCGGCCGCGCGGGCGGCAAGCTCCGGGGTAGGATCGGTGGGGGTCACCGTCAGTCGGGGCTGGTGGGCTTCTGGGTGGCGCGAATCACGCGGTTGCGGCCGGACTCCTTGGCCACGTACAGCGCCTCGTCGGCTTCCTTCAGCAGCGCCTCGGGGGTGTCCACGTTTTCCATGGGGAACGACGCGACGCCCGACGAGCAGGTCATGCGGATCTCGGTGGCCTCGTCGCGGTAGACGTGCTCCTCCACCGCGGTCCGCACGCGCTCGGCGAACCTGGCGGCCTCCTCCTCGGTGGTGTTGGGGAGGATGGCGATGAACTCCTCGCCGCCGTAGCGCCCCACCATGTCGATCTCGCGCGCGGTCTCGCGCAGGATGCGGGCGGTCTCGTACAGCACCACGTCGCCGGTGGGGTGGCCGTAGGTGTCGTTGATCGCCTTGAAGCGGTCCAGGTCGATCATCGCCACGCCCAGCGGCTCGCCGCTGCGCCGGCTGCGCTCGAACTCGTCGCGCAGCAGCTCGTGCACGTGCCGGTGGTTGAACAGCTCGGTCAGGCCGTCGGTGATGCTGAGCTTGCGGAGGCGCTTGTTGGCGATCTCCAGCTCGCGGTTCTTCTGGTCGAGCTCGTCCTGCAGGCGCTTGATGCGGAGCATGGCCCGCACCCGCGCCTCCAGCTCGTTGAAGTGGTACGGCTTGGCGATGTAGTCGTCGGCGCCGGTGTTGAGGCCCTGCACGATGTGCTCGGTCTCGCCCAGCGCGGTGACCAGGATGATGGGGATGAAGGGGAGCTTGTCGTCCTGCTTGATGCGGCGCGACACCTCGTACCCGTCGATCCCCGGCATCATCACGTCGCAGAGGATCAGCTGCGGCGGGTCGGAATGCACGACGGCCAGCGCCTCCTCGCCGTTGGAGGCGGTGGCCACCTGGTACCCGCGCGACTCGAGGCGGGCGCGCAGGATCTCCACGTTGTCGGGAAGGTCATCCACCACCAGGACGCGGACCTTGCCGGCCGCGCCGTTCCCCGCATCGCTCAAGCGTTGGCCTCCCGGCCCGCGCCGATGAAACGCTCCACCTCGGCCACCACGCGCCGGGGCTCGCAGGGCTTGGCCAGGTAGCCGTCGCACCCCACCTCCTGCGCCTTGGCCCGGTCGGTGGCCAGGGCGTGCGCGGTGAGGGCGATGATGGGGATGTCGCTGGTTCCCGCGTCGTTCTTCAGGATCCGCGTTGCCTCCCACCCGTCGATGAGCGGGATGGAGATGTCCATGAGGATCAGGTCCGGATGGTCCTCGCGGGCCATGCGTACGCCGTCCTCGCCGTTGCGCGCCTCGGTGACCTTGTATCCGAAGTGCTCCAGGATGGTGCGGTAGACGGTCCGGTTGTCCTCGTTGTCTTCAACGAGGAGGACCGTCTTGCTGGAGTCGGCCATGTTCCGCGATGCCTCCGTAAAGTTGCCGCCGCGCTCCCCACGCAAGAAGCGGGGAAGGTGGCGCGCGGCGGTTTCAGGGGTTCATATATACCGCGCCGTGCAACGGCGCCGCAAGCGGCCCGCTGCACGCAAACCCCACGCGCCTGTGCCTTCACGCGGCACGCGCGTTGCCCACGATCCCGGTACCCCGGGAATCACCATCTGTTCTTGAGACGGACATGCACTACGACGATTCCACGCGCCGGCTGAACCTGCTCAGCGGCCTTGTGTTTGGCGCGGCGCTGGGCGCCGGCCTGGCGCTGCTCTTCCTCCCCGAGGAGCGCCTGCAGTCGGGCGGCCGCATCGTGGTGCGCGCCGCGCGCACGCTGGGCCGCAACATCGGCGACGGGGAGGAGGACGGAGAGCCCCAGCCGGCCCGCACCTCGCCGGCGCGCGAACGGGCGCGGAAGATGGTGGGCCGGAGGAAGTTCGAGTTGTAGGAAGGGCGGAACAGGTGCGCGAGTGCGCGGGGAACAGGTGCGTGAGTGCGTTCGAGGCTGGGTGCCGGGGCGGGTGAAGGGGCGCTCCGGCGGCTTCGCAGCCCGGCGGCTGAAGCCACGGCAACAACTACGAGAAGCCTCACCAACTGCGTGAGGCTCCCCGGGGCGTCTCCGGCGCGACAGGGCATCTCCCGCGGCGAAGCCCCAACGCACTGGCGCCCTCACGCACTCACGCACTCACGCACTGGCGCACTGGCGCACCTGTTCAGCCGGTCGAGGTGCCGCTGTAGACCGAGAACGGCACGCCCTCTTCGCCCAGGGCAGTGCGAAGCCGATCGAGATCCCCGGGGAGGGTTTCCAGCGCCAGGTTGCAGCGCGCGTGCGCGGCAGGGGGCGCGGGAACCACTTCCGCGGGGATCTCGCGTTCGCGCGCCACCTCCTCGGCCCAGAGCGCGTGGTGCGTGGTGTCGAAGGTGAGAACGGGGTTCGGCATCAGCGGCAGCGCGAGGAGCGTCGAACGGACGAATTCGTGAGAATATGCGAGTGAACTCGCCGCTACAACGGCACGCAGTCCGCCTTAGCGGACCTCAACTGCCAAGGCGTGGTCACCCCACGTCCAGGCGGTAGACGGCGCCGGGGTCCTTCGCGTCGGGGACGAAGCCCATGCGGCGGAGGTACTGCGCCTGCTCGGGCGCGCCGGGCGCGGTGGCGATGGTGCGGATGCCGCGCTGGCGGAAGAAGTCGCGGCTTTCTCCGTATACGTAGCGCCCCACCTTGAAGTCGCGGAAGCTGGGGATCACGTAGTCCAGCCGCACCCACAGGCACCCGTCCTCGCGCACCTGGCCCACGAACAGGCCGGCGGGCATCAGGTCGCGCAGCACCAGGAAGGTGAGCTCGCCGGGCTGCGGCGGGTGCGTGAACTCGGGCTCGAAGCGGCGGATGTCATCGGCGTGGAAGTCCAGGAAGTAGCGCACGTACTGCGAGCCGGGCTCCACCTCCAGGATGCGGAAGTACTCCTTCGCCCGCAGCATCCTGGACAGGTACCACACGTTGATCACGCAGATGAACGCGTTGACCGCCGCCACCGGGTACGCGCCGATCAGCGCGCCGTAGATGGCGAACGCCAGCGAGCCCACCAGGTTGATCACGCGCAGCCGCAGGATGCGGCTCATCATCAGCGAAACGGCCACCAGCACGCTCGCCAGGTAGCCCAGCATCTCCAGCCAGAACCTCGAATCCACCGTCTTTGTCTCCAGAATACAGATGTCACTGCGTGCGAAGGCACCCAACGGGCCGGTCGGGGCTAGCCCCCGATGGCCGTCACTGCTCCATGCGTTCGACGTAGCCGCGAGCGAAGCGAGCCCAGGTCCCTCTCCCAGGCTGTTTTGGGAGAGGGACAGCGCGAAGCGCAGGGTGAGGGCCAGCCGCGGATGCGCCGACGCCAATTCGTACACCCCGAATACCATCCCAGCCCCGCGACTGCAAGCCTTACGGGCGCATCTTCGGGGGTGGCAAAGGGCTTGCGAAGGCGATGGGCGCCGCGGGCAGCATGGGCCGCGCCTGACGATCCGGACCAGCGAAAGGAACGCCGATGCGCATCAATACGGGACCAAGCAGCAATGTGGAGGACCGCCGCGGGATGGGGGGGCTCGCGCTGGGCGGCGGCGGGCTGGGTGCGCTGGTGCTGGGGCTTCTCTACATGCTGCTGGGCGGCGACCCCAGCGGGGGTGGAAACGGCGGCGGGACGACCGTCCCCGGCGCCAGCCCTCCCTCGCGCCAGGTGCCGGCCGACGACGCCGAGGGGCGCTTCGCCAGCTCGGTGCTGGCCAGCACTGAAAAGACCTGGACCAGCATCTTCCAGCAGATGGGGCAGCAGTACGAGCCGCCCAGGCTGGTGCTGTTCGACGGCAGCACCTCCACGGCGTGCGGATTCGGCCAGAGCGCCATGGGCCCGTTCTACTGCCCGCGTGACTCCAGGGTCTACATCGACCTGAGCTTCTACCGCGAGCTGGAGCAGCGCTTCAACGCCCCGGGCGACTTCGCCAAGGCCTACGTGCTGGCCCACGAGGTGGGGCACCACGTGCAGAACCTGACCGGCGTGAGCGAGCAGGTGCAGCGCGCCGAGCAGGCGGCCAGCAGCAAGGAAGAGGCGAACGCCTACTCCGTGCGCCTGGAGCTGCAGGCCGACTGCCTGGCCGGGGTGTGGGCCAACCAGGCCCGCCAGCGCGGCGAGATCGAGATCGACCAGGGCGACGTGCAGACGGCCCTGAACGCCGCCACCGCCATCGGCGACGACAAGCTGCAGGAACAGGCGGAGGGACGCGTGCGCCCGGAATCGTTCACCCACGGCAGCTCGGCGCAGCGCGTGGAATGGTTCAGCCGCGGCCTGCAGAGCGGCGACATGAAGCAGTGTGATACGTTCCGGGGAGCTTGACGGGCCAGGGAACAGGGAACAGGGAACAGCCTGCGGGGCGTCGCGGCGGGGCTGTCCCTGTCTCGTTTGGATAAACGAATCGCCCGCCCTGGCATGATGCCGGGGCGGGCGATCGGCGTTCTCACTCCGATGCGGCGCGGAGGGGCGGGACGTAGAAGCTGAGCGTGTGCAGCGGTTCGCTCCCCGTGTTGCGGATCTCGTGGGCCTCGCCCCGGTCGATGCGGAGCAGGGTGCCGGGCGTGAGCGCGTGCTCCGTCCCGTCCACGATGGCGACGCCGCTGCCGGCGTGGACGAGCACCCACTGGTCGTTCGCGGGGTGGCGGTTGTTGGGGCCGCCTTCGCTCTTCCCCGGCTCCAGCGTCATCGTCGCGGCGAGCGCGCCGTCGTTCATCAGCTGTGCCGTCCACTCGCCGCCGTATGCGATCTCTTTGCGTTCCATGGGTTTGGCGTGTTGTATCGACCGTGTCTGGAAGGATGTGGCGCATGCCGCCGGCGGCCCCCTCCCCCCTCCCCCCGGCCCCATAGGCGTTAACTTAAGGGGTTAACGCTAATCATCCCAGCCAGTTGCGCCGTTCGTTCACGCGGGCGCTCAAGCAAC
>DASSJS010000024.1:0-20886 GCA_035691085.1 Longimicrobium sp.
CTGGTGGTCGGCCTGCTGGTGGTGAACCTGGTGCGCCCCGGCGGCGGGATGCACGTGGATGCCAGGACGCTGGACGCCGGCGCGGTGGCGAGCTACACCAGGCCCGGGCAGATGCAGGGCGCCGCCGACTTCCTGCTGCACGTGATCCCCAACAGCGTGGTGGGCGCCTTCGCCGAGGGCGAGATCCTGCAGGTGCTGCTGGTGGCGGTCCTGTTCGGCTTCGCGCTGCACCGGCTGGGCGAGCGGGGGCGGCTCGTCTACGACCTGGTGGACCGTTTTTCCGGCGTGCTGTTCGTGATGGTGGGGATGATCATGCGCGTGGCGCCGATCGGGGCGTTCGGCGCCATGGCCTTCACCATCGGCAAGTTCGGCATCGGCACCCTGGCCTCGCTCGCCGGGTTGATGGCGGCGTTCTACGCCACCTGCCTGATCTTCGTGTTCGGCGTGCTGGGGGTGATCGCCAGGGTGCACGGGTTCAGCATCTTCCGCTTCGTGCGGTACATCAAGGAAGAGCTGCTGATCGTGCTGGGCACCTCGAGCAGCGAGGCCGTGCTGCCGCGGATGATGGCCAAGCTCGAGAACCTGGGCGCCGCCAAGTCGGTGGTGGGCCTGGTGATCCCCACCGGGTACTCGTTCAACCTGGACGGCACCGCCATCTACCTGACCATGGCCGCCGTGTTCATCGCGCAGGCCACCGACACGCCGCTCACCCTGGGCCACCAGCTCACCCTGCTGACCGTGCTCTTGCTGACGTCCAAGGGCGCGGCGGGGGTCACCGGGAGCGGCTTCATCGTCCTGGCGGCCACCCTCTCGGCCGTGGGGAGCGTTCCCGTGGCCGGGCTGGCGCTGATCCTGGGGATCGACCGCTTCATGAGCGAGGCGCGGGCGCTCACCAACACGGTGGGGAACGGCGTGGCCACCCTGGTGGTGGCCCGCTGGTGCGGCGAGCTCGACAGCGAACGGATGCGCCTGCACCTGCGCTCCGAGACCCGCGCCGAGGCCGACACCCCCGAGGCGCTGGTTGCGGAGACGGAGCACGGTGGGTAACGTTTGCAGACGATTTGCGCCGCGCGGCCGATGCGCGGCCATCCCTCGTTCCCGAACGCAGGAGAGACGCCGATGCGCAAGGTACAGCTGAACCTCGACACACTGGCGGTGGAGAGCTTCGACACCAGCTCGGCCGCGCTGAAGTCACGCGGGACGGTGCAGGGCCACTGGAGCCAGGTGGGCACCTGCGACGCGTTCGTGGGCACCTGCCAGTACGGCGGCACCTGCGGAAACGGATGCGCCACCAAGGGGTGCACCACCATCCAGTGCGTGTAGCCCATTCTGTGAAGCCGAGCTGGCCGATGAGCGGCCCGGGCCCGGTGCCCCGGGCCGCTCGTCACGTCCGCGCAGGGCGGGTGGGCGCGCAGGGGCGCAGTGGGAGGATCTGGAGCGCGGGCCACTGCCGGACGACCCATGAGGCCTTGGCGGGCGAGATCCAGCGGATGATGGCCAGCGCGCGCTGGTAGGCGCCCACGATGTCGCTCTTCAAATCAAACACCGCCACTGCAACTGCGGGGTGAACGCGGAGGGAGCAGGGGGAACGGAGGAAAAAACTTCTGCTCCCTCTGCTCCCTCTGCTCCCTCCGCGTTGAAAAAAGCTGAGCCGGACGTGTGCGAGGGCGTCCGGAAGAGGGTTACGCCGGGGCTGGCTGGGGCTGTTCGAGCGCGTCTTCCACGTCGCTCCAATCGGCGTCCGGCAGCTCGGCGTAGACGGGGTTGGAAAGGTAGCGCTCGCCGAAGTCGCAGATGATGGAGACGATCAGCTTCCCCGCGTTCTCCGGCCGCCCGGCCAGCCGCAGCGCCGCCCAGGTGATGGAGCCGCTGGAGATGCCGGCGAAGATCGCCTCCTCGCGCGCCAGCCGCCGCGCGGTGGCGATGGCGTCGTCGTTGGTCACCTGGATCACCTCGTCGTACACGCCCCGGTCCAGGTTGCCGGGGATGAAGCCGGCGCCGATCCCCGCCTGCTTGTGCGGCGCCGGCTCGCCGCCCGAGAGCACCGGGCTCTCCGCCGGCTCCACGGCCACCACGCGGATGCCGGGCTTCTTCTCCTTCAGGTAGCGCCCCGCTCCGGTGATCGTCCCGCCCGTCCCCACGCCGGCCACGAAGATGTCCACCTCGCCGTTCGTATCCTCCCAGATCTCCGGCCCCGTCGTCCGATAGTGCACGTCGGGGTTGGCCGGGTTGTCGAACTGCCGCGGCATCCACCCGCGGTCGCCGAGCTTCGACAGGATCTCCTCGGCGCGGGCGATGGCCGCCTTCATCCCCCTGGGCCCCTCGGTGAGGACCACCTTCGCCCCCAGCGCGCGCAGCAGGTTGCGGCGCTCCATGGTCATCGTCTCGGGCATGGTGAAGATGCAGCGGTACCCCCGCGCGGCCGCGGCGTACGCCACGCCGATCCCCGTGTTGCCGCTGGTGGGCTCGACGATGGTCATCCCCGGCCGCAGCCGTCCACTCCGGATCGCATCGTCCACCATGGCGGCGCCGATGCGGTCCTTCACCGAGTTGAACGGGTTGAAGCCCTCGTGCTTGACCACCACGCGGGCGCCCAGCCCCTCGGCCACGCGGTTCAGCTGGATCAGCGGCGTGTCGCCGAACGTCTCGGTGATGTCGCGATGGATGCGGTTGCGAGGCATGGGCTCCCCGATCACGGTGTACGGTGGCGATCCTGACCTTCCCTCCAACATGCAGCGCGGAGGCGTCGGAGGAAATGCGATGAAGTTCTCCGTGCCCTCCGTGCTCTCCGTGGCCTCGCGCGAAGCGCCCCAGCGGTTGGATTCCAGCCCCGGCGGCGGGGTCAGCCGTGGACGGCCTTCTTCAGCAGCGACATCTGCGCGGTGTGTGCCACGTTGTGCTGCACGATGCCGTGCAGCAGCACGTAATAGCTCACGCCCGAGCCCAGCGGCCGGTCGCGCGCCTCGCCCACCACCTCGCCCAGCCGCGCGGCGGGGAAGCGCTCCACCTCGGCGATCAGCGCGGAGAGCGACGCCTCGAGCATCTCGGTGGCCCACCGCCAGTTCTCGCGCGTGGGATCGGGCTGCCGCGGCCAGTCGCCGTCCTGGGGGTCGCGGGCCACGCCGGTCTTCAGCCGCCGCAGCACCTCGCGGTTCCACGAGGTCATGTGCAGCGCGATCTCCCAGATGGTGTGCGCCTGCGGGATGGGCCGGTGCGCCGCCTGCTGCGGCGTGATCCCGCGCAGCACGTCCACCACGTTGGATCCGTACCACGGATCGCCCTCCCACACCCGCCGCAGCTGGTCGGCGATGCGCCCGGTCTCGTCCGTTGGGGCCGTCGCGGCCGTGTCGCTCATCCGTCGTCGTCGATTGATGGTGAAGCAAGGAGCCGCCCGCGCGGTCACCCCGGCGTGAGGCTGGTGAGCACGACCATGGCGACGAAGAGCGAGAGGTTGATCACCGCGATCCCCTTCTGCACCGCGGGCCGGGCCGTGACCGCGCCGATGACCTGGATCACGAAGAACGTGGACTCGAACAACCGGTCCATGTTGAACGGCGGGTCGCCCGAGATCACCACCGAGCGGATGGCGTTCAGCACCGGCACCAGCGCCACGAAGCCGAAGAACCAGCGGTGGTTGGCCAGGAAGTGCGCCCGCAGGTCGATCTCGCCCTCGCCCTCGAAATCCGGCAGGAGCACCACGGCACTCAGGTACAGCGCGATGGGGGTGAGCAGGAAGAAGAGGAACGCGAAGAAGTTGGACGACACCGCGCGCCCCACGCTGAACGTGCCCCACCAGAACTGCACGTGCGCCAGGAACACCATCAGCACCGAGATCCCCCACACCCACCAGAAGCGCACGCGCAGCCGGTCCACCAGCAGGTTCCCCACGCCCGACAGCAGGTGCGAGATCCCCAGGCCGATCACGATGGAGACCAGGACCGACAGGTATTCCGCCGTGCTCACGAGCCTCCGTGCGCGCGCGCACCGCGCCCGCCATGCTTCGAAATCATCTGGATGAGGAACGAGCTGGAGTGAGATGGATGTCCCCGCGAGCCGATCAATTCATCGCCCCCGCCCTCCGCCGTCAAGCGCCGTCACCGATTCCTGACAAGCCACGCGAGCCCCGCGGGCTGTTCCCTGTTCCCTGTTCCCTGTTCCCCATCCCCTGGAAGTTCAAACAAAACCTTTTCCCCCCCGCACCCCAACCCGTACATTCAGGAAAACGTCCGAAACCCACCCGAGCCCCGAACCCCCCGCATGCCCGTCAGCGTCGGTGTTCCGAAAGAATCCGCGCCCCTGGAGCGGCGCGTTGCGCTCGTCCCCGAGACCGTGCAGAAGCTGGTGAAGGCGGGGATCGAGGTGGTGGTGGAGCATGGCGCCGGCGAGGGCGCGTTCGTGTCCGACGCCGACTTCGAGAAGGCCGGCGCGCGCATCGGCGGGCGCACGGAGGTGTACGGCGCGCGGGTGATCGCCCGCGTGCAGCCGCCCCCGGCCGACGAGCTGGAGCTGCTCGCCGCCGACCACGTGCTGATCGGCTTCCTCCGCCCGCTCGACGACCCCGCTGGCGCCGCGCGGCTGGCCGAGACCGGCGTCACCTCCCTGGCCATGGAACTGGTGCCGCGCACCACCCGCGCCCAGAAGATGGACGCGCTCAGCGCCATGGCCACCATCTCGGGCTACAAGGCCGTGCTGCTGGCGGCCGACGCGCTGCCGAAGTTCTTCCCGCTCCTCACCACCGCCGCGGGCACCGTTCGCCCCGCGAAGGTCTTCGTGCTGGGCGCGGGCGTGGCCGGGCTGCAGGCCATCGCCACCGCGCGCCGCCTGGGCGCCGTGGTGACCGCCTACGACGTGCGCGCCGCCGCGGCCGAGCAGGTGGAGTCGGTGGGCGCGAAGTTCGTGAAGCTGGAGCTGGACACCGCCGGCGCCGAGGGCCAGGGCGGATACGCCGCCGCGCTCGACGAGGAGCGCCAGCGCCGGCAGGTGGAGCTGCTTGTGCCGCACGTGGGCGACAGCGACGTGGTGATCACCACGGCCCTGGTCCCCGGGATGGCGGCGCCGCTCCTGGTGTCGGAGGATGCCGTGCGCGCCATGCAGCCCGGCTCGGTGATCGTGGACCTGGCCGCGCCCAACGGGGGAAACTGCGCGCTCACCCGGCGCGGCGGCACGGTGGAGGAGGGCGGCGTGCGCATCTTCGGCCCGCTGAACCTTCCCGCCGAGATGCCCGTGCACGCCAGCCAGATGTACGCGCGCACCGTGGCCGCGATGATCACCGAGTTCGTGAAGGACGGCGCGTTCGCCACCGACTTCGACGACGAGATCTTCAAGGGCTCGTGCGTCACCCACGGCGGCGAGATCCGCAACGACCGCGTCCGCGGCATGCTGCAGAAGCCGGCCACGGTGTGAGCGGCACGAGCCCGCAGGAGACGGATGCCCGCCCGACGGTGTACGTCGAGACGAGCGTGATCAGCTACCTGGCCGCAACGCCGAGTGGCGATGTAATCACGCGCGCCCATCAGAAGTCCACGCGCTCCTGGTGGGTTCAGCGCGGCTACTGGGATCTGTTCACATCGACGGTGGCGGTCGGCGAGATCGTACGCGGGGACCATCGCACTGCCGTACGACGCCTGGAGATGCTGGCCGATCTGGCGCTTCTTCCCGTTACGCCCGATGCAAAGGCGCTTGCGGCGCAATTTCTGACGCGGGGAACGCTGCCGGCAAAGGCACGACTCGATGCCGAGCACATCGCCGTTGCCGCAGTCAACAGGCTGGCCTACATCGTGACGTGGAACCTGAAGCACATCGCGAATCCCGCGATCCGCACCCGTGTAGAAGCACTCTGTCTGTCAGAGGGGTATCAACCACCGATCGCCTGCACGCCTGAGGAACTTCTAGCGAGCCTGACCAATGCGAAACGATCCCATCGTTGAGGAATTGCACCAGATCCGGCAGAAGATGCTGGCTGAATTCGGTGGCGACATCGACGCGCTGATCGATGACTGCAACCGGCGTGTGCTGAGCGGTGAATACGGCCCCTTCCGGATCGTCACCCGTCCGCCCGCGATCGCACATCGCCCCGTCCCCGGGGACGAGAAGTAAAAGGCGCTCCCATGGGCTACGTCGACGTTCAAGCCGCCGCGCTGCAGCTTCCGGCTTCCCAACGCTCCCGCCTGGTCGAGGCATTGATGGACTCGTTCGATGGTGAGGAGGATGGCGGACGCTGGATCGACGTTCGGACTGAAGCGGCATGGATGGACGAGGTTCGGCGCCGCTGCGAAGCAGTCGATCGTGGCGAGGCGATGCTGATCGACCACGAAACCGTAATGAAGAAGCTCCACGCCAGGTTTGGCGGCACTGATCGCGAGGACCCGTGAGCGACGACATCAACCTGGTGGAGAAGGCGGCGCTGTCGCTGGCCGAGGGGTCACGGGCGCGGCTGGCGCGGGCGCTGCTGGCCAGCGTGGCCCCGCGCGACCCCGACACACAGGCGTGGTACGGCCCCGCCGCCGAGCTGGTGGAGGCGTGGCTGGCCGAGGTGCAGGGCGCCGCCCCCGCGCCGCCGGCCGGCGTGGGCGTGGCCGGCGAGCCGCACGACCCGCGGCTGGACGACGACCCCACCTTCGCCGAGATCAAGCGGCGGCGGCACGAGATCGAGAGCGGCGAGGTCTCGCTCTTCGAGGACAACCTGATCGTCGCCGAGCTGAAGCGCAGGCTGGGGCTGTCCGACCGGTAGCCGCGGCCCCGGCCGGCAGGGCCCGAGAGAAGAGCAGGGAAGCGCGCGGTTCGGCAGTCCCACCCCCAACGGCACATCGGTTCCCGCCATGACCATCACCCTGCTGTTCGTGTTCGTGCTCGCCGGGTTCGTCGGGTACTTCGTGATCACCCGCGTCCCCCCGCTGCTGCACACGCCGCTGATGTCGGCCACCAACGCCATCAGCGGGATCTCGCTGGTGGGCTCGCTGGTGCTGGCGGGCTCGGACCGCGGCACCCTGGCCACGCTGCTGGGCTTCATCGCGGTCACCGCGGCCACCATCAACGTGGTGGGCGGGTTCCTGATCACCGACCGCATGCTGAAGATGTTCAAGCAGCGCCTCCCCGGCGGCGCGGGCGGCGGCGGAGACGACACGAAGGCGCTCCCCGGCGGCAACGGCGCGGGGCCGAAGCAGGAGGCACGGTGATGCTCGCCATCCTGCTGCAGCTTCCCGAGCACACCGCGCCGGCCAACGCGCTCGACTGGCGCGAGACGGGGATCCAGCTCACCTACCTGGCGGCCGGGGTCCTCTTTATCCTGGGCCTGTACTCGCTCACCAAGCCGGCGCGGGCGCAGCGCGGGATGCAGCTGGCGGCTGTGGGGATGCTGCTGGCCATCATTGGCACGCTGCTGCACAAGGACATCGTCCGCTTCGAGTGGATCATCGGCGGGCTGCTGCTGGGCACGGCGATCGGCTACCCGCTGGGGATGTTCGTGCCGATGACGGCCATGCCGCAGCGGATCGCGGTGAGCCACATGTTCGGCGCGCTGGCGGCCACCCTGGTGGGCGTGGCCGAGTACCAGCTGCACCGGGGCGGGCCGCCCCACGCCACCATGGCGGCGCTGGGGTTCGAGGTGCTGTTCGGCGCGCTCACCATCACCGGCAGCTTCATGGCGTTCGGCAAGCTGCAGGGGTTCATCACCGGCACCCCGGTCACCTGGCGCGGCCAGAACGCGATGAACCTCACCCTCTTCGCCGCCACCTTCGGCATCTTCGCCTACCTGGTCGTAAGCCCCGATCACCCAACGCTGTTCTACGCGATGGTGGTGATGAGCCTGATGATCGGCGTGCTGATGGTGCTGCCGATCGGCGGGGCCGACATGCCCGTCGTCGTCTCGCTGCTGAACTCGTACGCGGGGCTCGCCGCATCGGCGACGGGGTTCGCGATCGGGAACACGGTGCTGATCGTCTGCGGCGCGCTGGACGGGGCGAGCGGGTTCCTGCTGTCGGTGCTGATGAGCAAGGCGATGAACCGCAGCTTCGGGAACGTGCTGTTCGGCGCGTTCGGCGCCGCGCCCACGGGGGCGGCCGCGGCCGAGATCGGCGACCGCACGGTGCGCAGCGTGACCGCCGAGGACGTGGCGGTGCAGCTGGCGTACGCGCGCCAGGTGATCGTGGTGCCCGGCTACGGGATGGCGGTGGCGCAGTGCCAGCACCAGGTGCGCGAGCTGGCGTCGCTCGTGGAGAAGCGCGGCGGCGAGTTCAAGTACGCCATCCACCCCGTGGCGGGGCGGATGCCGGGGCACATGAACGTGCTCCTGGCCGAGGCCAACGTCCCCTACGACCGCCTGTACGACCTGGAGGAGATCAACGACCAGTTCGAGCAGGCTGATGTCGTCCTCGTCATCGGCGCCAACGACGTCGTCAATCCCGCGGCGAAGACGGACCCGGGGAGCCCGATCTTCGGGATGCCGATCCTGAACGTGGACCAGGCGCAGAGCGTGGTCGTCCTCAAGCGCAGCATGGCGGCGGGCTACAGCGGGGTGGAGAACGAGCTGTTCTACCACCCCCGCACGTCGATGCTCTTCGGCGACGCCAAGGGCTCGCTGCAGCAGCTGATCACGGACATCAAGGAGGTGTGACTGCACTCGCGGCTGCGGGCAATTGAGCCGAAGCCCGCGCGTCAGCGATTCCGCGGGCTTCGTCGCATCGCCGTCCGCCCATCGCCCGCGGCAGGCCCCGTCATTTCCCTCAAGCGAGCTCAGCTGGGATGAACGCGGAGCATCGGAGGGAAGGGAGTTAGGGGGGAGAACGGCGTATTTGCTGTTCTCCCCCCTGACGCCGTTTCTCCGATGCTCCGCACTCGTTGCTGTTGCAGTCTCGTCCCAACGTGCGCGGGGGGGGGGACCATCTCGGAAATGTCATCCTTGAAAGGATTGTGTTATCAGCGGTGAGAATCCGCAGATCGTAAACGGATGCCAGACCCCGTGGGCAATACACGAGATCACCTGGCCATCACCGATGGCAGCTTGACCTCCACGCCGTCGACGGAGTAGCCGACCGACTCCAGGTCGTAGATGACCCCGGAGCCCAGCCGCCCGATCGGGTTCGCGACGAAGGGGAGGATGCGCTCGATGACGGTGTAGTCCGCTCGCACATGCGTTCCGCTGTGGAACTGGTCGTGGAACAGGCTCGGCGTCCGCAGCACCATCCTGTAGTCCGACTCCAGCCGCAGCGCCACCATTCCGTACGCACGGTCCAGCAGCCGAGGGTCCACCCCGCTGTTCTCCAGCACCTGTGCTACGTCCACGTACGGATGACGGATCCCCGCGTACAGCCCCAACCGGGCGATATTGTTCAGGATCTGTATGAAGCCGCCGGCCACGATCTTTTCCTGGAACCGCCGCCACGGAAGGTCCCAGAGGTCGGAAGGGTTCTGCAACTGGAGCATCCCCAGGAGCCTGTCGGGATCTTCCAGGTCGTTGCGCAGCGCACGCAGGCCGCCATTCCCGCGCTCCCCCCTCAGGATGCCTTGGGCCGCCAGCCGGAGCGGCTCGTCGCGAGCCTGGTTGCAGACGGTGGTGAAGAGCCGCTCCAGGTCCGTCAGCAGCTGCACGAAGCTGAGGAGGTACGCTGGCCGGAGCGTGGGCGTGAGCCGGGTGAGCCTGTCCTGCAGCTCGGCATACGATGCGGCCTCCGGGAGCTGGAGCAGTCGCGCGAAGCCCGCGCGCTTCGTTTCGGCCTCGGTATACCGGGTGGAGAGGTCCGCCAACTGCGATTCGACTTCAGCCAGTGCTCTCTGGGCGGCCGCCAGGCTGGCCCGGGTGGTCTGGAGGTCCTCCTCGAACGTACGGCTCGCTTCCTCCTGAGTCCTGAGGGAGGCCTCGCGCACCCTCAGCGTCTCCTCCAGATTCTTGTGCCGCGCCGTGAGGTCGGTCAGGCTCCGGTCGCGTTCCGCCAGATCGTTCTCAAGCTCGGTGATCCGCGCGGTCCCGGCCTCCTCGCGCCGGCCGAGCTCGCGCACGTGGGTCAGGATTCCTTCGGCCAGGTCGCCCTCGACCTCCGGGAAGGCCCGCCGCAGCACCTCCGCGGGCCGTCCCCTGGCCGCTATCGTCGCCTCGACGTGGGCCAGGAGCCGTTCGTTGCGCATCTCGGCGGGTTCCTCGGGGATGCCGGGAAACAGGCGGGTCAGCCCGGCGACGAGGGCACGGTAGTCCGCCCGGAGGGTGCGGGTGGCTTCGAGGTCCCGGTTGACTTCCTCCAGCAGGGGGAGGAGGCCTCCGATCCGATCGGTGGCCTCCCTCGCCCGGGCTTCCTCGGGCGGGATTTCCTGGGGCGGGGTCTCCTGAGGCGAGCTCTCTTGAGGCGGGGTCTTCGGAGGCTGGCTCTCTTGGGGCGGGGTCGCCGACGGCGGGATCTCCCGGGGCGGGATCTTCAGGGCCGGTATTTTCTGGGAAGGGATCTCTTGGAGGACGGGTTGTCGCGGCCGGCCCCGGTCGCGAAGCCGACGACCGGTTTTGGTTCGCAGCAGCGCGGCCAGGGCGACAACGGTCAGAACGAGCCACCCGAGTGCCTTCAGCACAGTCCACAGCAACTCCGGGATGGGCCGCGAACGTCCGAAGCCGGTCATCCTGGCCGTTAGCGCGCCCCGCGAGTCGGGGACGACACGCACCCATGCTTCGCGGGGGCCCTTCCGCGAGGGGGTGAAAACCACGTCGGCCCCGGCAGTGTCTCCCGGAGAGAGGATGAACGTGCTGTCGCCCTTCCAGCGGTAGTCCGACTGCCCTTGGGGTTCGATGCGCAGGGTCACGGAGGCGATCCGTGCTCCGTAGTTCCGCAACGTGATGTGCCGGGTCGAGCTCGTATCCCCGCTCACTGGCAGGGAATCGAAGGTGACCGCGATCTCGCGCCTGCCGTTGGCGGCCAGGACCGAGTCGCGCGGAAGCAGCGAGTCGGTGTTGGAGGAGAACAGGCGTTCGAACCGGTTGCCGGCGAAGTTCCGCACGAGTGCGGGAACTTCCCGCACCTCGACTCCCGGGCCGATGGTCCGGCGATTCTGGAGAAGGTAGCCCAGCACGCTGTCCCACTCCGCCCGCGTGAGGGGGTACGGCGTATGCACGCCGACGGGCTCGTTGAGTCTTCGGGTAGGGTCGGCTCCGGCCTCCTTGGCGAACTGGGCGAGCACTCGGTCCGCACCTCGAGCGAGGATGCGGCGGAGGCCGGCCGATGCGTCCGACGCGTAGAACCGTCCGCCTTCTGGATGCAGGCCCGTGCCAGAGGGCAACCTCCCAGGGTAGCGTTCGATGCGGAGGGCCGCCACCTGGGGTGGCTTCCCCGACTCCAGGAGGGTTGCGTTCAGGATCACCTGCCCGCTGGGGGACTGGGCCCAGTCCACCTCCACCCGTTGCGCCGCCGCGCTCCCCGGGTGAGACACGCTCGCCAGCGCCACGAGGACGGCGCCGGTGGCTGCCCGGCGCAGCCCTGCCCCCGTGCGCTCCCGCCTCCGGCGCCACGGCACGGTGGCCGTGATGCGCCCGGCGGTCCCCTTCACCTGTCCTCCCCGGGGAGGAAGGGCCACATCGCCCCGCGGAAGGTGCGGCTTTCGTTGAGGTTCACGCGGAGCGGCGCCACCGGGTCGTCGATCTGGTTGCCCAGCCGGAATTCCATCTGGTTGTTCTCGTCCACGGTGATCCGCACGGGTACCGCGTCGCGGTGGTCCGCGCTCCACGCCTGCTCGGTCGGAAACTCGGCCATCCGCGTGATGTACTCCCAGCGCCCCGCGTTCGCGTCGCCGGCCGTGTCGGCCGCGTAGCTCTGGACGAATTGCGCCACGGACGTCTGGCTGAGGTTTACCACGTTCGGCGCGTCGTCGTTCGGGTCGGCGTCGTGCTGGTCGGTGTCGTACTGGTGGACCACCATCCCGTGCTGCGTCACGGGCTCGGCGTGGACCGGCTCCGTGGACGGGTTGAGCAGCTCCTTGAACGCCCACTCGTCGGCCCGCGCCGGGTTCCGGTACAGTACGCCGTAGCGCGCCTGCACGTTGCGGTTGCGCAGCCGGACGGGCGAGCGCGGGGTCTGGCGGCGGTACAGTGCGGCGTACTGAATGGCGCCCTGCACCACGGCGCTCTTCAGCTCCTGGTCGCGGAGGGTGTCGATGACGGAGAGCGCGTCGTTCCCCGACCAGGCACGCAGCTCCTTCTCCACGGCGTCGCGGATGAGCTTGAGCTGCACGCTCCGCCCCGACAGTACCACGGTGTCAAGCGGCACCGTGCCCCGGGTGTACTGCTGCCCGGCCTGGGCCGGGAAGAGGGCGAAGAAGTTCTTCAGGATGCCCGTGGTGCTCTCGCGGATGAACTCGTCCACGCTCGGCCGCAGCTCCGCGAGCGGGATCTGCAACGGCCCCCCTTCTAGGTAGCTCCCGGCCTCCTCCCCGGTGTCCGCGCCCGGCTGCTGCAGGACGAACGTCTCGTCGCGGTCGAGGATGGGCTTTATCTGGTTCTGCACCACGTCCTTGAGCCAGTGGCGGGCCCCGAGCGCGGCCGGGTCGACCGTCTCGCCGAACATCGTGACCTTGAACCGCTCCCGGTACCGCGCGTCGATCTCGCGCGCGAGCAGGTAGTCCAGGTAGTTGCCGGCGGTGCTGCGCCCCATCCGGCCCAGGATAACCACCTCCCGCGGCCCCGCCGTGTCGGAACGGATGCGCAGGTAGGTGAGGTCGAGCGTGCCCGCCCCCATGTCGTAGACGAGCACGTGCTCGTCGCCGGGCTGCGTCCCGGCCCGGGGGCGTGGATTGCGCCCGGGGTTGGCCAGGTAGAAGCAGGCCACCGCGTCCGATTCGCTCAGGAAGGTCACGTACTCGCGCTTGAACTCCGGGAAGCGCTCGGCGATCAGCGAGCGCAGCTGCTCCACGTGGCGCGGGGTGAAGCTGTTCGGCACGCTGAACACCACCTTGCGCGGGCTGGCGTCGCGAAGCGCGGGGGCCACGTAGTCGGTGAGCAGGCGCGCGAAGGTCTCGCGCAGCAGCTCGCGAGTGGTGATGGGGAACTCGCCCGCCTTGCGGAACGGCGCTCCCGGCTGGGGGCGGTATTCGAGATCATTGAGCGTGCCCGTGAGATCGGGGAGGTTGCCGGTGCCCACCAGCGCCTTGATGTAGGGAACGGGGAACCGCGTGTTGCGCAGCGCGCGCCGGGTTGGCGCCAGCACGACCAGGCTCTCTTCGCGGCTGGGTGCATCGAGCGATTGCGAAGCCTGCAGGTGCACAGCCGACGACAGGAAGGGAGTTCCGAACTCAGGGAGCTGGTCCGGGGTGCGATTGTCAGGGCCGATCAGCGACTGGAGCTCCGCCTGCAGGTCGATCAGTTTCACGCCGGCGACGCCGTCGGTGCCCTTCGCCGCCACCACGGCCGAGGTCCCGAAGTCGATCGCCAGCCAGTGGGCGCCCAGGTCGCGCTCCACCTGGAACTCGACGTGGGCGCGGAAGTCCTGCCAGTCGTCGTTCCCGGCGGGGTCGGTCGCCTCCTGGTAGAGGAAGGCGATGGTGCACGTCACTCGCGCCAACTCCTCCGGCAGGGTCTCGATGTCGTCGTGCCGGATGGAGACCTCGAAATCCCGGTGAGAGGCGGCGCGGCTGGGAAAGCGGATCTCCTCCGCCGGCGGCCCGCCGCGCTCGTTGTTGACCCGGAAGCCCCCGCCGGGCTTCCAGCGGATCGGGTGCGCCGGGGCGAAGTCGAAGGTCAGCTCCCGGATCCGCACCACCCCCGATCCGCTGACCGCGGTGTTCCCCAGGCGCAGCATGAAGCACAGGACGCGCCCCGCCCCGGCACGCTCGGGGCTCCACTGGACGCTCTCCTCCAGCCTCACTGGGCCGAAGCCCAGGGGGCGGAACTCGCCTGCCTCGCTCAGTAGCGCGGAGAGCGCGGCCTTCTGCTGGTTGCGGCGAACCCGGTAAGTGGCGTGGGAGGACCGCAGCGGAACGGTGTGGGTGCCGACCTCCTGCACGGCGTGGATGGTCACCGGGTGCTCCGCCCAGGCGTCCGGATTCGTAATGCGGGCGAGGTCCACGAAGAGGGGGATCTCGACGGCCGCCCGGGGGGCTAGCCCGCGCACGGAGAGTTGGCCGTCGCCGCCGATCGTCACCGACGTGGCGCTGGCGATGGCCGCGGCGCGTGGCGTCCCGAATGAGACAATACTCGCGCTCGGAGGCTCCTCCTTCTCGATCCTCAGCGTGCAGTTGAGCGGCTGGGCGTAGCGGACCGCGGTGGCGTTCTCCACGCGCAACGTGCCGAGGAACACCCCGGACTCGCGGGCGTGCTCGTAGCCGGCCTCGAACGCCTTGTCGATGTCGATCCGGAGCAGCGGCTCGGGGCGGGCGCGCACCAGCTCCAGGTGCACCCATCGCTCCGCGTGCGCGACCTCGGAATCCGCGGTCGGCTGCATCCACAGACCGATCTTCACCATGGCCTCGGTGATCCCGTCGCCGTCCACGTCCGCGATCGCCCCGGGGTCCAGAACGATGTCGAAGGCGAAGTCCGGAGACTTGATCTCCAGGTTGTTCAGCTCCGGGGACCGCCGGTCGTTTTCGCCGGGGAGGCGGGACTGCAGCGTGACCAGGTCGGCGGTGTCGAGCAGTGCCAGCCCGGGCACGGGCTCCGGCTTCGCCCAGATCCGGTGGTAGGTGAAAAGGTAGGCCCGTGGACGTCCGAACACGAGAGACCAGATGCTGCTCTCCTTCGCGACGGACATCAGCTCCGTGTAGACCACCTCGACGCCGCGCGACGCGTGGTTGAAGTCCACTCGCAGGGATACGGGCTTGGGGGAGGGCGTGGATTCGGTCGTCATGAAGGGTTGTCTCCTGGTGGCTTTACGGGTTCGGTGGGCCGGACGGAGGCGTGCTGGAGGTCTTCAACACCATCGTACGCGGGTTTGTGTTCGTGCTGGCTTTCGCGATCCCCATCCGTGCGGCGTAGATCAGCAGTACGACAAGGACGAGGCTGTACCCCCACGACGCCGCGGCCTGGCTGGAGAGGCCGAAGCGGGCCGCGAAGCGATATGCCGGCAAGGGTAGCGGGACCAGGCCCAGGACCCTGGCGGGGGGTTCCAGCTCTACGCGGAGGGTACGCACCAGTCCGGTGCTCCCCTGGAGCTCCGAGCCGTCGGGGGTGAGGAGGTGCATCCCGTACACCGGGTCGTCGTAGCGTACCCAGAAGCGGAGCCGCACCGTCAGGCTGTCGCGCCGGGCCGCCGCCGGCAGGGAGAGCCGGATCTCCGGCGCGTGCTGCGTATCCGCGAACTCCTGACGGTCGACCTCCCGGCCGCCGCGCAGGAGAACTGCCTCGATGCGATGCGGGTGCATGGTTTCCGCTCCGATCTCGCGGAGCCGGAACCTGCTCTGGAACCCCCGGGGCGAGCGGCGCATCCAGAACCTCTCGTGCTCGAACTCCCACACCGACTCGATGGCGAACGCCCACGTGTTTGGGACGGCCTCGAACGCGGAAAGGTGCACGGCAGTCGGGGCTCGCCCCACCGCGATCTCGTGCACCGGCCTGAACAGGTAGTACCTGCGTGCCGAGTCGACCGTCGCTTCTACCCGGCGGGTGGCGTCGATCAGGCGCGGGGCCGAGGGGTAATCGCCCCGCAGTGAATCCATGCCGCGCCGGAGCACCTTGAGTTCAAGGTTGGGGTCGCCCCCGTTGAACTCGTCGTCGCTGACCAGGATCAGGAAGGTGCGGCCCACCGGCCCCGCGGCCGCCTCGCCGCCATTTCCCCGGTAGGCCAGGGCGAGCGGCATCGCCAGCGAGATCCCGGACCACTGCTCGGTGAAGAAGCCGGCGGGGTCGTCGCCGTGGAGACGGCCCCAGAGGCCGTCGAACACGGCCGTCGCGGCGCCCGGCTGCCGGAACAGGCCCCACGGCCGCGCGGAAGCGATGAAGCCGTCGAAGTTCACCGCGGTACGGTGATCGAAGCCGAAGGCGAGGATGGACAGCAGGTCGCCCCGAGCCGGGTCGAAGAGCGCCCGCTCCGGCTCGTCCGGAAGGAACCCGGGGGTCCGGCAGAGCCGCTCCAGCTCCGTGCGCAGGGCCGCCTCGAATGCCGGCAGCCGTCCGCGGTTGACAATGGACGCGCTGCGGTCCAGGAGCACGATTACGTGGTGCCGGTCCGGCGGGCCCGAGGCGTGGAGGTGCACGGGACCGCCGGCCGCGACTCCGCCCAGCAGGAATGCACGCGCAAGGAGGGAACGCATCGCCGCAGCTTTGCTCCAGGGCTGAACGAGGGTTCATGAAGCCCAGCAGGGAGGTACAACACGCACAATAAAACGAAACGCCGATGCCACGCTGGCGGCGGAGTCGGCGCGCCGGGGCGCTACGCCCGGACCGGCGGAGGTCGCCGAGTATCCCCTCAGAGCCAGGTGGTGGGGATCCCCCGCCAGGCCAACGCCGCCAATAATGTGCTTCGCTCGCCCAGAGCGCCAGCTTTTCGAGGGCTCGTTCCGGCGGCAGATGTATGCCACGTGGCCTGTCGGTGGCGCAGTGGTCACGCGGTGGGGGAATCGGGGAGTAGCCTCCCGCGGGACGGAACACGCACCTCTAAAAAGGTTGTGGCCGCGCCGGGTTGCCCTATATTGGCCCTTCGGGATTGATGCCCGGCTGCAACCTGCCGCTACTTTGCATTCGGAGGTCAGAGAATGGAAACAGGAGCCATGGTCTTGGTTCGTGAGGTGGAACGGTACATCGAGCGAGAAGGGCTCTACAACCTGGTCCCGTCCAACCGCCGCGACCGTCCCCTGCGGCTGGGCTGGCTTCCCGCCTTGGCCTGGATCGGCGTGCTCGCCTTGGTCTCCGCGATTCCCGTTTACGATTCGGCGCACCCGTCGGCGCTGTTCCGCGCCGCGCTGGCGAACGCTGTGATCATCTGCTTCATAGGGTTCGTTCTGGCGAAGCTGCTGTACGACCACTTCACCTCCCAGCACCTGAAAGAGCTGGACCTTCTCGCCGTGGTGCTCAGCTCGACCGGCGTGGGCGCGGTGGCCGGGTACTTCACCGGCAACTTGTGGGCGGCGCTCGTTGCGGCGCTGCTCGCCGTGGCGCTCGCCGTCGCGGGCACCTTGGCGGCGAAGGAGCCGTTCCGGCTGTACAGCCTGCTGGCCTCAATCCGGCTGGCCGGCCGGACGGTGCGGCAGTCGACGTCGCTGCTGGGTGTGCTGATGGCCCTGGGCCTCGCCCTTTCACTATTCGCCAGCTTTACGATGGAATTGTGGAGCTCGCTCGCGCAGATTCACCAGGGCGAGATGCTGTTCGTCGTTAGCCTGATCTTTTTCCCCGCCTTCGTGCTCACGGCCAAGTCGCTCAAGCGGGAGGCGGAGGCGGTGACGCGTCCATACGTGGCCGGCAGCGACTTCAACCCCGGCTCACTGGCGGCGCAGGTGCCGATGGTACTGGCCTCAACACTGGGTCTCGATGCGGCGTCGTTCCCTCCGGGCGAGCTCGACCGCGCCCGAAGGCGGCTCGCGGAGTCGGGGCCGGCCGCGCTGGACGAGATTGCCAGGACCGTGGTGGGACACGTCAAGGTGGTGCTGCTCCTGCTTCTCATTTTTTCAGCAATGCTCCTGATGCTGGTGCTTGCAGTTTATTTTTTCTTCCTCTTCTTCTTCCTCTTCAATCCCGACGACCTTGTGTTTTGGATGCAGGAGGCATCGAAGCAAGCCGTGCCACCACAGGAATTGAGGTACATCGTGGCGGGCTTTCCCGTCGTGGTCACCCCGGCAACGCTCATCATCGCGAAGGTTTCGATCATCCTGGGAGCCTTCGTAAGCTCGATCACCAGCATCCAGGCGCTCTCGGACAAGGCCGTTCACGACTTCTACGCGGACTGGCTGGGGAGCGATGTCCAGTGCTGGCTGGTCATGGCCAGCCTCTATCGCTCCCTAGTCCCCGCCGCCACCGTGAGGGCGACCACCGCCGCTGCGATGCAGCTGGGAATCGGCTGACGGTCCATCAAGCGGAGGAACGATTTCGTGGGACGGCCACCTGCGGCGGGATCGATGCTCATGGTTGTCTTTCGACCTCAGGGTGATTCGTCGGCCCGATCATCGTCACCGCGCACGCGCCACGTACGGTCGGTCTCGAGGGCGATGCCGCGCTCGGCGAGCGCCTCCCTGAAACGGAGGAAGAACCCCGGCGGGGGGACGCCGACCACTACCAGCTGCCCTTCCGCGCCGAGCGTGAGCTGCACACGGGGTGGCGGGCTATCGCGCGGCGGCAGGGCGCGCCCGGTGAGGGGCACCAGCCGCTGGTTGCCCGAGCCGCGGTACCCCGCGCTCTCCGGCCGCTCGCGCTCGTACCGGCCGTCCACCAGCACGTCGGTCAGCGCGAGCACCCGATCCACCTCGGCATCCTGCCGCGCGAGCAGCTCCTCGAGGGTGTAGCCGGAGTACACCCAGGCCGTCTTCCCGGCCGCGCGCACTGCGGCGAGCAGCTCGGCCACCGCGCCCGGCTGCTCCATCGGCTCGCCGCCGCTCACGGTCACGCCGTCGAGCCGCTCCGCGGCCAAGATCTCCCGCGCCAGCTCCGCCACGTCCACCGCCCGCCCGCCCGAGGGCGACCAGGTCTCGGGGACCATGCACCCCGGGCAGCGCAGCGAGCACCCCTGCACCCACACCACCGCGCGCTTCCCCGGGCCCAGCACGTCGCGCACTCCCGTTCTCCAGTCCCTGATGCGCAGAACGCTCATGGGCCCGCCGCTCCCCGGGCGTCGAACACGTCCGCGAAACGGTTGCCACGGCACTGGTTGTCCTTCCCCGGGTCGGGACTGGCCCGCTCCCCGATCGAGAGGCCGTACAGGTTGCCCTCGCAGCGGTTCCCGCGCGCGACCCCCCGGGCGGTGCCGGCCCAGCGGATCCCGCTGTCGCGGTTGCCGGTGCACTCGTTCTCCTCAAGCGCCGGCGCGGCCCGGCCGTCGACCAGGATGCCGTCGGCCAGGTTGGCGCGGCACTGGTTGCCGCGCGCCGTGCCACGCGCGCTCCCCTGGTAGCCGATCCCGGCACCGCGGTTCTCCTCGCAGGCGTTGGCCTCCAGCAGCGGGGTGGCGCGCCGCTCCACCGTGATGCCGTGCCGCTGGTTGCCGGCGCAGCGGTTGTCGCGTGCCTCGCCGCGCCCGCCCTCCACGAACGCCACCCCCGAGGCGCGGTTCGCCGCGCACCGGTTCGCCGCCAGCACGGGGCGCGCCTCACCCGCCACGCGGATGCCGTCACGCCCGTTGTCGGCGCACGAGTTCTCACGCACCGCGCCCGACGCCGAGCCGGCGAGCTCGATCCCGCCCCGGTCGTTGTACACGCACACGTTGCGCGCCACGGTGAGCGCCGGCGCGCCCGAGGCGGCGATCCCATGAAAGGCGTTGCGCTCGCAGGTGTTCCCCTCCACCGACCCCGCCGAGGTCGCGTGGAACGCGATCCCGCTGCCACCATTCTCGGCCGCGTAGCTGTCGCGCACCGATGCCCGGGCAGCCCCGTCCACCTGGATCCCGGTGCGACGGTTCCCCACCGCCAGGCACGAGACCACCTCCACCGGCCCCGCCGAGAACACGGCCAACCCCCGCCCGCGCTTCCCCAGCGCGTCGGCCGTGGCGCCGGTGAAGCGGCAATCCTCCAGCCGCGCGGGGCCGGCCGAGACCACCACCACGTCGGCCGCGGCGTCACCCTCGTGCTCGAACGAGATCCCGCGAACCACCACGGGGCCGTCGGATTCTAGGCGGAGCACGCACTCGCCCGAGGCGCACACCACGCGGGTGCGGTCGTGGCCGGCGCCGGCCAGGGTGAGGGCCCGGCTCACCACCAGGGGTGAATCCAGGCGGTAGGTCCCCCGTTCCAGCACGACCTCGCTTCCCGGGCGGGCCGCCTGGAGGGTGGCCTCTAGCCGCGCGCCCTCGAACCGGCGCTCCGCGGCCGCCGCGAAGGCCGCCTGCACGGAGGGAAGGGCGCGCACATGGCGGAGCGCGACGGCCTCGTCGTACGGGTGCACCCCCAGTTGTCGGGCGTGCCCTGCGAGGGTGGCGCGAAGGGCGGCGGTCAGCTCGCCCTCCGCCTCCAGCGCCTGGCGCGCCGCGTCGTGGAACTGCTCCACCGCTTCGGGCGGCGAAAGCTCGAAGCGCATAAGCGAGGCGCCCGTGGCGTCGCGGCGGGGGGGCGGGCTCACGCCTTGCTCTTGATCTTCTGCTGCACCACCTCGGCCTCCTGCTGCACAGCGGCGGCGGGTGCGTGCCCCTGGGCATGCCCCCAGTCGGTGGTGCTCCAGCCGAACCCGCGCTCGGCGAGCCGTTCGCGCAGCGCCTCCACCGCCGCCACGCAGGCCACGTCGCCCTCGGCCGCCTCCACGCGAAAGTTCACCTCGCCGTCCAGGGGAAGCGCCACGTCGAAGTCGCCGCGGCCCGATGCGTCGGGAGTCTGGCCGGAGATCCGCAGCGGCTCGGTACGGGTGCCGGCCTCGTACGATACCTCGAACCCGAGCTCCTCTAGCGTTTCCATGATCGCATCGCCCAGGTGCGCGCGCCGCTCGTCCAGGCTTTGCGCCTCGGCGGCGGTGCGAACCGTGGCGGCCAGGCGCTCGGCCGCCGCCGCCGCTCCGCTTCCGGCCTGGTCGAAGGCCTCACGTTCGAGCGCGGCCCGCGCGGCGCGGAGCGCTTCCCTGGCCTCCTCCAGGGCGTGGGGCTCGGAGGCCCACGCGGCGAGGAGCGCCGGGTCGGTGCTCTGGGTGGCGGCGTCGAGCACCCCCACGCTCGACTCGGCCTCGGCGCGGCGGCGCGCGTGTTCGCGCGCGGCCTCGGCCACGCTCGCCGCCGCCTCGCGCAGGCGGTCGCGCTCGCGCGCCGCTCCGGCCGCCGCCTGGTCGAACGCCCCGGCGCCGATCTGCCGCGCCGCGTCGTCCAG
>DASSJS010000025.1:0-7757 GCA_035691085.1 Longimicrobium sp.
GGGCGAGAAGCGGCTGGTGGCGTACGTGGTGGGAGAGGAGACGGCCGGAGCGGACGTGCTCCGGGCGCACCTGATCCGGGTGTTGCCGGCGCACATGGTCCCGGCGGCCTTCGTGCACCTGGAGGCGATGCCGCTCACCCCGAACGGGAAGCTGGATCGCAGGGCGCTGCCGGCGCCCGAGGCCGACGCGTTCGTCCGGCCGAGCTACGAGGCGCCGGCGGGCGAGACCGAGGAGGCGCTGGCAGAGATCTGGGCCGAGGTGCTGCGCGTGGAGCGGGTGGGCCGGTGGGACAACTTCTTCGAGCTGGGCGGGCACTCGCTGCTGGCGGTGCAGGTGATCGCGCGGATGCGGCAGGTGCTGGAGGTGGAACTCGATCTGTCGAACATTTTCTCGCATCCCACGGTCGAATCTCTTTCCGCCCGTGTACGTGGGCCGGGACGCGCGGTCCGGAACGATCGGGCGATCGCCATTCGTCCGGCTGGTTCAAAGCTCCCGCTCTTTCTGGTTCATGAGGGAACGGGAACGACCGCTTACGCACAGGTGCTCAGTACCCACGTCGACGGTGAAATCCCGGTGTACGCACTGCCGCCACAGGCACCCTCGGAACCGCCCTTGCGCACCATCGAAGGCTTGGCGGCGCGTCTGGTGCGGATGATCCGCGAGGTCCAATCTTCGGGGCCTTACAGGGTGGCGGGCTGGTCACTCGGTGGGCTTCTCGCCTATGAGATCGCCTCGCAATTGATCGACCAGGACGAGATCGTGGAGTTCGTGGGGATACTGGACGGCCTCTCCAGCATAGGACCTCAGGATGTGGTGCTCAACGTGCGCCGAGTGGCTGGAACCACGGGAAGAACCGGGCTCCCGGAGTCTGACGAGGAGATGTGCGTCTTGCGTGAGTACCGCCCGCAACCGATCCCGGTCCCTGTCCACCTGTTCGCCACCCGGCAGAGTTCCAACTTCGACCCGTTACGCGGTTGGGGGGACCTCCTCCCCGAGCAACTCCAGGTCACATTCGTGCCGGGGACGCATCTCTCCATGATCAGCCCGCCGAATGTGGAGACTCTCGGCAAAGAACTGTCACGTTGGATCAATCATGCGCGGGAGAGAGTGGAAAGACTCTGATCGGCCAGGGCGATCCCGCGCGGATCCCGAATCCGCACCTGCGGCGCGCCGTCCTCTGGCTGCTGGAGCGAGGTTCCGCCCCGCCTCGCCGTTCCTGGGGGCCCCTGAAATACCGGCAGGGGTTCCCCCGCGCCCCTCACGCCTTTGCACGCCCCGCTGCTGAGCCGCCCTGCGGCGTCCGCGAGCCACGAGAATCCAGTGGCGAGGAGGACCCGCAGGAATGGACACACGGACAACGGAGAAACTGAATGCCTCCCGCCAAGCCCGCAGAACTTCCGCCGCTGCGCGAATCCTTCCAGCAGTTCATGCGGCTGCTGCGGCTGATCCGTTCCTACTGGGGCGCCCTATGGAAGGGGATGGTGCTGGCGCTGGTGCTGGGGCTGTTAGGGATGATCACGCCGTACCTCTCCAAGCTGCTGATCGACGAGGCGTATCCCGCCCGCAACCTCACGCTGATGGAGTTGCTGATCATCGGGAGCCTCGCGGTGACGGTGACCACCGCCGTGTTGTCGGCCATCCGCGGCTACTTCACCCAGTACACCACGTCGCACCTGGCCAACGCCACCAGCCTCCTCTTCTTCAACCACCTGCAGCACCTCCGCACGCGGTTCTTCGACGAGCACCGCGTGGGCGAGATCGTCTCGCGCTTCAGCGACGTGCGCAACTCGCTGAACAGCGTGGCGCGCGTGTTCGAAACGCTGTTCGTGAACGGCGTCTACCTGGTGCTGGTGCCGCCCTTCCTCTTCCTGGTGCAGTGGAAGCTGGCGGTGGTGGCGCTGATCACCGTACCCCTCACGGTGGCGATCACCGCCGCGTCGGCGCCGCTGCTGCGGCGCTTCTGGAAGAAGAGCGCCGAGGCCTACGCCGACGTGGGCGCGTACCAGGTGGAGGTGCTCAGCCACATCCGCACCCTCAAGTCGCTGGGGCTGGAGCACTCGGTGTACGAGCGCGCCCGCACGCAGACCCAGGACGCGCTGCAGGTGCAGCTCAAGGCCAACGGCTTGAGCCAGGTGTTCAACGCGGTGAACGCCGTGATCCGCGGGCTGGGAATGGCGGTGTTCACCTGGTACGGCTGGCTCCTGATCCTCCGCGGCGAGATGAGCCTTGGCGACTACATCGCCTTCACCTCCTACATGGGGTACCTGTACAACCCGCTGCAGCAGATCACCTCGCTGTTCAGCGACTTCCAGCAGACGGCGGTGAACCTGGGGCGCATGTTCGAGTACCTCGACCAGCCCGTGGAGCAGGACCCCGCCGACGCCTACACTGCCCCCGCCGGCATCACCACCCCCATCGAGGGCGACGTGCGGATGCGCGACGTGAGCTTCGGCTACAGTGCCGAAAAGCGCGTGCTGCACGACATCACCGTGCACTTCCCCCTGGGGCAGGTCACGGCCATCGTGGGTCCCAGCGGCGCGGGGAAGAGCTCGCTGCTGCGGCTGATCATGCGCATGGAAGAGCCCGACAGCGGGCAGGTGTACATCGACGGTTCGCCGGCGGCGACCCTGTCGCTGAGCGACCTGCGCCGCCAGGTGAGCGTGGTGTGGCAGGAGTTCGCGCTGATGCAGGGCACCATCTGGGAAAACCTGGCGCTGGGGGCCGAGAAGCCGTCGCGCGCGCAGGTGGACGACGCGGTGCGCCTGTGCCGGCTCGACACGCTGATCAGCGAGCTGCCGAACGGATACGAGACCAGCGTGGCCGAATGGGGCGTCACCCTCTCCGGCGGGCAGCGGCAGCGCCTGGCGCTGGCCCGCGCGCTGATCCGCGACACGCCGGTGCTGCTGCTGGACGAAGCCACCAGCAACATCGACATGCAGACCGAAACCGAGATCCTGCGCGACCTGTTCAGCCGCATGGCCGGGAAGACGGTGATCTTCGTGACCCACCGCGTGCAGACCGCCGCGCTGGCCGACCAGATCTTGGTGGTGGAGGCGGGCCGGGTGGTGGGCGCCGGCCAGCACACCGACCTGCTGCGTGACAGCGAGGTCTACCGGGGTCTGCACGGCGGCGGCAACGTGGACGAGGTGCGCCGCCTGCGCGCCGTCCCCTCGCAGACGGTGTGACCACCAGCTTAGGTGGATGAACTTGGGGCTGAAGTCGGTGATCCGGCACGAGAAGAGGGTGGGCGGCCCGCGGCCGGCGTACAGGCTGAGCGCCTCGGCGTGCTCGCCGTAGCGCTCGCGGCTCATCTCGTCCCATCCCGTCGAAGAACACAACCATCCGCCGCCCTCCCTCCAGCTCGCCGGCCCAGCGCCGCACCGGGTCGGGAAGTGTTGCGACGGTCGACGTAGGCGGTGATGGCCGCGATCAACTCGTCAACGCTGGGAGGCCGCCACGCGCTCAGCATGCGGAGCGCGACGTCCAGCGGCGGCACGTCCGCTGGAAATGCCCTCAACGCAAGTCGATAACCCGGCCGCGGGTGCCTCGCTCGTCGTCCGCCTACGCGGAATTCGCGGCCGGCCGGCAGCCGAGCAGCTTCGCGGCACCCAGGATGCGCTCGAGCGGGCAGAAGCCGGTAAAGCTGGACTGCAGCAGGTTGACGCCCACGAACGCGGTGAAGAGCAGCCACAAGGGGCTCACCCACCACCCCAGCGCCAGCGACGCCAGCACGAACACGCCGGCGAACCTGCGGATGATCCGGTCGTCGCACATCTCGTCACCCTCCCGTCGGTCAGAAGAAGTCCTCCACCGGCATCATCGCCACGTGCATCCGCTCGCCGGGCGCGAGGGCGCCGCGCGCGTCCGCCAGCGACTCGCGGAGCGCCGCCACCGCCTCGTCGGGGACCAGGGAAAAGAACACGCGCTCCTCTCCCGGCCACGCGCGGGTGCCCTCACGCCGCCCCGTGTGCCCGGAGCCGTGCGCGCCGGAGAACCCCGTCCAGGCGCCCGATCCGGACGCGTCGAGGCGCGCCGTCACCACGTCCGGCGCCTCCCCGGCGTAGATCACCATCAGCAGCCTCATCGTCTCCTTCCTTCCCTTCACGTCGGCCCAGCTCCCAGTAAAGGAGCGGCACCACCACCATGGTGAGCAGCGTGGCGGCCACCGCGCCCGCCATCAGCGACACGGCCAGCCCCTGGAAGATCGGGTCGAGCACCATCACCACCCCGCCGATGACCACGGCCGCGGCGGTGAGCGCGATCGGGCGGAAGCGCACCGAGCCCGCCTCGAGCACCGCCTCGCGCAGCGTTCGCCCGCGGGCCTCCGCGAGCTGGATGAAGTCCACCAGCAGGATGGAGTTGCGCACGATGATCCCCGCCAGCGCGATCATCCCGATCATCGACGTGGCGGTGAAGAAGGCGCCGGCGACGGCGTGCCCCGGGAGGATGCCGATCAGGGTGAGCGGGATCGGCGCCATGATCACCAGCGGGATGCGGAAGGACTGGAACCACCCCACCACCAGCACGTAGATCAGCACCAGCACCCCCGCGAAGGCGAGCCCCAGGTCGCGGAACACCTCGATCGTCACCTGCCACTCGCCGTCCCACTTCATCGCCGTCTCGTCCAGCCGCTCCGGCTGCACCGCGTTGTAGCGGCGGATCTCCGCGCCCGCCACGCGCACCGCGTCGAGCCTGCGGTTCATCTCCAGGATCGCGTAGACGGGGGACTCGATGGAGCCCGCCACGTCGCCGGTGACGTAGATCACCGGGCGCAGGTCGCGCCGCATGCGCGACGGCGCGCGCGCCGCGTCGTCCACCGTGACGAAGCGCCCCAGCGGCTGCGGCCCCGCGGCCGTCGCCACGGGAAGGGAGAGCAGCGCCTGGACCGACGAGCGATCCTCCAGCGCCAGGCGCGGGACGATGGAAACCGCCTCGCGCGCGTCGGGCTGCGCCGCGGTGCCCGCGGGCGCGCCGGAGAGCGCCATCGCCAGCGTGCCGGCGATCTGCTCCACGCTGGCGCCGGACTGCGTAGCCAGCACCCGGTCCACCCGGAAGCGGCGGACGCCCTGCGGCGCCTCCACGCTCCAGTCCACGTCCACCACGCCCGGCGTGGTCTCGAACACGTGCTTCACGGCGCGGGCGGCCTCCATCCGCGCCGGGTCGCTCCCGGCGTAGACCTCGGCCACCAGGGTGGAGAGCACGGGCGGCCCCGGCGGGATCTCGGCGACCTTGGCGCTGGCGCCGAAACGCGCGGCGATGGAGTCGATCCCCGGCCGCACGGCCACGGCGATCGCGTGGCTCTGGCGGCGCCGCTCGCCCTTCGGCAGCAGGTTCACCTGCACGTCGGCCACGTTCGGCCCGCGGCGAAGGAAGTAGTGCCGCACCAGGCCGTTGAAGTTGAAGGGCGCCGCCGTGCCCGCGTAGACCTCGGTGCCGCGCACCTCGGGAACGCGCGAGAGATACGCCGCCATCTCCCGCGCGGCGGCCTGGCTGGTTTCCAGCGCCGTCCCCTCGGGAAGGTCCAGCACGACCTGGAACTCGCTCTTGTTGTCGAAGGGGAGCATCTTCACCTGCACCGCCTTCACCGCCACCAGCGCCACCGACACGAGGAGGAGCGCCACCGTGCCCAGGTAGAAGCCGGTGCGCAGCCCGCGCCGGTCCATGAGCGGCTCCATCACCCGCGCGTAGAAGCGGGCGAACCGGCTCCGCTCCTCGGGCTCGTGGGCGCGGTCGTGCGGCCGCGCGTCGTGCTTCACGTGCCCCTTCAGCAGCCGCAGCGCTAGCCAGGGCGTCACGATGAAGGCCACCCCCAGCGAGGCGAGCATCGCGAACGACGCGCCGACCGGGATCGGGCGCATGTAGGGCCCCATCATCCCGCTCACCACCGCCATCGGCAGGATGGCGGCGATCACGGTGAAGGTGGCCAGGATGGTGGGGTTGCCCACCTCGTCCACCGCCTCGACCGCCGCCGCCTCCGGCGCGCGGCCGCCCATGGCCAGGTGCCGGTAGATGTTCTCCACCACCACGATGGCGTCGTCCACCAGGATGCCGATGGAGAAGATCAGGGCGAACAGGGTGATGCGGTTGAGCGTGTAGCCGAGCGCGTAGTAGGCGAAGAGGGTGAGCGCGAGCGTGACGGGAACGGCCACCAGCACCACCAGCGCCTCGCGCCAGCCCAGGAAGATGCCGATCAGCAGCGTCACCGAGAGCGTGGCGATGGCCAGGTGCAGGATGAGCTCGCTGGCCTTCTCGGCCGCGGTCTCGCCGTAGTCGCGGGTGACGTCGACCTCCACGCCGGCGGGGATGAGCCGCCCCCGCGCCTGCGCCAGCCGCGCGCGCACCGCCTCGCTGATCCCGGTGGCGTTCGCGCCGTGGCGCTTGGAGATGGCGAGCGTGACCGCGCGCTCCGGCGCCCCGCGGCCGGTGGCGTGCGAGACGTAGCTGGTCCGCTCGCCGAACCCGTCGTCGACCGACGCGACCGCGGAGAGGTAGACCGGGCGGCCGCCGCGCACGGCCACCACCACCTGCCGCACGTCGGCCGCGGCGGCGAGCGGGGCACCCACGTCCACGCGCAGCACCTCGCCGCCGGCGGTGAACTCGCCCGCCTGGAGGCGTGCGTTGGCGCCGCGGAGCGCGGCGGCGACCTCGCCCGGCGTGACCCCGGCGGCGGCCAGGCGCGCGGGGTCCAGCGTCACCCGCACCTGGCGCGGCTCGCCGCCAATCACCGAGGTCTCGGAGACGTCGGGGATGGTCCGCACCTCGTCGGCCAGGTGCCCGGCCACCTGGCGGAGCTCGTTCTCGCCGTACGCGCGCGAGTGCAGCGTGAGCGCCAGCACCGGCACGTCGTCGATGGAGTGCGGCTTCACCAGCGGCGGGGTGGCGCCCGCGGGGGCGGCGTCCATGGCGGAGAAGAGCTTCGCGTGCACCTTGGCCACGCTCGTCTCCTGGTTCTCGCCCACGCGGAAGCGCACCGTCACCATCGCCGTCCCCTCGCCTGCGGCGGAGTAGACGTGCTCCACGCCCGGAATCTCCCACATCCGCTTCTCGATGGGCCGCACCAGCAGGTTCTCCGTCTCGGCGGGCGTGGCGCCGGGCATGCCGGCAAAGACGTCCACCATCGGCACGGAGATCTGCGGCTCCTCCTCGCGCGGGGTGAGCGCGATCCCCACCACCCCGGCCGCGAGCGAGGCGAAGGTGACCAGCGGCGTGAGCTTGGAGCGCAGGAACGCCCGGGCGATGCTTCCCGAGATGCCCATGGCTCACGCTCCTCCCGCGCCGCGGAGCACCACGCGGTCGCCGGCGCGGAGCCCGGACAGCACCTCCACCCGCTCGCCCACCGTCTGCCCCAGGCGCAGCCAGCGCCGCTCGACCGCGGTGCCGGCGAGGACGTCCACCCCGGCCAGGTCGCCCTCGCGCACGATCGCTCCCGCGGGGACCACGATCGCGCGCCGCCGGCCCTGCGGGAGCGAGAGCGTGGCCGCGCTTCCCGGGAGATGGGCGCCGCCGGGGTTGTCGAGCAGCGCATTGATGGTGAAGAGCTGCCCGGAGCCGGCCGGGACCACGCCCTCGACCGTGGCGGTGACGGCGGCCCCCTCGATGGCGGCGGCGAGCGCCTGCCCGCGGCGGACCCCGGCCACGGCCGCCGGCGGGGCGGTGGCCGAGATGCGCAGCCGCGCGCCGTCCTGCACCGAGACCAGCGGCGCCCCCGGCGCGGCGAACGCGCCCGGGTCCACGAAGCGGCGCGTGACCACGCCCG
>DASSJS010000026.1:0-8901 GCA_035691085.1 Longimicrobium sp.
CTCGCGCTTGCCGCCTGCTCCGACGGCCTTCCCACGCAGCCCGTGGCCCCGCGCACCCAGCCGCCGGGCACCCTGGCCGCCATCTCCTGCACCGCCGACGTCCGCGCGGCCATGCTGTCCTGCGCGGCGGGCTCGGCGAACGCCGCGGGGACGCGGGCGCGGGGCGACATCATCGGCGGGCAGCGGGTGAACGTGTTCCTGCAGTCGAGCCCCGGCGTGTACAACGCCGCCGATTCGACGCTGACCACCAGCGTGACCGTGCAGAACCTGCTGCTGCAGCGCATGGGCTCCGACGGCGTCACGGTGAGCGGCGTGAAGGTGTTCTTCAACGACGGGCCCAACACCACGGGGGGGTCGGGGCTGGTGGAGGTGCTGAACGGCGACGGGCTCGACACCTTCACCGGGTCGAACCAGCCCTATTTCGTCTACCCGCAGGGGATCGGCGCCGACTCGGTGAGCGCGGCCCGCCAGTGGAAGTTCAAGGTCCCGCCGAGCGCCACCAGGTTCACCTTCACGGTGTACGTGTCGGCCCCGCTGGTGCCCGTGATCGTGTTCGACATGGCGGTGAGCGGCAACCGCGACATCTACCGGATGGGGATCGACGGGAAGGACCTGAAGCGGCTCACCGTCAGCACCGCGACCGACCTTACGCCCACCGTGGCCAACGGCCACGTGGTGTTCACCAGCTACCGTGACGGGAACGCCGAGCTGTACTCGGTGCCGCTCCGGGGCGGGACCGAGACGCGGCTGACCGGCACCTCGGTGGGCGAGACCACCCCGGCGCTTTCGCCCGACGGCACGCGCCTGGCTTTCGTGCGGCCATTCGGCGCGGGGAGCCGGGTGTACTCCGCGGCGCTCGACTCCAGCGCCACCGTGCTCGACACGGCGCACGTCACCGCCGCCAACACCCTCGTCTCGTCCGACGCGATCGAGTCGACCCCCACCTGGGCGTCGTCCACGCGCCTGGCGTTCGGCTCCACGGCGGCCGCGTCGTCGGACATCTACCAGGTGCTGACCGTGCCGGGCGTGGCCGTGATCCTGGCCGGCGGCCGCTTTGCCGACGTGGAGCCCGCGTGGAGCCCCGACGGCACCCAGGTGGCGTTCGCGTCGAACCGCTCGGGTGACACCGAACTGTACCTGGTGGACGTCACCACCACCCTGGTGACGCGCGTGACCACCCGCACCGGGAGCGACGGCGCGCCCAGCTGGCTGAAGGACGGGCGCATCGTGTACACCTGCACCCAGGGCACCTCGCTCCGCCTGTGCATCGTGGACCCGGCCAACCCGGCGGGCGCGGCGCTGATCACCACGCCGAACGCGGCGGACCACGCGGCGGCGGTGCGGTTCTAGGGGGAGAACCTCCAGGGAACAGGGAACAGGGAACAGGGAACAGGGAACAGGGAACAGGGAACAGGGAACAGGGAACAGGGAACAGCGGGCGGGAATGCCGTGAGGCCCTGGATGGTTCCATCATCCCCATGCAGATTTGACGACAGCGGAGGAAAGGGGCGCGGCCCGTTTCCTCCGCTGCTCCGTCCGGCCTCGGGGCGTGTGATCGTTCTTCGGGTACGACCGGTTTCGCCGTGGGGCCGCCGGGTGTTTCCGGCGGATGGGCGGGGCTGGTGCAAACCGGCTCCCTGCCCCAACTTTCATGGGATGCGCGCCGTTCGGGCGCGTGTCCGCTTTCCGTATCTCCCCCCGTGCAGGCTCGCATGCTCCGCACACGCATCCCGGGCATCCGCGCGCTCGCCGCGTCGGCCGCGTTCCTGGCGCTGGCCGCCTGCGGCGGCGGCGACGGCCCGGTCGACCCGCCGCCTCCGCCGCCGCCCGCCCTGTCCGTGGCCACCAGCGGCAGGCTGGAGCGCGGCAACACCGTGTCGGTCACCGTCACCCTGAACGGGACGGCGCTGGCCGCGGGCGCCTACACGCTCGCCGTGAGCCCCGCCGACGCGGGGCAGGTGGCGGGCGCCGAGGTGACGCTGCTGAAGGCGGGGAGCGTGACGCTGAGCGCCACCGCCGGCACCAGCACGGGCTCGGCGCAGCTCACCGTGGCCGCCCCGCCGGTGGTGGTGTTCGACCGCTTCACCGGCGGGAGCCGCGACATCTGGCGCGTGGACCTGGACGGGCAGAACCTGGTGCAGCTCACCACCGACCCCGGCGAGGACCAGGACCCCTCCGTGGCGCAGGGGAAAGTGGTGTGGGCCAGCTTCCGTTCGGGGAACGCCGAGCTGTACAGCATTCCGCTGGCGGGGGGCGCCACCACGCGGCTCACCACTACCGCGGTGGACGAGAGCACCCCGGCGCTTTCGCCCGACGGAACGAAGCTGGCCTGGTCGCAGGTGGTGGGCGGCGTGACCAAGATCTACACGGCCGACGCCAACGCCTCCGGCGCCGCGCGGGCCACGCCCGGCACCTTCGGCTTCGACGGCGCCATCGAGACCGCGCCGGCCTGGGCCGCGGGGAGCAAGCTGGCCTTCGTGGCCACCGCCAACGGCACGGCCGACATCTTCCAGAACACCCCCGGCGCCGTGCCCACGCTGCTGGCCGGCGGCAACACCGCCGAGGTGGAGCCCGCGTGGAGCCCCGACGGGAACACGCTGGCCTTTGTCTCCAACCGCGGCGGCGGCACCGACATCTACCTGCTGAACGTGGCCACCGGCGCCGTCACCCAGCTCACCTCGGGCACGGGGAGCAAGGCGCAGCCGGCGTGGACGCCCGACGGGCGGCTGGTGTACCTTGAAACGCTGAACGGCACGCGGCTGCGCTGGGTGGACCCGGCCCAGCCCGCCACCGCGCACACCATCGAAACGGGCACCGGTACCGTGGGCCACCCCGCGGCCACCGCGCCCTGACCGCCTTTTACCTGACCGATGACCGAAGCCAGACAGTACAGCGTGCACCCCGACGTGCTCTCCACCCACCTGGAGGGCGAGGCCGTGCTCCTGCACATGGAGACCAAGGACTACTTCCGCCTGAACGCCACCGCCGCGTGCGTGTGGGCCGGGCTGGAGCGCGGCAAGGGCCACCAGGCGCTGGTGGACGAGCTGTGCGCCCAGTTCGAGGTGGAGCCCGACGAGGCGCGTGCCGAGCTGGACCGGCTGCTGGGCGAGCTGGAGCAGCGCCGGCTGATCGGCGTGGCGGGCGCGTGAACGGCGTGCCGGGCGCGGTGCTGGCCGGAGTGCGCGCGGCCCTGGCCTCGCCGTGGTGGATGGAGCGAGACCGGCTGCGGGAGCTGATGCGCGAGCCCGCGGCCGGTGCCCCCGAACAACCCGTGCCGCGCGGCGGAACGGGCGCGGCGTTCCGCCTGCTGAAGGTGCTGCAGCACGTGCCCGGCTCGCGCTGGCGGAACACCTGCCTGTACCGCAGCGTGGCCGAGTGCCTGGTGCTGCGGCGCTACGGCGTCCCCGCGGTGCTGCGCATCGGCGTGCGCAGCGAGCAGGGCGACATCGAGGCGCACGCCTGGGTGGTGCGCGCCGACCGCGCCGAACAGGGCGAGCCAGGCGGCCACCAGCCGCTGGTGCTGCGCGCTTGACCCACGCCCGCCCCGCGGCCGGCGCCCCTCCGGCCGTGCTCCCCCTGCTGGCCGACGGAACGCTGCGCCTGGAGTGCGCCCCGCCGCTGGTTCCCCTGCTGCACCGCTGGCTCCCCCTTCTCCCCTACGGCCAGACGCCGCCGGCGAGCGATGCCGTGGCGATCCACATCGGCTCCGGCGACCCCGCGCGGGTGACGCCGGCACCTGGCGCGCCCGTGCTGCGCCTGGGTTCCGCCGTCGCCCACGTGGACGATGCCGCCGGCTGCGCCACGCTGCACGCGTCGCACACCTGCGCGGGGGTGGTGGACCTTTCCGCCCCCGGGGCCGACCTCGTGATCGCGCCGTTCGCCGACGCGGAGGCGGACGCGGTGGGGTGGGACCTGTACGCGGCGCTGACGCTGGCGTGCGCGCTGCTGCTGGGGCGGATGCACCGCGCGCTGGCCCACGCCGCGGCGATCGTGGCTCCCGGCGGCGGCGCGTGGCTGCTGGCGGGCGACACGCACGCGGGAAAGTCGACCACGTGCGTGAACCTGATCACGGCCGGGTGGCGCTTCGTGACCGACGACCACGGGGTGCTGTTCCGCGATGCATCGGGGCGGATGTGCGTGGAGGGATGGCCGCGGCGTTTTCACCTGGACGGGGGATGGGAGGAAGGCCGCCCCGGCCAGGCGCGCGGCGAGGTGGACCCGCACCAGCGCTGGCCGGGCCGCTGGTTGCGCACCGCGCCGCTGGCCGGGCTTCTCTTCCCCCGCGTGGAGGCGGACCGGCCCACGGAGCTGTTGCCCATCTCCCCGGCGGAGGCGCTGGGCGGGCTGATGCGGCAGTCGCCCTGGCTCCTGGGCGATCGCGTGCGCGCGCCCGAGATCCTGGCCCTGCTCCGCTCCGCCTGCGAGCGCCCCGCGTACGCCCTGCGCCTGGGGCTGGACACCTACCGCGACACCGGCCGGCTGCTGCGGGTGCTCGCGCCACTGTCGGGCGAAGAGCGGTAGACGTCCAACCATCCCGGCTGGCGGTGACCGGCAGGGCTCGTGAACCTCTGCCGAACGCCATCGACCGACCTCATCGCGCGCGACGGGCCGACCCCTCCACGACGGGGTGACGCCTATCCCTCCGCTCTGCCTCTCCAGAAGGCCCAGATGTCTGCCCCCGCGTGGTTGCGCCCGGAAGCGCGGCGATCAGCAGTTGATGCAGCTCCAGTCGCAGTTGGACGCGATGGGGCAGGTGCAGCTCTCGTTGCAGGTGCCGTCGCAGCTGTAGCGTGGCGGCGTGATCCCGCGTGCGTGCACGGTCCCCGTCTCCCGCGCGATCGCGGCGGTCGGGAACGATTCCACGCGCAGCGCGTCCGGGCTCAGCTTGACCTTCTTCATGGCGTCTCTCCTGGTGAAAGGGGGAACGTCTGGCCGCGGGCGATCAGCAGCACTCGGTGTTGTGGTGCGACGGGCAGCGGCCGGCGTTCCAGCAGCTGTACACGCCGGTCCCCAGCACCCCGTGCGCCTGCACGGTACCCCGCGGGGCGCCGCCCTCCGCGTCCGCCACGCAGCGCTCGACCTCGAGGGCGGCCAGGTCCACGCTCTGCTTCCGCACGGTGTCCTCCCGGGCAGGGCGCGACGGGGATTGGGAACGAACGTACGCGAGCATAATACGCACCGCCGTGGCGGAAAAGGATGAACCGTTCGCGTGATCCCGATGCCGGACGGCGCTCTGGACACTTCGTCCGTTCCCTGTAGCTTGGGAGTCCCCCAAAGCAACCACCGCACCCGCCGGAGGCCCCATGCCCACCGTAACCACGCACGCGCCCGGTACCTTCTGCTGGCTGGACCTGGCGGCGCACGATCCGCGGGCGGCGCGGCAGTTCTATACCGCGCTGTTCGGCTGGGAGGCGGCGGACAACCAGTACGGGCCCGACGCGGGCGACGTGTACACCATGTACCGGCTGGACGGCCGCGACGTGGGCGCGTCGTACGGGATGGACCCCAACCAGAAGCTGGAGATGCCGTCCGCGTGGCTGTGCTACGTGGCCGTGGAGAACGCCGACGCCAGCGCCGCGCGGGCGAAGGAGCTGGGCGCCACCGTGATGGCCGAGCCGTTCGACGTGATGGAGGTGGGGCGGATGGCGCTGGTGCGCGACCCCGCCGGCGCCCTGTTCGCGCTGTGGCAGGCCGCCAGCCACGCCGGCTTCGGCGTGCGCGGCGAGGCCGGCGCGGCGGGGTGGTTCGAGCTGGCCACCACCGACACGGCGAAGGCCTCGGCGTTCTACGGCGCGCTCTTCGGCTGGACGGGGGAGACGATGAACATGGGGATAGAGTACACGGTGTTCAGCGGCCCCGCCGGGATGGTTGGCGGGATGTACCCGATCGGCGAGCAGATGGAGGGGATGCCGCCCTCCTGGCTGCCGTACTTCGTGGCCGGCGACACCGACGCCGCGTGCGAGAAGGCGAAGGGGCTGGGCGGCGAGGTGATGCACGGCCCGCTCGACGTCCCCACCGTGGGCCGCATCGCCCTGCTGCGCGACTCGCAGGGCGCGATGTTCTACCTGGCCACCTTCCTCCCCCCGCAGCAGCAGGGCTGAGGGGACGCCCCGGGAATGGCTACACGTTCAGGTCGCCATGCATGTATCGGGGCGTAGCTCTATCACTCCTTGAAGCTCGAGGAGTTCCCGAGAGACATGCCTCAGGGTGCGGTGGTCACGTACCGGAACAACCAGTCGCGCGCTTCGGCGTGCGTCCTCAGCTTCTTCGCTCGCTTCTCGATCTCGTTCTTCTGGAGCGCCGAGAAATTGATCACGGCATGTTCCGGGAACGGCTCAGGATCAGGTTCGACAGGAAGATCCAACGCCCCGCATTCAGCGTGGCTGACCGCCATCACCCCGATCGAACTGAAGCCCAGGCTCATCGTGTAGTGCTGCCATGCGGGCTCTGGCTGGATCATGTCGCCATCATACACCGACAGACGGTTCTCGTCCTTCGGCGTCGGGCGAAACGCTTGCGAGGTTACCCGGCCCTGCTGCACGAACGTCGGATGAATCTGCCTGAGCAAGAGAGTGTCTCCGGTCACCGCGGCTTCCTTCCGCCCAGATCCTGAATTTCCCTGACCATCCATTCCCAGTCGGCAACCGATTCAAGATCGAGCTGGCGCGTGGTGTCCAGGTCGCTCTCCAAGTTCAGCCCATGCCACTCACCGCCTCGTTTGTCGAGGGATACCTCGAGGGACAACTCGTACGGCGGGAGAGACCATTCCGCCTGAACTCCACCTTCAGCGGTGGGATAAAGGTATGGCAGGGGCAAGTGATCCGGATAATGCTTTTCAAAGGCACAACTCAGCCAATCCAGCCCCTCCGGGGCCGGCGCAACGCCCTTCCCATCCAGCCACCCGGCCCCGAGCCCGCGAAAATCATCGATCCGCGCGGCGATGTCATTCGGATCGAGAAGGCTGATGTGCTCCACGGTCTCGATCCCCTGCAAACGGTTGTAACGATTGAAACGCGCTACGCCCTGGAGTGCCACACGAACCCCCGTGCGATAGCCGTTGAACCCCTCCAGGACCGTGTGGACGTGCTGAGAACCAACCGGTGCGCTGAGGCGCGGCCCGTGCGTTACCTGTAGCGTGAACGTCATCTTCTCCTGATCGAACTCCGGGATGGCACCCCGAAGCACCACCTCTTCACTCACCTCCTGAACGTCTGCGGAAGCGAGGATCAGTTTGCGCCGCGTGGTTCTGGTCAGCCGCGCGGGTTGTGCTGGATCCACATAGTTGAACTCGATCGCTTCGCCATCGCGGAGACTTCTGCCTACCCGGTCGAAGTATCCGAGCAAACGCTCCGGGAGATGCGAGGTGACCGTCTGGTTGTTCTCCGCTGCATCGATCGCGTGAATTACGTGATCGCGGGCCTGCTCGAAATAGATTCGCTGCTGCCCGGTCACCAGGTTCGCGGAAGCCAGGAAGAGACCGATCACGGGGATCGCGCTCCCATCGCCGATTTCCGTGATTTTGAGCGAAACCCCTCCGCTGAAGCCCCGCGGCAGACGCTTGCGGTCGGGATGATCCTGGAAGTAGCTCCATTTCGCCACTTCCACGATCAGCTCCTCGACCGCGGCCAGGTCTTTCAGCACCTCGAGGGGGATTGCGCCACCCTCGAAGCGCTCACCGACGAGTCTCGGCCGCAAGAACGGAATCGGATCGCTCACGAGTTCAACCCACCGGTTCTGGAAGCCCACGACGTAAGGCACGCACGGCGAGTAACCCGACGACGTGTACGTTCTGAACATAGATAATAGTTCCGTCCAGTATCATGGGCAACGATGGGTGTTGCAGGGAGGTTCTCACGTGAACAACCCTTGACCGGGGAGCCGAAACTGTCGGCCTCCAACAACGGACGAGCCCGCCGCACTCCACGTGCGGCGGGCTCGTCCGTCATCTGCCGAAAACGGCCGGGCTACTCGATCTTCCCCAGCGCCCAGGCGGCGGCGCGGCGGACGGAAGGGTCGGTGTCGCGGACCAGGAGCTGCGCCAGCGTGGGGATGGCGGCGGAGTCTTCGATGCGGCCCAGCGCGCGGGCGGCGGCGCGGCGCACACGCGGCTCGCCATCACCGGTCAGGCGCATGAGCGGCGAGGTGGCTTCGCGGTTCTCGATGCCGCCCAGCGCCCACGCGGCGGCCACCCGCACGTCGGCGTCGGAATTCGCGAGCAGCGCGACCAGCGGGGCCACCGCACGCGCGTCGTCGGTGTAGCCCGCGCCCAGGATGGCGGCGTCGCGGCGGGTGGCATCGCCCGAGCGGAGCGCCTCGATCAGCACGTCGGCGCCGCCGGGAACGTGGTTGCGCCCCAGCAGCCGCGCCGACATGCGGCGCACGCAGGTGTCCGGGTCGCCCAGCCCGTCGCGGAGCGCCGCCACGTCGGCCGCGCTCGCCTGCCGCGAGCCCATCCACTCCAGCGCGCGGCGCACCTCGTCACCGGCCCGGGCCAGCACGGGGGCGTCCTCGTCATCCCCCATCCCCCACCCGTTCCCCGCCGACTGCACCGCCAGCGCGCACATCACCGGCGCGGTGCCGCGCGCCGCGGCGAGCACCGCCCGCGCGCTCCCCTCCTGCGCGGGCGCGGCGGCGGACAGGGAGGCGGACACCGGCCCGGGCTCGGGCACGGGCGTGCGCGACCCGCGCGAGAGGAGGGTGGCCGGCAGCGCCAGGAGGGCCAGCCCGGCCATCGCGGCGACCCCGGCGGGGTGGCGGCGCGCGAAACGTTCGATGCGTGTCATGGTTTCGCCTCCGTTCAGAGTTCGGGACGGGGACGGGGGTCGGGGCGCGGGTCGGGCCGCGGCTCGGGGCGCGGGTCGGGCCAGCCGCCGTGGCGGCCGCCCATGGCCGCCGCGGCGC
>DASSJS010000027.1:0-4597 GCA_035691085.1 Longimicrobium sp.
TCTCCAGTTCGGCTCCCGATGGAGCAAGAAAGCGGCTTTCGAGAATGCGCTCAGACGCACGAGCTCGACCTCGGGATACATCGAAGTACCCCCCGAAAAGGGGGTCCGACTCGGCTTTCGGACTTTTTAGACCGGACTCAATGCTTGAACAGGGCCGAGATCGCGTCGAGCTGTACCTGCGGCCAGTTCTGTTTCTTGTTGTGCTCGGTCTCGACCCCCAGGCTGAAGTCGTCCCAGTCGGGCCGGTTCAGGTAGTGGTTGGGCCCGGCGTGGTTGGCACGGCGCGAATCGTCCACGAACTGGAAGATCTTCCCCTTGCGGGTCACGTAATAGTGCGACGACTTGCCGCTGTGGGTCAGCTCGTGGATGTCGTCGGCCGCGGAGTCACCCTCGCCGGTGTGGAAGATGATGGCGGTGGGCGGGTTGTCTTCCGGCGGGCGCTTTTTGTGTGCCTGGCTGCGGTGCGTGGTGCTGTCGATGGTGATCATGCGGAACCCTGTGAGAGCGGAGAGAATACCGAGATGCCACGTTCCTGTTGGAACGGTAGTGCCCGATTCCGCGCCGCCAAAGGATTTCATTTCATACCGGATCGAGGGACGAGTGATCTATTTCGCACGGACCCCGAGCAGCGCATCATGAGTCTCCCACCGCGTTGCGTGCGGGCCACGGCGGATCGAAGTGGTCGCACGCCGATCCAGGCTGTTGGAGCCTCGCGCAGTTTGCGAGGCTTCTCGTTGTTGTTGCTGCGGCTTCAGCCGCCGGTGAGCGAGGCCGGCGGACGGGCCGGTTAGCCGCCATTGTCACAAACGGATGCCGCCGCTACAATCGGCGGGGCCATCCACATGGCATCGTAGTACTTCCACTCCGCGGTCCAGCCCGATGAAGAACCCGCCGAACCAGAACCGTATCTCGTTCCATCTGCTCGCCGAGACGTTCGGGATCTTCGCGGCGCTGCTCGTGGCGACGCTGGCCTGCTGGCGGGCGGAGATGCCGTTCCGCGCTGGCGTCCTGGCGGCGCTGGTCGTGGCGCAGGGGCTGTGGCTGGACCGGATGTACATCGCCGCGCACGAGGCCATCCACAAGAAGCTGCTCCCCAACCATCCGCGGCTGAACGACGCGCTGGGGACGCTCCTCCTTCTCCCCGTGGCCGCGCCGTTCACCATCTACCGGAAGATCCACTACTTCCACCACGGCCACAATCGCCGCGACGCCCGCACCGCCAACCTCGACACCTTCGCCACCCGCGGCCCGCTCACGCCGCTGCGCAGGACATGGTACCACGCGGTGTGGATCTTCTTCGTGTTCTTCGGCGGGTTCTTCGTGCACTCCGTGGTGTCCGTGCTCCTCTTTCTGCTGATGCCCACGGCGCGCGCGGAGCGGATCTCGCCCGTGTTCAAGCACTGGCGCGCGGACCGGCGGCTGCGCGCCTGGGCCGAGTTCGCGGGCGGCGTGGGCTTTCACCTGGCGTTCGCGCGGGTGTTCGGCGGCGGGGCGTGGGGGGTGGCGCTGGGGCTGCCGCTGGCGGTGTTCGCGTGGTTCTGGTCGCTGCTGCTGTACGTCTATCACTACGACACCACCACCGGGCCGGACGTGCGCCACAACGTGCGCTCGCTGCCGCGGCAGCGTTTTTTCAGCTGGCTGCTGCTGAACTTCAACGAGCACGCCACGCATCACCACGATCCCACGGTGCCCTGGCATCAGCTGCCAGACCGGCGCCACGTCCTTCCCGAGGCATATCACCACAACCAGAACGTGACCTCCATCTGGCAGGCCATCTGGCAGCAGCGGAAGGGCCCGCACATCGAGGAGATCGCCGAGGTGGGCGAGTTCTCGGTGGACCTGGGGCTGGTGCGGCGTTGATCGTCCGCCCCGCGCGCCTGGCCGACGTGCCCGCGATGCTCGACGTGAAGCACACGCTGCGGCTGGACCCGGTCCGCCCGGGGCGCGGCGGCTTCCTCCTGGGCGCCTCGGCGGACGCGTACGCCTGGTACGTGGAGCACGCGCACGTGAACGTGCTGGAGGATGCGGAAGGCGCGGTGGGCGGGTTCGCGGTGGCGCTTCCGGACCCCGTCCTGCGCGCCAGCGACGTGTGGGCGCGCCGCCGCGAGATCCGCTGGGAGGGCGGGGGATGGGACGCGCTGGAGCTCGCCCGCGTGGGCTACTTCGACCAGCTGGCCGTCCGCCCGTGGCGCCGCTACCGGATCTACGCGGCCGCGCTCGCGGTTTCGGCGCTGCACGCGCTCGCCTCGTCGGGCCACGAGCACGTGTTCGCCACCGTCGTCCGCGAGCCGGTGCGGAACCTGGCCTCGCTCCCGCTGCTCGCCGCCGCCGACGCGCGCCGCATCGGCCAGATCGACGAGACGTACCCCGAGGTCGGCCGCATCCTCTCCGACGTGTACCACCTCGCCGTCGCGCCCGGCGCCGTCGATCGCCTGCTCGGCGGCACCGCCATCGGGCGGCGCGTGGGCCGCACGCTGGCGCGCGCCGCGGCCACCGGAGCGTTCCCCGAACCCGGCCCCGGTTGGAGATGACGGCGCCCGACACGTTCTCCGTTTTCGACGATGGGTGGAGCGACCCCGCCGCGCCCGGCGAGCTGCATCCGCGCCTGCGCGGCGAGGGCGGCGTGGCGATCGCGCGCTGGCTGACGGAACGCTCCGTCGCCCCCGCCGAGCTCGTCGACCTCGCCACGGTGCTGGAAGCGTACGCGTCCGGCTGGGCGCGCGACGTCGATCCGTCGCGGGTGATCGGCGTTCTCCGCGGCGCGGTGGGCCAGCCGGGGACCGTCTCGTCACCCGCCCTCGCGATCCTGTTGCGCGAGGCGCTGGCGCGGGTGAATGACACGGCCGATCTGGCCCTCCTCCTCGCCTTTCTCCGCCGCACCGCGCTGGTGCAGACGCTGCAGGCGGGATCGGGACCCATCGGTTGACCCCCGCTCCTTGCGTTCGTCAGACCCCCGCCAGCTCCGCGGCCAGGATCTCCTCCAGCCGGTCCAGCCCGATGCCGGTGCCGGCCTCGCGGTCGTCGGGGTGCTGGTGGCCGTCGAGGAAGGCGCCCTGCTCGGTGAACACCAGCCGCGTGCCGCCCCCGGCGGGCTCGAACTCCAGGGTGACCAGCGAGGCCGAGATCCGCGCGTCGCCCACGCTCATGTGGTAGCTGTAGACGATCCGCTCGTTGGGCACGATGTCGTGGTAGCGCGCCTCGAAGCCGTGCTCCGGGCCGCCGGGAGGGAGCGTGCGGTTCATCTCGCGCCCGCCCACGCGGAAGTCCATCTCGTGCTCCACCATCCGCCAGTCGGGGTGGCACGACGTCCAGCGTGCCTTTTCGGCGGGGTCGGCGAAGGCCGCGAACACCCGCGCCGGCGGGGCGGGGTAGGTGCGGTCGAGGGTGAAGGTGGCGTGCGTGACCGTCCGCTCGCTCATGGCTTGCTCCGTGGCTCGGGTTGATCGGGGTGCTCGGCCAGGTACTCACCCAGCCGGTCCAGCTGCCGTTCCCAGCTCGTCCGCCGCTCGTGGATCCATTCCTCGGCCGTGCGCAGCGTGGCCGGTTCGATGCGGCAGGTGCGCACGCGCCCCACCTTCTCGGTGCGCACCAGCCCGCTGGCCTCCAGCACCTGCAGGTGCTGCATCACCGCGGGCAGCGACATGCGCAGTGGCTCGGCCAGCGCGCTCACCGACGCCGGCCCGCGCGTGAGCCGCTCCACCATCGCCCGCCGCGTGGGGTCGGCCAGCGCCTGGAAAACGAGATCGAGTGCCGGTGGATGGTTAAGCATATGCTTAAGTATTGTCGTGAGCGCCCGCGCTGTCAAGGAAAGGATTCCGCTGCCACCGGACCTCATGCAGTTCCCTGGTGCTCTGGTCCTCTGGTGCTCTGCGTCAACCAACGCTCCCATCCCTCGCGAGCAGGCGCTGGATTGCGACACAACCGATACGCAGCCAGCCGGAGCACACGGAAGCCCGCCGCGCCGGTATCAACCGTTGACCGCCCCGCGTCATGCGTTTAGACTTGCGGCGCAATTGGGAGTCGCGTCCCCGGAGAAGCAGGTGCGCAGGCGAGTCCGAGCCGCCGCGCCTGCTCGTTCATCCATCACCCGCGCGGTGATGAGAACGGTCCCGGGCGCGGCTCCTTTTTCGTTGCCCGGGTGTTGCCGAACGAGACGTCCAGGCGCACCGGAGACCATCCATCGACCGGCCCGAGAGACGGGGAGGTGCATCATGGACCAGGACACGCGCCGCTGAGCGCCGCCCCCGGGCGGGTGTCGCGCCGGCGGAGACGCATCCATCCACCGACATCAGCAAACGACACCCGGGAGACACCATGAGCACCACCGGATGCTACTACATCCACGACCGCCAGTCGGGCCGCGTGTTCTGCGTTGAGCCCATCACCCGGCGCGACCAGAAGCTCGACGACCTCGGCTGGGCCAACGGCGGGATCGACCCTGTCCGCGGCGGCTCCATCGCCGACGACGACTCGGTGATCACGCCCGAGAACGGCTTCCACAACATCGTGTACCTGCCGCCCGGCACCAGCCCGGACGGCTACGTGGAGATGCTGCTGAAGGGCCAGCCCCCGGCAGCGCGAGGCTGAACGGCGAAAA
>DASSJS010000028.1:0-16507 GCA_035691085.1 Longimicrobium sp.
AAGCGCTGCTGATGTAGCTTCGGCGCCCGTCCACCCGGGCGCCGCGCCTCAACGTCCACCCGCCAGCGACTGGATGGGGATTCATCCGCACATGGGGCGCACGGCCTGATGGCGACCTCCGCCGACGCGTTCGAGATCCCCGTCTCCATCCTTCCGGGTGACGTGGACGGTGCCGGGCACGTGAACAACGTGGTGTACGTCCGCTGGGTGCAGGAGGTGGCGATCGCCCACTGGCTCGCCCTGGCGCCCGACCACGTGCGGGGCGCGGTGGGATGGGTGGTGCTGCGCCACGAGGTCGACTACAGGCGCCCAGCGATGCCCGGAGACAGCGTGCGCGCCCGCACCTGGGTGGGCCGCGAGGACGGCGTGCGCGTGGAACGCCACACCGAGATCGTCCGCGAGCGCGACGGTGCGGTGCTGGCGCGGGCGCGCACCATCTGGTGCCCGCTCGCCACCACCACCAGGCGCCTCCTCCGCGTGACCGGCGAGCTGCGCGCCCTCTTCGCCTCCGAGCCCGCCGCCGAGCCGCTCCTGCCGCGGGAGCGCTAACGCCGGGCTTCGCCGCAGCCTCGTCCTCGCGGCGCGGATAGCTGCGCGGGAGTCCGCGAAGGCGGACTTCGGGCCGTTGTTGCCGCGAATTCATTCGCCCCGCCCGGCTGGGCACTCGTTGACAACGCCGCGCACCGCTGGGACATTCAGCGCGAGAGCTGGCCCATCCTTCCCCGCGGCACCATCGCGCCACCCCCGGATGCAGCAGCCCTGGACCGAAGGCGGCCTGCGCGCCGCCACCCTCGACACCACGCGCACCCTGCTGGTGGCCGACGGCTATCAGAACCTGTCGATGCGGAAGATCGCGCGGCGGGTGGGGTGCAGCGTCAGCAGCATCTACGAGCACTTCGCCAGCAAGGACCAGCTCGTCCACGCGCTGATCGACGAGGGCTTCCAGCGCTGGTACGACGTGGTGCTGGCGGCGTACGACCAGCCGGGGACGCCGCTGCGGCGGCTGGAGGAGCACTGCCAGCGGTATGTGGAGTTCGGGCTGGCAAACCCCGAGTTCTACGAGATCATGTACATGCACCACCCGCGCTTCACCGAGCGCTTCCCCCGTGAGCTGTTCCGGCGAGCCTCCCGTTCGATGGACGTGCTGAGCCAGCTGGTGCGGCAGTCGGCCCCCGGCGCGCTGGCCGACCCGGCCGAGGCGCGCATCCACGCGCACGTGGTGTGGGCGATCCTGCACGGCGTGGTCTCCACCATCCTGGCCACGCGCCTCGACACCCGCATCGACCAGCAGGCCTACGTGGAGACGTCGATCCACTTCGCCGTGGACTCTATTCGGCGCTTGGAGCCGGCGGGGGTGTAGCAAGGCCCCGTCAGACGAGATCGATCGGCGGGCAGGTGCTCCGACGGGCAGAGAAGATCGGGATTGCCGCGGCTTGGCAGGGGGGGATGAATCCGCGGCCTCCGCGGCAACGACTGCACGAGGTCCGCCTTGCGGCGCCTTCGCGGACTACCGGCATCTCTGGCGACGACGTGACGGTGCGCGGCACCGACCCTCGCCGAACGACGACGCTCGATCACGCCGGCCCCGCACGGATGCCGCGTCCACAGCCTCGCGCGGTTTGCGAGGCTTCCCGTTGTTGTAGCCCGCGGCTTCAGCCGCCCGGGGACTCGCCACGAAACCATCCCAGGCCGAGTACGGCACAACGCCCTTCTCCGGCACGGCACCCGACCCCGCAGCCTCGCGCGGTTTGCGAGGCTGCGTGCCGTTGATCACGCCCGCCCGGCGCGGGCTCCATCATCAGGGCACGGAGAACTGGGCGAATCTCCGTGGTCTCGCTATTCACGAACCCGGCCGTGCGTCAGTTCGGGCAGGTCCAGCAACGGCGGCCTCTCGCGCTCCAGTCGATCCAGAGCGAGTCCGCCGGCGTCTTCTGGAGCGCGGGCGGAAGCGGAAACGACCGCGCGTCCCGAGCCGCAAAGATCCACTTCTCCGGATTTCGATCCCCCGGGAACGCAGCCACCATGTAAAACGCGCCGCGTTCGATCCTCAGCGGATATTCGGCGATCACCCGCCGCCCCTCGCCCGGTATCTCCATCGACACGCGAAACGTGGTGGAGAACGCTGGATGGGGGCGCACGCGGTACCAGGGTGACGCGCCGAACGCGCCGGGTGCCGTGTCACGCGCGCTCACCACGCGCGTCCGCTGTCCATCCCAGAACTCCACCTGCATTGCAGGCAAGCCACCCTGTTGAACGGACACGGCCGCCGTCCACGAGCGCGGCGGCGGCTTTGCGCCGGCATATGACGTGTCGTGCCCGGGGGTCGGCCGGCCCGGCCCGGCGCAACTCGCACCGATGCCGATCAGCGCCGCCCCCACGAGCGGCCGTATCGATGGCAGGTTCATCGTAGCGACAAAAAGATAAGGCCGGCGCCGCTCAGCACTCGGCACTCCTCGCTTAGAACGCATACCCCAGCGTGAACTCCATCCGCGGGGCGCGGCGCGGTGAGGCGGTGGACGCGGTGAGCTCCAGCGGGCCGAAGGGGGTGCGGGCGCCCAGCGAGAGCGCCACGCCGCCCACGGGGTCGCCCAGCACGTCGCCCAGCTCCTCGCTCACCCCGCCCACGTCGCCGCGGAGGGTGGCGAACACGTCGCGGCGCAGCTCCCACTGCAGGGCGGCGCTGCCGCGGGCCAGCGCCTGGCCCGTGCGCGCCTGGAAGGCCAGCCCGGCCAGCGGCACCTGCCGCTCGCGGTACACCGCGCCGGGGTACGCGCCGCCCAGGAAGAAGCGGTAGTGCAGCGGCACGCGATCGCCCCCGCGGTTGAAGCCGGCGTTGGCCTGCAGGCTCCCCGACAGCCGCCCGCCGAGCGGCACCACCACCCGCGCCTCGGCCACCTGCTGGCTGAACGCGTCCGCCCCGAACGCCCACTCGCTGCGCCCGGCGAACGCCACGCCGCGGGTGGGGAAATCCGGCCGGTCCAGCGCGTCGCGCCAGATCACGAACGCCGCCGACGGATAGGTCCGCCGCTGCGACGTGTCGGCCGAGGCGACGGCGGTGGAGGCCGAGGCGTGCTCCAGCTTGACCTGCACCCCGGCGGTGGCGCTGGCGGTGAGCGCCACCCCCGCGAAGCCGTTGATCTCGGTCACGCGGCTGTTGGCGATGGCCACGCGCTTGCCGCCGTCGTAGAAGTCGAGCGGGGTGCGGGTGTGGGCCACCTCGGCCTGGAAGGTGAAGGGGAAGCCCAGCGGGTTCACCTCCAGGTGCCGCGCCCCGAAGCGGGTCTGCTCGCCCAGCCGCGCGTCGAAGGTGGTGCTGCTGCCGAAGCGCACCCAGTTGCGGAAGCGCGCGGTGAACAGCAGCGAGGCGCGGTAGCGGTCGTCGTAGCGAAAGCCGAAGCCCAGCCGGTCGCGCGTCTCGGGCGCGGCGGAGATGTGCAGCACCGTGTCGGCCCCGCTGGCGGTGATCTGGTAGCCCACGCGCTGGAACTGGCCGGTGCCGAAGCCGCGCTCCACCACCTCCTGCAGCGCCATCCGGCTCACGCTGTCGCGCTGGATCGGCGCGGCGATGCGGCGCAGCAGCCGCTCGCGGCTTCCCCCCACGCCCAGCACCTCCACGCTGTCCACGCGCACCCGCCGCTCCAGCGCGTTCAGCACGCTGCTGCGCTCGCCGCTGTCGTGCCGGGGGGCGCGCGCCGCGATCGCCCGCAGCTGCGGCAGCACCGCGCGCGCCGCGGTGTCGCCGCGCGCGATCCACTCCCCGGCCCGGTCGAAGCTGGCGGTGGAGAGCCCCGCCTGGTTCGGCAGGATCAGCACGTCGCACAGCTTCCGCTGCTCCAGCGTCGACGTGTTCATCTCGAACGAGATGCTCTGCACCAGGATGTCCACGAACGAGCGCAGCGAGTCGGCCTGGTACAGCGGCCCGCTCACGTCGCTGCAGATCACCACGTTGGCGCCCAGGTCGCGCGCGTCCTGCGCGGGGAGGTTGCGGGCGATCCCGCCGTCCACCAGCAGCCGGCCCTGCAGCCGCACGGGCTCGAAGACGCTGGGGAGCGACATGCTGGCGCGCATCACCTCGGCCACCGAGCCGGTGTCCAGCCGCACCGCCTGCCCCGTCTCGATGTCCGTCGCCACCGCCGCGAAGGGGATGGGGAAGCGGCGGAAGTCGCGCTCGGTCTGCACCGGCCAGGTGAACTCGGCCAGCAGCATGGAGATGCGCTGCCCGCCGATCACCCCGCCCGGCAGCCCCAGCCGCCCGTGCGTGATGGGAAAGTTGAGCAGCGAGCGCGGCCCGGTCAGCCGCCGCTCCAGCCCGGCGAAGCGCCGCGGCGGCGCGTCGCGGAACATGGCCGGCCAGTCCAGCCCGGTCACCAGGTCGCTGAGCTCGTTCGGCGTGTAGCCGATGGCGTACAGGCCGCCCACCAGGCTCCCCATGCTGGTGCCGGTGACCACGTCCACCCGCACGCCGGCCTCTTCCAGCACGCGCAGCACGCCGATGTGCGCCAGCCCCTTGGCGCTCCCGCCGCTCAGCACCACCCCCACCCGCGGCGGCTGCGCGGCTGGCGGCTGGTCCGGCATCGCTGCCGCGGGGGATGCCTGGGACGGCGGCGGTGGGGAGGATGGAGACGTCTGCGCGGCCGCGGCCGCGGCGCTGGCGCAGAGGAGCAAGCCCAGGCATGCCGCGAGCGGGCGCGGCAGCTTGGCAGGTGTGATCATGTGGATTCGGGGCGTGATGATTCCGCCAGCGGATCGCGGGCGACGGGGCGATGGGATGCCGTTCAGCAAGGAAGATAACGCGGCGAGGGCAACACGGGCATGCGCCATGGATGAACGGCCGTCACCATCTGTGGAGGTACCAGCGGATTCCTCGCCCGCGGAACGCGGACGGCGCATGAACATACGTTGCAGCCGACAGATGGAATCGTAGCAGATTCAATGAGTTACGCATGAACTGAAGCATCGCGCACATCGAACAAGCGCCTTGTCGCGGAGCCCGGCTCGCTGCAAATTGATTGTCTCTTCGTTGCTCTCTCCTCGCGGTAAAACCTTTCATGCCGATCACGGTCGAAGACCTCGAACGCCGCTTCACGGGCCTGCTGCTTGGAAACCGCTACCGCCTGGAGAACGTGGTGGGCCACGGCGGGATGGGTGCCGTGTTCCGCGCGCGCGACGAGCTGTTGAACCGCGCGGTTGCCGTGAAGGTGATCTGCGTGGAAAACGCGGAGAACCCCGAGGTGCACCGCCTGCGGTTCCGCCGCGAGGCGGAGGTGGCGGCCCAGCTCAACCATCCCAACGTGGTGGTGGTGCACGACTTCGGCTCACAGCCCGAACCGGGGGCCGGCGCCGGCCTGGATTACATCGTGATGCAGCTGCTGCCGGGTGAAGACCTGGCGGCGTACCTGTCGCGCTGCCCCGGCCTGGCTCGCACCAACCTGCCGCTGGCCGCGGCGATCCTGAGGCAGGCGGCGGAAGGCGTGGCGGCGGGCCACCGGGAAGAGATCGTTCACCGCGACATCAAGCCGCGCAACCTGGTGCTGGTTGCCGACGGCCCCGGCCGCGTGCTGGTGCGCGTGGTGGATTTCGGGCTGGCCCGGTCGCACACCAACCCGGCGGAGTTCGGCGAGATCACGCTGGAGGGCGGGTTCGTGGGGTCGGTCCGCTACGCCTCGCCCGAACAGCTGCGGGGCAGGACCGAGCTGGGCCCCCCATCCGACGTGTTCAGCCTGGGCGTGGTGGGATACGAGCTGCTGACGGGGGTCCATCCATTCACCGACAATGACCGCACGCGACTTTCGGCGGGGCTGGACGTGCCGCCGCCGCGTGGCCCGCGCAGGCTGAACGGCGCGATTCCCCAGGCGGTGGACGACGTGCTCCTCCGCTGCCTGCGCATTGCCCCCGCCGAGCGGTATGCCGACGCGGGCGAGCTCATCCAGGCACTGGAAGATGCGTGGCGCACCACTCCCGTCGCCGGCGCATGGCCGTGGGCGAGCGACGCGGGCGACCGGACGGAGGAAGACGGGACCATCCTCCAGCCACTCCCCCAGCCGGCGCCGGGAACCCTGCCGCACCCCGTGCCGCTGGCCGACAGAGCGCCGTCGGCCAACGCCGGCGTGGTCGCGGATGCGGGCGCGGCGGTGGATGGGATCATGGACGCGACCGCGGACAGGATCATGGACGCGGCGGTGGATTCGAGCCCGGGCGATGGCTCGGCCGACCGGCGGCAGGGACCCACGCCGCCCCGCCCGAAGCACTGGGTGCCGGGGCCCCGGGCATGGTCGGTCGCGGCCGTGATCGCGCTGTTGATGACCACGGGCGTGTGGGCCAGCGTCCGCGAGGGGTTCGTGCCCAACACCTGGCTCCGGAACCCTCCCCTGCTCCAGGCGGGATCGCTGCAGCATGGGTTCCTGGGGCGCGGGGACTCGGTGCTGGGCTCGGGCTCGCGCTATGACGTCTACCGCCACCCCGGGAAGCGAGGTGAGCGGCTGATGGTGACCGTGGAGCCCGCCAGCTTCGACGGCGACCTGCAGTGGGGGCGGGTGCGGAACGGCAGCTGGCAGACGCTGGAGACCAGCGACGGGGCCCACCCGGCGCGGATCTTCGTGGCGCCCGACGACAGCACCACCGAGTACCGGCTCAGGGTCCGTGCCCGCAACCCCGCCTGGTGGGGGCGGTATTCCATCCGCACCACGTACGGCCCGCGGGCCATCACCGCCAACGAGCCGGTGGCGAGCACGCTGGGTCCCGCCGACGCCGAGGTGACGCACGGCAAGGTCTTCTTCGAGTCCTGGACCCTCCAGGCGCGAGCGGGCGAGCAGGTGAACGTCTCGGTTCACGCCGAGGGCTGGCAGCCGCGGGTGGAGTGGTGGCCGATGGGGAGGAAAGACTGGGAACGGGTGGAGATCGTGATGAGCGGCAATCGCCGGGGCGACGTGGAGCTCACCGCCACGCCGCCGACCAGCGGAGAGTACCGCTTCCGCGTCCAGAACCGCGACAACCGGAAAGCGGGGCGATACACCGTGCGGCTCACCACCGGCCCGCGCGAGTTGCGGCCGGGGTCGCCGGCGGAGTCGTGGCTGAGCAGTGCCGACGCGGGGTATGGCAGCCCCGTCCCGGTGGAGACGTGGGTGTACCGGGGCGCACCGGGCACCCCCGTCACCCTTTCGCTGGAGAGCGACGCGGCCGCGGTGATGGACCTCCGGCAGATGGTGGAGAACCGGTGGACCACGCGGGCGAGCGTGTCGGCGTCCAACCCCACGCACTCGCTGCGGCTGAGACCGCCGGAGACCGGCGAGTACTTCGTCCGCGTGCGCGGCCTGGACGCGGCGAGCCGGGGCGCGTATTCGCTCTCCGCCACCCCGGACCCCGCGTTGGCCGGCGGCATCGCGGTGGGCCAGAGCGTGACCGGCACCTTCGAACCCGGCGACCAGCACGACGGACGCTACTACCAGGAGTGGTCGTTCCGCGGCACGCCGGGCGAGACGCTGTCCATCACCATGTCGTCGCCGCAGGTGTTCCCGGCTCTCGCCTTCGGCTGCTGGGACGAGAACGGCCTGTGGGTGCCGGTGGATTCGGCGTCGAGCAACTCCTCGCTGACGCTCACGATGTTCCCCACGGTGCGCGGAACGGGTGACTGCTCCATCCGCGCGGAAAGCTACTACGCTCCGTACGGCCCGCAGAGCTACACCCTGCAGGTGCTCGGGGTGATGTCACTCGTCCCGCCGGCGAATCCGCCGATGTGAGTGGCGCGATGGGGTGAAAAACCGACGATGTCGCTCCGTGGCGGCGAAGCCACGGCACGCGCATGACCAGGCGATCCGGCGCTGTCTGAAACCGCGGGGAAGGCACGTTCTCCGCCGGCAGGATACGCAGATGGATGGAGAAACCCGGGCGCGGAAGGTGAGCATCCCCGCGGAAGGGGTGGCGCTGGCCGGCGATCTCGCGCTACCCGAAGATGCACACGGGGTGGTGCTGTTCGCGCACGGCAGCGGAAGCAGCCGCTTCAGCGCGCGCAACCGCTACGTGGCGCGCGAGCTGAACGCGGCCGGGCTGGGCACGCTGCTGATCGACCTGCTCACGCGCGAGGAGGAAGCGGAGGACCGGCACACCGCCCACCTCCGCTTCGACATCGGCCTGCTGGCGGATCGGCTGGCGGGCGCCATCGGCTGGCTGGGCGGCCAACCGGAGACGCGCGGCCTTCCCGTGGGCCTGTTCGGCGCCAGCACCGGCGGCGGCGCGGCGCTGGTGGCCGCGGCGCGGGCACCCGGCGCGGTACGGGCCGTGGTCTCGCGCGGGGGCCGGCCCGACCTGGCGGGCGAAGCGCTGCCCCGGGTGCGCGCCCCCACCCTGCTGATCGTGGGCGGCGATGACGCGCCGGTGATCGCGATGAACCGCGACGCCCTGGCCCGCATGCGCCCCGAGGCCCGGGCGCGGCTGGAGATCGTCCCCGGCGCGTCGCACCTGTTCGAGGAGCCGGGGACGCTGGAGGCCGTCGCCGGGCTGGCGGCGGAATGGTTCGGGCGGTATCTGCGCGAAGGCCAGCCGGTGCGCTGAGGGGTGCCGCGTCGGTGCCGCGGAAGCGCCCGGCATCGGCACCCAAGAGCCATTGAGTGTGATCGATCCGATCCAGCAGACCCATGTCGCACCCGCTTCCCCCAAAGCCGGGCTGCGACGTTGGAGGGAACGGACGGTGCATCGAACATCGTCCGCCATCCCTATGCGTCCGGGTGATCACCCCGCGCACCTTCCCGCAAGCGCTGGCCGCTTCCTTGCGTGTTCAACGCGTTCACCTTGCGCTGCGCCCACCTGCGTTCAGCCGTACCGCCGGGCCACGATGCACGACTACCGTTCTCTCGATGATTTCCTGAAGCGGATCGAACCGCGCCTGCAGACCACGCAGCAGCCGTGGGAAGCCGCCAGCGAGATGCTGGAACAGACGGTGGAAGAGCTGAAGGTGGCGGTCGAGGAGCTTCGCGTGGTGCAGGAGGAGCGGGCTGCGTCGGCGCTGCGCGACGGCGACGAGCGCGAGGCCGGCACCGGCGGCCACGGCCGCTTCCGCGACGCGTTCACCGCCGCGCCCACGCCGCTGCTGCTGACCGACACCGCCGGCATGGTCGATTACGCCAACGCCGCCGCCGCCGCGCTGCTGGGGGTGCGCGCGGGGCAGCTCACCGGCAAGCCGCTGGCGGTGTTCGTGGCCCCCACCTCGCGCCGCGCCTTCCGCACGCTGCTGAACCGGCTGGCCGGCGAGGCCGCCCAGGGCTCGCTGGAGCTGGAGCTGCAGCCCCGGGCGCGCGCGCCCCTGCAGGTGAACGCGCTGATCTGGCCGGTGCCGGGCGGCCAGGGGATGAGCTTCGCCTGGTCGCTCACCGAACTCGGCCCCGGCGTGCCGGCCCCCCAGGCCGACAACGACACCGCCGACATGCTGCGCGCGGCCTTCGACTCGCTCCCCGTGGGCGTGGCGGCCATGGACCTGGACGGCTCGGTGCTGGCCTGGAACCGCGCCGCCGGCGAGCTGCTGGGGTGGACCGAGGACGAGCTGGTGGGCCTCCCCAACCCCGCCGTCGCCGACGAGGCCGCGCTCGACGCGGTGCGCGCCCGCGGCGAGGCCTCGGCCGCCGCGGCGACGGCCGAGGCGCGCGACGGCAGCGTGGTGGCCGTGGACCTGACCGTGGCGCCCATGCTCGACGCGCAGGGCGGCGTGGCGGGCACGGTGGCGCTCTTCCGCCCCAGCGAGCACGCGGGCGCGCCGGTGCGCTTCTGGCCCGAGAGCGAGATGCGCCGCGTGCTGCTGCAGGGCGCCAACGCCGGCAACATCACCGAGCGGCTGCGCGCGGGGATCGCGGCGGGGCTGCACGCCGGCTACCTGCGCGGCGGCGACCGCCTTCCCAGCATCCGCGACGCCGCGGCCGAAACGGGGATCGACCACCGGGTGCTGGCGCTGGCGTACCGCCGGCTGGCCGCGGCGGGGCTGGTGGAGGTGCGCTCGCGCAAGGGCGTGCGCGTGGCCGCCCAGCGCACCCCCGCCGAGGCGGGGCTGGGCGAGACGGCCGAGTGGCTGGCAGGGCTGCTGGAGCATGCCGCCGCGCTGCAGGTGCGCGTGCCCGGCCTCCCCGAGCTGGTGCGGCGGTGGACGTCGGGGGTGGAGCTGCAGTGCGCCTGCGTGGACGACACCGCCGATGGGCGCGCGGCGCTCTGCCACGCCATCAGCCACCAGTGGGGGATCCGCGCCTTCCCGGTGGACCCGCGCGGCAGCGCCGAGAGCCGCCGCGAGCTGGCCGAGGCGCTGCGCACCGCCGACCTGGTGGTCACCACGCACTTCCACGCCCCCGAGCTGGCCCCCCAGTGCGACGCGGCGCGGCGGCCGCTGCTGCTGGCGGCGCTCGTCCCCGAGGCGGTGCAGGCGGTGGAGGAGCGGCTGGCGCGCGGCCCGCTCACCGCGGTGGTGGCCGACCCCGTGTACGGCGAGCGGCTGCGGGCGCTGCGCGGCGGCGAAAAGCTGAACATCGTCTGCGCGGCCGACGTGGCGGCGGTGGAGGCGCTGGACGCCGACCCGCCCGTGCTGGCCACTCTCGCGGCGCAGCAGCAGGTGACGCGGCGGCTGCGCCAGCTGGTGCCCGCCACCAACCTGGTGGCGCCGGCGGCCCCGCGCGCCCTGGCCCGCCTGCTGGTGCGCGCCAACGTCTCCCCGCGGCGCGACGCGGAGGACTGACGCGGCGGCGGCTTCCGGGAGAGGCCGAAACGGACCGGCGCCCGCGCGAAGGATTGCGCGGGCGCCGTTCTTCATCCCGGAAGGCGGGGATCCTAATTCGGGAGGCCCGTGGGCATCCGGCCATCGCCGGGGAAGCGGAACTCGATCACGCGCAGGGCGTCGCGCGCCTCCACCTCGCGGATGCGGGCGCGCAGGCCGGCCGCCTGCGCGTCGAGCGCCGCCAGCTCGGCGGGGTCGTGGCCGGGCTGCAGCAGGAGCCGGGCGATCTTCCGCGCCACCGCGGCCAGCTCTTCTTGAAGGGCGGCGACCTCGGTCTGCGTCACGCCAGCGCTCCGTCGTCAGGGGGGAAGGGGTCGGCGGGTGGGATGGTGCCCGCACCGCGGCTCGCGGACGGCGCAGTTTACCGCCCCCTCCCTCTTTCCGCCAGAAGGATCTCCATTGGTGCCAATGGATCGCCCCCTCGCCGACCTCGCACCGGCACGAACGGCAAAAGACCGTGCCCGAAGACGAGCCCCGCAGCCTCGGAAAGTCCTTAGTTGTGAACGCAGAGCAGCGAAGACAAGCAGAGTCAGGCAGAGAACTACTTGCAGTTCTCTGTTTATCTCTGCCTATCTTCGCTGCTCTGCGTTCACTGCCGTTTCTGTATCTTCGTTCGAGTAAGCGCCCGGCGCGAGCGCCCGGGCCAGGTGCGGGAGGACGTGGCCCAGGCGGCCCTCCACTTTTGCCGCGGCCACGTCGTCGGCGCGGGTGGGGCCGAGGTTCACGACCGCCACCGGCACCCCCTGCTCCCGCGCGCGGTAGACGAAGCGCCGCCCCGAGTACACCGTGAGCGACGAGCCGGCCACCAGCAGCACCTCCCCCTCGCCGAACAGGCTCCACGCCTCGTCCACCAGTTCGCGCGGCACGTTCTCGCCGAAGAAGACGACGTCCGGCTTCATCACGCCGCCGCACACCGCGCAATCGGGGACGGTGAAACGCTCCAGCGCATCGGCGGCCAGGTCCGCGTCCCCATCCGGCGCCGCCCGTACCTCGGCAAAGGCGGCGAGATCCGGGTTGAGCGCCAGCAGCAGCGCCTGGAAATCGTCCCGCGGGACGGCGGCGCCGCACGCCATGCAGCGGACGGAGGCCAGCGAGCCGTGCAGTTCCACCACGCGGCGGCTGCCGGCGGCGTGGTGCAGCCCGTCCACGTTCTGGGTGATGATCCCCGCCACCACCCCCGCCCGCTCCAGCGCGGCGAGCGCGTGGTGCCCCGCGTTGGGCCGCGCGAGGGCGATGCGCGGCCACCCGGCCGTGGCGCGCGCCCAGTAGCGCACGCGCGCGGCCTCGCCGCGTACGAACTCCTGGTACTGGATGGGCGTGCGGGGGCGCTGGCTGGCCTCGGGGCCGCGGTAGTCGGGGATGCCGGACTCGGTGCTGCACCCCGCCCCCGCCAGCACCACCGTGCGGCGGCCGCGGAGCAGGCCCACCAGCGCATCGAGCCCCGCAATCTCCGGAGCGGCAGAATCTACGAGCATCATCTCGGGATGTGCGTCGGAAAAGCGCGTCGGTAAGCGTCGCGCCCTTCTACCCCGCTGGTGACGCGCGGTGCGGCAATCCTCACGAAGGACGGCGCATGAATGACGGAAACGCGAAGAGCCGCTCCCGGCCCTCCGCGTTTCCCTTCAACCGGCGACCACGACGGCGGCCGGCGCAAAACCGCCGTTCCACCCACCGCGGCGGTCACCCGCCGGAAAGCAGGCGCGACCCGATCGAGTACGGCTCCTCGGGCGCGGGCGGCTCCAGCTCGTGGATCATCCAGCGCAGCCGGGCCGCGCGGTCATCCAGCTCTTCCACGCGCGACGGGTCGACGGGCGGGGTGGTCAGGGCTCGGGCGATCTCGCGCGCCACGTCGTCCAGCTCGTGGCGAAGCGCCCCCAGGTCGTCCCGCTTTTCGGTGATGAGCCGTTCAGTGGCTGCCGATCCCATTTTCATCCTCCCGATCCAAAGTAGCCGTCGTCGCCCAGCCGGTGGGTTTCCCAGATCCATTCGAAAACATCGTCGCCATCGCTCCGCGACGGGCGGCCCTCGCTCGGCGCGCGGGCCTGCGCCATCGCGCCCCGGCTCCCGTTCTCCCTCACCGCCTGGCTACACCGGCCACCCCGCGGCGCATCGCGGAGGGCCGCCCCGGGCGGCGGCGCGTTCCCCTCCGCGAAGCGTCCGCCATTTGCCCCGCGTCTCACAGCCATCGGCAGACCGGCATCTCCACCCCAGGTGGGCCTCATCACAAGAACGGTCCGCAACCGCGCTGTCTACTTCCAAGGGTAAGCGGGCGCCCCCACTCCAAACAGCCGCTCGGAATGGCGAGTGGGAAGTGACGCCCAGTTTGGCGGGTGAGAACTGCCTGCACTTCTGGCGGCTGGTGTATGCCCCGGCTATACTGCGGCATCCCCCGGGGACACTTTGACTACATCGTTTCGGCACGCGAGGAGAGATCAGATGAAGCGACTGGGCCTTGCACTGGGTTGCGCCTTGATCGGATGCGCACTTTCCGCCTGCACGCAGCACGGCGCCGCGCCGCTGATGCCACAGGATCAGGCGCAGTACGAGGAGAACGGCGGGTCGCTGGGTGGTGGAGGCCGCTCGAGCCAGCGGATCGCGCCGGGAAGCACGCAGACGCGGTTCGAGACCTCGGCCGACAACGGCGGGTCGCTGGGGGGCGGGGGGCGGTAGCGGGCTACAGCGCGGGCCGGCGCCACCCGGTGGAGGCGGCCGTCTCGGCGGGAGCGGGCTGACGGGGAAGGTGCCTGCGCAGCATGTTCACCGCCTGGCCGCGCGGCCGGCCCGCCCACCGCCGCAGGCGGTCGATGCATTCGCGGGCGATGCCGACGTGCGCCGCGAGCCTGCCGCGGTCGGCGGGCGCGCCGGCACCGGCGCGGGCGCGCTCGGCCACGGCCGCCGCGAGCTTCACCACCTCGTGGTCGCCGCGCCGGAGCGCCACCTCGGCGGCGCGCTCGGCGAACAAGACGGCGCGCGGGAGGTACCCCAGCGAGTGGGCGCCCTCCGCCAGCCCCAGCAGCCCGCGCGAGGCATTTTCCTCGGCCGCGCCGGCCAGCGCGCACACCTCGTCGGCCGCTTCCTGGAAGCGGCGGGGCACCCGCGCGCCCCCCGCGGCGCGGGCGATGTTCCCCGCCACCACGATCCGCTCGTGCGGCGCGGGGATGTGGGGGTACACGGCCTCGAACAGCGGAAGCGCGGCGGAGAAGTAGCCGTTGCGCGCCAGCAGGAAGCCGTAGTCGTGCACCAGGTGCGGCACGCGCGGATAGTGCACCGGGTACAGCGCCAGCGCCCGGGCCGCGTGCCGCGCGCCGGCTTCGAAGCGGCCCAGGTCCGACGCGATGGTGAGCAGGTTGTGGTGCGCCACGCCAGCCAGCGCCCGTCGCCCGTACCGCGTGGCGGCGCGCCCGGCCGAGCGGTACCTGCGCTCGGCCAGCGCGTGCTCGCCCTTCTGGAAGTGCAGGAACCCGTGCCAGAGCAGCGCCTGCACGTACTGCTCCCAGGCGCGCGCGCTGCGGGCGAGCGCCGCGCCGCGCACGTACCACGCCTCGGCCCGGTCGTAGTCGGCCAGGCGGCGCCCCAGCCGCCCCGCCAGGATGGAGGGGTGCGGGTCGTCCTCCGCGAGCGTCGCGGCCAGCTCGGCGCAGGCCGCGCTGGCGCGCAGGTAGCCGCGTTCCTCGGCCCACGCCGCCATCGCCAGCAGCGCCGCCGCGAGCTCCGCGTCGGTGTGCGCCCCGGCGAGGGGGCCGGCGTGCGCGCAAGCCACGGGCCGATCCACCGGCGCGCCCGCGGCCAGCGCCTCCACCCGGCGCAGCGTACGCCAGAAATCGAGCACGAACTGCTCGTCTTCGCCCGTCATCTCGGTGAAGAGGGCAAGGCCGACGGGCCTGTGGTGCGGCGGGGCGGGAAGAAGGTCAGGTGATGGCACCGGCGTGCTTTCGCTCATTCAACTGGATCCAACCGCAATTCGCCTTCCGATTGGCGACAGATTAGCACGGCCGTTCCTCTCGCGCCATGCTGCCCTCTCGTACGGGGCGCGGAAGCGCGGCGGCCGGCCTGGAATCACGAAAGAACCGGGGAAGCGGCGGAGCCGGCGAAGCGAGGGTGCTCCGCCGGCTCCGCTGCGCCGCCCGGCGGGGATGACGTCTCGCTCGCGCGCTAGTCGCCCCGCCCGCCCGATGCCCGGGGCCGCGGGCGCTCGCCGTCGGCGGGGGTGGCGCCGGCGGGCGGGGCACCGGCGCGATTGCCGCCGCGCAGCACGTCGCGGATCACGGCGGCGCGGGCGTCGGCCTGCGGGGTCCGCTCCATGAAATGGTGGTACGAGTAGCGGTTCTGCCGCGCCTCCATCCTGCGCGCCATCCCCGCGCGAACACCGCCCGCTCCCTGAGCGGCTGGAAGGCCGCCCGGAGCGCCGTCTCCACCTGCTCGTTCTGCCTTGTGTGTGAATCGATCGTCATCCCCACGCCCCGGCCGTGCAGCAAGACGCATGCGACGGCGCATGGTTGACGCGGCGCACGCACCGGCGGGATATTCCGGCCAGGACGGACAATGTGTGCGTCGCGCGCGCCCCGCCCGGGGCCGCGCCGCCCCCGCGGCACGTTCGTCGCACGGGACTCACTCCGGGCACGTTGGGCGCGGCCGGGCGCCGCGCACCCGCCCCTGGCGGCCCGCGCCCGGCGCTGGAAAACTCTCCAAAACGATGGATCGCTCCCTACCGATGACCAAGGCCGCCGAAGCGGACTTCGAGGCGCTCCTGGAGTTCATCCGCGACGACCGCGGCTTCGACTTCACGGGGTACAAGCGCTCCACCCTGGGGCGCCGCGTGCGCAAGCGCATGCAGGAAGTGCGGGTGGACGGCTTCGCCGAGTACCAGGAGTACCTGACGCACCATCCCGGCGAGTTCACCGCGCTCTTCAACACCATCCTGATCAACGTCACCGGCTTCTTCCGCGACCCCGAGGCGTGGGAGTCGCTGGCGCGCGGCCACCTTCCCCGGCTGCTGGAGAAGAAGGCGCACGGCGAGGTGCGCGTGTGGTCGGCCGCCTGCGCCAGCGGCGAGGAGACCTACACGGTGGCCATGCTGCTGTGCGAGGCGCTGGGCACCGATCGCTTTTACGACCAGGTGAAGATCTACGCCACCGACGTGGACGAGGAGGCGCTGCTTCAGGCGCGGGCCGCCCGCTACGCCGACCACGACCTGGAGGCCGTGCCCGGGGCGCTGCGCGCCCGCTACTTCGAGCGCGCGGGGAGCCACTGGGCCTTCCGCACCGACCTGCGCCGGCAGATCATCTTCGGCCGGCACGACCTGGTGCGCGACGCGCCGATCTCGCACCTGGACCTGCTGGTGTCGCGCAACTCGCTGATGTACTTCAACGCCGAGACGCAGGCGCGCATCATCAACCGCTTCCACTTCGCCCTGAACGACGGCGGGGTGCTGTTCCTGGGGAAGGCCGAGATGATGCGGCACGGCTCGCTCTTCGTGCCGGCCGACCTGAAGGCCCGCATCTTCGTGCGCGGCCCCCGCGCCAGCCTGCGCGACCGGCTGATGATGATCGCCCAGCCGCAGCGCGGGGACGGCGGCGAGCGCGGCGCCCAGGCCCTGCGGCTGCGCGAGGCGGCGCTCGACGCGCAGCTGGCCGCGCAGATCGTGGTGGACGCGGCCGGCACGCTGGTGCTGGCCAACGCCGCGGCGCGCTCGCTGTTCGGGCTGAGCGGGGCCGACGAGGGGCGCCCGCTGCAGGACCTTCCGGTGAGCTACCGCCCGGTGGA
>DASSJS010000029.1:0-14971 GCA_035691085.1 Longimicrobium sp.
ATCGAGAGCCTGGGGCAGCTGCTGGACCTGGTGACGCCCCAGGAGCGCGACCCGGTGAGCGGGCGTTTCCGCGACACGTCGGTGTATCGTGGGTCGGGGCACGCGCACTGGCCGCTGCTCACCAGCCTGGACCGGCTGGGCGGAATTCAGCCGCCGCACACCAAGGCCCACCTCGAAGAGCACATCCTGCGCAACTTCATTCGCTCGTCGCGCGCGTTCATGCCGGCGCAGCCGGCCAACGACTGGGAGCTGCTGGTGGCGGCACAGCACCACGGCGTGCCCACGCGGCTGCTGGACTGGGGCTACTCGCCGCTGATCGCCGCGCACTTCGCCACGCTGGCCGGCCCGGCCGACACCGACAAGGTGATCTGGCGGCTGAACTGGCGTCGCGTGCACGAGCACTTCGGCCTGCCGCCGCTCGCGTTCCTGGTGGCCGACCTGGCCGCCATGCTGCACGCGCGTGGCATCCGCTCCATCGGCGAGCTGATGTCGCGGCCCGAGCACGACCGCGCGCGCTTCGTCTGCATGCTCGACCCGCCCGCTCTGGACGACCGCATCGTGGCCCAGAGCGCCACCTTCACCATCAGCACCGACAAGACGCGGTCCATCGACCAGCTGCTGCGCGAGGAGGGGCTGTCGTCCGCCCTCACGCGCTACGTGATCCCCGGCCCGCGCGTGAACCTGATCCGCGACCAGCTGGACCTGTGCGCCATCGACGAGCGCAAGCTGTTCCCCGACCTCGACGGCGTGGCCGCGCAGATCCGGCGCTACTACTCCCCCTCGGCACAGGCGGGCGACGAGCGTGACCCGGGGCTCCGCGAAGCGGAAAGTGACGAGCGGTGAGCTTGGCCCGTCAACGTTCGCGCTCTCGGAAATCCCGCATGCTCGCACCCGTGACCATTTCTCGGGGCGGAAATCCTGCAGGGGCGATCCCGGGATACGAACCGCACCGCGACGCCCGGCCCGCCGTGAGATCGGCCGGGCCGGGCGTTCGGCAACGCCACGAAGGAACGCAGATGACCGATATCGCCCCGGCCGCGTGGCCACCGCGCAGCGCCGCCGATTTCCCGCGCCTGAGCGCGCTCCCGGCGTACGTGTTCGCGCAGGTGAACGCCGAGAAGGAGGAGCGCATCGCCGCCGGCGACGACGTGATCGACCTGGGGATGGGGAACCCGGACCTGGGCACCCCCGCGCACATCGTGGACGAGCTGGTGGCCCACGCGGCCGACGCCCGGCATCACCGCTACAGCGCCAGCCGCGGCATCCACGGCCTGCGCGAGGCCATGGCCGACCACTACGCCGGCCGGTACGGCGTGACCCTCGACCCCGAGACCCAGGTGGTGGTCACCATCGGCGCCAAGGAGGGGATCGCCCACCTGATGCTGGCCCTGCTCGACAACGGCGACACGGTGATCGTGCCGTCGCCCGCGTACCCCATCCACTACTACTCGGTGGTGTTCGCGGGCGGCCGCGTGCACTCCATCCCGCTGGTGGGCGACGAGGACGGCTACGTGGTGGGCGACGCGCTCCTCTCCGCCGTCGAAGCCGCCTGCCAGAGCACCTGGCCGCGCCCAAAAGCGCTGATCCTCTCCTTCCCCAACAACCCCACCACGCTCAGCGCCACCCCCGAGCTGCTGGCGCGGGCCGTGGAGCTGTGCAGGCGCGAGCGGCTGCTGCTGATCCACGACTTCGCCTACGCCGACTTCTCGTTCCAGGGGGATGACCCGCCCAGCCTGCTGCAGGTGCCGGGGGCGATGGAGGTGGGCGTGGAGTTCTTCAGCATGAGCAAGAGCTACTGCATGGCCGGGTGGCGCGTGGGCTTCTGCGTGGGGAACACCGCGATGGTGCAGGCGCTCACCAAGATCAAGAGCTACCTGGACTACGGGATCTTCCAGCCGATCCAGATCGCCGCGGCGCACGCGCTGCGCGCAGGGCAGGAGTGCGTGGGCGAAACCCGCGAGGTGTACCGCCGGCGCGCCGACGCGCTGGTGGCCGGCCTGCACGCGGCCGGGTGGCCGGTGCCGCCGCCGCGGGCCACGATGTTCGTCTGGGCGCCGATCCCGGGCGAGTACGTGCACAAGGGCTCGGTGGGCTTCGCGCGCCACCTGCTTCGCGAGGCGGGCGTGGTGGTGTCACCCGGCATCGGCTTCGGGCGCGAGGGCGAGGGCCACGTGCGCTTCGCCCTGATCGAGCCCGAAGATCGCCTGCGCGAAGCCGGCGAGCGAATCGCCCGGGCCTTGCGGCGCAGGGCGGCGTAAACGTATGACGCAGAGGTGCGGCATTTGTGCCGCACTTCTGTACCTCCGGCTCCACATGCGGGGCGTCGTCGCCGCGTCTCGAGGATTGGATCCATCCTCTCGCCCGCCGCCGGAGGGACGCCAACCCCGCATCCACACAGCAATCGGACGGAAGAAACGCCGTTCCCGGGCCGTCCTTTTCCGCCGTCCGGTTCTGCTCCGCGCGGCGGTCCACTTGTTGACCTGCTCTTGTCCCGCACATCACCGGGAAAGCGACTCTCCGTCGCCCGATCATCTCGCCGGGCACGGGGATGAGATGGCACGCGGCGCGGCTGGTTGATGATGCGTCATGCCGCTGTTCCACAAGGATTTATGCCGCTCCGGCACGGGCGCCGGAGCGTGGCCCGATGGACTGCCGCGCCGCGATGCGAAGCCATCGCAGGCGCTCGTGACGTGTACCTTCACGCACCACGGTGTCATGGACCGATGCAACGGAACGATACAAGCTGCAACGCTCCCGCGGGCGGCGCCCCACCGTTCCGGACGCGCAACGCGTTCCGGGAGGGGCGACGACCCCCCGCGGTTGCCCTTCCGCCCGGGGGGGGCAGCGCACCTCCACGTGATGCGATCTCTTGACGCAGACCGGTTCTGGCGAGAGATTTACGCGGCTACGAAGGTGCTACGCGACCCCGGCTCAGTCCGGTCGCGCTCCAGAGTGTCCCCACCGGCCATCCGACGGTCTCCGCCCCCGCATCCCGGTGTACGCGCCGGGTTTGAATTCACGCACGCACCGAGCAGGACCCATGAGCCATAAGCGCATCCGCTGGCTGGCCACCGCCGCCGCCATCCTTTCGCTCGCCGCCTGCAGCGACAAGGAGCCCTCCAACGGGGGCCTGCCGACCAACGCGGGCACGGGCCTGTATCCGCAGATCTCCGTCTCGGGGAGCCGTTCGGCCCTGAAGGCCGAGCTGGCGCTGCGCCAGATCCCCGGCGGGCTGCGGTTCAACAGCTACCAGGGCGAGGTGGTGTACGATCCGGCGGTCCTCACCTTCAAGGACGTGGCGCTCCCCGAGGGCGTGGAGGGCGCGGCCGCCATGGTGTCGCCCGGGCACATCCGCTTCGCGGCCACGGCGCTCGACGGCACCGTGGGCGCGCCGCTCGTGCGCATGAACTTCTCGGCCAGCCGCGAGGTGACCCGCGAGGCCTTCTCGGTGCGCTTCGAGGAAGTGACCGACGCCGACTACACCGACGTGACCACGCAGGTGCAGAGCGGCTACCTGATCTTCCAGCGCTGACGGGTTCAGCGGCTTCCTCCTGATCTTTATCTCGCGCGCGGGCCCCCTCTGAAATCCTGCCCGCGCGCCACCCATAGGCGACGCACTCCCATGCTTAGGATCCCGAGCAGAACCCTGTTGATCGCGGGCGCGGCCTGGCTTGCCGCCACGTCCGCGCTCTCCGCGCAGGCGGGCACCGCCCCCGTGCGCGGCGACGTGGACGGTGATGGCCGCATCACCACGGCCGACGCGATGATCGTGTCCGACTACCTGGTCGGGCGGCCGGTTCCGCCGGGAGCCAACGTGGCCGAGCGCGGCGACGTGAACGGCGACGGCCGCGTGACCAGCGTGGACGCCGCCATCATCCGCGCCTCCGCCGCGGGGCGCGACGTGTCGCGCTTCAAGGTGGGCACGGCGGTGGGCGAGGTGCCCGCCAACGCCATCGCGGAGCTGACCTGCACCGCCGACGTGTCGTCCCGGTCGGTCCGCTGCAGCGACGTGGGTGATCTGCCCAACGGCGCGCGGGGGATCATCATCGGCAACCAGGGCGTCAACGTGAAGCTCACCTCCTCCAACGTTGTCTCGAACAACGTGGGGGGCGTGATCGACTTCACCTTCGACGTGACGGTGCAGAACCTGACCGGGCAGAGCCTGGGCACGGTGGATGGCACCACGGCCCACGCCGAGGGTGTGCGCGTGTTCTTCCACCAGAAGCCCACCGCCAACGCCGGCAGCGGCGAAGTCGACGTGCTGGTGCCGGCAGGAAACACCCCCGCGCCGATGGGCACCTACACCGGCAGCAACCAGAGCTACTACAGCTATGCGGCGCCGCTGAAGGCCGACTCGACCACGGCGGCCGTGAACTGGCACTTCAAGATGCCGAGCACCGTCACGAACTTCCAGTTCAAGGTGTTCGTGGCGGCCGAGGTGCAGTACCCCGGCGGATGGATCGACATCTATCCCCCGGCGCACGCCAAGAGCCCGTACTTCGTGGACGTCGACTCCGTGTCGCGGGACCCGGCCGCGCCGAACTACTACGGCGGCGCGCCGCTTCAGCTGGTGGACAGCGTCCGCAACGCGGTGGGCAAGTACATCCCCAACCAGACGGTGACCTGGGCCTCGAGCGGCCATGGCGCCGTGACCGTGGACGGCACCGGGCTGGTCTCGTACGCCGGCGACGGCGTGGACACCGTCACCGCCTCGAACCCGGCGCCCGCCGAGGTGGGCGGCGGCTTCCGCATCGGCCGCAAGGTCTTCGTGGTGCAGACGGCCGACAGCGCCACCAGCACCATCACGGCGAACCCCACCTCGCTTCCGGTGGGTGACAGCTCGCTGATCACCGTGCAGCTCAAGAACACGGCGGGGGTGAACCTGACCCACAGCGGCGGCGCGGTCGTGCTTTCGGCCAGCAACGGCGCCACCCTGACCGCCGTCACCAACAACAACGACGGCACCTACACGGCCAAGGTCACCAGCACCACCGCCGGCGTGGTCACGGTGTCGGGGACGCTGAACGGCCACACGATCGTCAATACGGCCATCGTGACGTTCGGCGCGGGCGCGCCGGCCAACCTCGTGAAGTCGGCGGGTGACCTGCAGACCGCCAACGCCGGGGCCGCGGTCACGACTCCACCCGCGGTGACGGTGACCGACCAGTACGGCAACCCGGTTCCCGGCGCGACCGTCACTTTCTCGGTTACGGGCGGTGGCGGGAGCACGACCGGCGCCACTCCCGCCACCAACGGGTCGGGCGTGGCCACGGTGGGTAGCTGGACGCTGGGCTCGGGTCCGTCCACAAACACGCTGCAGGCATCGCTGGGCGCGCTCACGCCGGTGACCTTCACCGGCTACGTGCCGCCCACCGCGGGCACGGATGTGTCGGAGGCGGTAGGCAACTTCACGCTGCCCAGCACGGCCGTTACCACGGTGCTGACGAATGACGCCAGCATCAACGGCGGCACGGTGGTCCTGGCGACCCCCGCGGGAGCGCCGCAGGCCACGATCCGCCTCGGCAGCGTGACCTTCAATGGTGACGGGACCTTCAGCTACACGCCCGCCGCGGGGGTGACCGGCCGCGACAGCATCCAGTATCTGATTTCCGACGGCAAGGCCGCGGGTACGTCCAGCGGCTGGCTCAAGTTCAGTTTCGTCGGCAAGGTGTGGTTCGTGGACAGCAGCAACGGTGGCGCGGCCGACGGCCGTTCCGGCTCACCGTTCCCCAGCATCTCCGCGGCGGAGGCGGTGGCGGGGGTAAACGACACGATCTTGGTGCGCACCGGCGGCGGGGTGACCGCGGGCGGCACGCTGAAGGCCGGCCAGACGGTCTTCGGCCAGCACACCACGGCGTTTACCGTCACGGTGAACACGGACAAGGTTCTTACCCTGCTGGCCACGGGCACGCGCCCCTCCATGGGCGCGCTGACCCTGGCCAGCGGCAACACGCTGCGCGGCTTCACCAGCACCGGCGGGATCACGGGGAGCACCATCGGCACGCTCACGGTCGGCGACGTGGCCATCAACAACGCCGCGGGCCAGGCGCTGAGCCTTGCCAACGGCACGCTGACCACGATCGGGAACGGCTTCCTCAACGTGCAGTCGGCGGGTGGCACCAATAACGTGTCGCTCACCGGCGTGGCCACCGGCGCCACCGTCACCCTCGGCACCGCGGGTGACGCGCTGACCGGTGCCACGAGCGACGGCGTGGTGATCAGCGGCGGGAGCGGCTCGTTCACCATCCCCGGCAACGTGACCAACGCGGCCTCGTTCGCGGTGAACGTGAACGGGAAGGCGGGCGGCACCGTGACCTTCTCGGGGAACATCAACCCAGCCGGCGCGGCACGCGGGATCTCGGTGACGGGGAACAACTCGGGCGCCAACACCATCGTCTTCAGCGGCACCGCCAAGAACATCAGCTCGGCCGCGGCCGCGGGCGTGGTGCTGAGCAACAACACGGGCGCCACCATCCAGTTCACCAACGGTGGCCTGGCGCTGGCGTCCACCACCGGCACGCCGTTCTCGGCTACGGGCGGTGGTACGGTGGAGGTGACCGGCTCGGGTAACACCGTGACCAGCGGCGCGGCGCCGCAGGCGGTGAACCTGAACGGCGTCACCATCGGCTCGGGCGGGATGCAGTTCGCCAGCATCTCGGCCACGGCGACCACCGGTTCGGCGGTTCGCGCGGTGAGCGTGGGCAGGATTGGCGGCGGCAGCTTCACGGCCGCGTCGCTGACGGTGGCGGGCACGGCGGGCGCCACCTCGCGCGGGGTCGAACTGACCACGAACTCGGCGCCGTTCACCTTCACCACGGTTTCGGTGAACGGGACGGGCGGCGAGGGGATCTACCTGAACGGCAACACCGCCCCGGTGTCGGTCAACGGCGGCACGGTGGGCAACACCTCGAACACGACGGGTGACGCGCTGTTCGTGTCGGGCGGTGGCGCCGACGTGACCGTGGCGGCCACACTCACCAAGAGCACGGCCGGACGGATCGCGAACATCGGAAGCCGCACCGCCGGCATCACCACGGTATCGGGCACCCTGTCGTGCACCGGCGCCTGCACCGGCATCAACGCCGGCAGCAACACCGGCGGCACCATCGACTTCAGCGCCGCGACCAAGACACTGACCACGGGCGCCAACGCGGCGGTCACGCTCGCGACGAACGGCGCCGGCACGGTCAACTTCAGCAACGGCGGGCTGGCAATCACCACCACCAGCGGCGCCGGCATCAACGCCACGGGGAGCGGCACGCTCACGGTGACCACGGGCGCCAATCCCAACACGATCCTGACGCAGACGGGGACGGCGCTGACGGTCACCGACGTGAACATCGGCACCGGCGGCCTCACCTTCCGCAGCATCACGGCGGGCACGGCGGCCAGCGGGCCGGCCAACGGGATGCTGCTGAACAACACGGGCACGTCGGGCTTCCTGACGGTGACGGGTGACGGCTCGAACCCGGGGTCGGGCGGCACCATCCAGCGCGCCACCGGCGCCGACGGCGCGAACGCCGGCAACGGTGTGTACCTGAACGGCACCCGCAACGTGTCGCTGTCGTTCATGAACTTCAACGACCACGCCAACAACGGCGTGTACGGCACCGGCGTGCGCGGCCTGACCATGAACAAGGTGCGCTTCACCGGGAACAACGGCACCAGCAACAGCGGCACCTTCAACGAGTCGGCCGTGCAACTGCTGAACCTTGGAGGCGCGGTGAAGTTCACCGGATCGCGCTTCGACGGCGGGGCGTACAACGCGGTGCGCGTGGACAACTCGATCGGGACTTCACCCGTGCTCGACTCGCTGGTGTTCGATAACGACACCGTCACCACCATGCAGGGGAGCACCGCCGACGTGCGCGGCTCGGCGCTGCTGGTGTCGCTGCTGGACGGCACCGTCGACGCACGCTTCCGCAACAACCGGGTGTTGGCCTGGTGGTCCACCGGCATCCACGTGCTGACGCAGGGCACCTCGTCGGGGACGGCGCGGATCAGCAACAACTTCGTGGACAACACCAACGGCGCGCTGGCGGGCGCCATGGGGATCGTGGCGGCCGGCTGCCGCCTGGGCTTCAACATCTCGGCGAACACGGTGCGGCACACCAACGGCGCCGCGATCAGCACCGACATGTCGCCGGGGTGCGTGAACACCTTGCAGGGCACCATCGACGGCAACATCATCGGTGTTTCGGGCGACGCCAACTCGGGAACGGCCACCGGGGTGGCCATTGCCGCCGGGGCGCGGGCGGGTACCACCACGGTCAAGATCAGCAACAACGTGCTGCGCCAGATCAACGGCTCGGCGAGCGGGGCGATCACGACCGTGACCGGCGATGCGCTGGGGTACGGCGGGAGCGGGGCGATGAACGCCACCATCACCGGGAACAACATCCAGGAGTCGGGGACCACGGTGAACAACGCGCAGCACGGGATCCTGGTAACCCACGGCGTGCAGAGCGGGCCGCCCAACGACACGCACCAGGGGTGCTACGACATCCAGAACAATACGATCATCAACTTCGTGAGCGGTACCGCCAACAACCGCATCCGCGTGAACCAGCGCTTCGGGACCACCTCGCGCTTCCCGGGCTACACCGGCGCGGCGACGGGTGCCACGTCGCAGACCGACCTGGCCACCTACCTGTTGGCGCGAAACACGGCGTCGACCTCGACCAACGCGAACACCTCTACGGGCGGCTTCCTCAACACCGTCCCGGCCGGCTCGGCCTGCCCGCAGCCGACCATGTAAGCCCGCACGCGAACTCCTCCCGGGGCACCTGCCCCGGGAGGAGTTCGCGTACGGGTGAAGCAGTTCGCAGGGCTCTGCAGGACTCCGCGGTATCCCCATTACCACCCCCGTGACAGGAGGAAGGATGTCAGAGCCATTCCTGAGCGAGATCAAGATCGTCTCGTTCAACTTCCCACCCAAGGGCTGGGCGCTGTGCAACGGCCAGCTACTCCCCATCAACCAGAACCAGGCGCTGTTCGCGCTCCTGGGCACCCGCTACGGCGGAAACGGCCAGACCAACTTCGCGCTCCCCAATCTGCGCGGACGGCTGCCGATCCACATGGGGAATGGCCACACTCTGGGTGAGGCAGCGGGGAGCACCAGCGTGACGGTGAACATCCAGCAGCTCCCCACCCACATCCATGGGCTGCAGGGGTCGAGCAACTCCAGCGCGACCACCGCGGACCCGACCAACGCCTTCCTCGCGCCGGTGGCCAACGGGTACTTCCAGCCCCCCTCCAACCTCACCACGCTGTCGTCGGAGATGGTGACCAGCGTGGGCGGGAGCCAGCCGCACAACAACATGATGCCGTACCTGGTGCTCAACTTCATCATCGCGCTCCAGGGCATCTTCCCCTCGCAGAACTGACCGGAGACACACCCCAATGGCACAGCCTTACGTGGGCGAAATCCGGATGTTCGCCGGAAACTTCCCCCCCAACGGATGGATGTTCTGCGAAGGCGCCACGCTTCCGATCGCCGAGAACGAGGTCCTGTTCCAGCTGATCGGCACCACCTACGGCGGTGACGGCGAGGAGACCTTCAACCTGCCCAACCTGGCCAGCCGCGTGCCGATGCACATGGGCACCGGCCCCGACGGGACGACGTACCAGATCGGCGAGATGGCGGGGACCGAGCAGGAGACCCTCTCCATCCAGCAGATCCCCAACCACACGCACCCTTTCACCGCCTCGGCCACGCTCGGGAACACAGCGAGCCCCATCGGCGCGGTGCTCGCCACCACCACCGCTCCCATCGCCCTCTACTACGAGGGTGCGGTGGACTCGAACATGAACGCCCAGGCGATCACCCCGGTGGGCGGGAGCCAGCCGCACGAGAACACGCAGCCGTTCCTCTGCATCAACTTCATCATCTCCCTGTTCGGGATCTTCCCGAGCCAAACCTGAGGAGCGCGCGAGCCATGTCCGACCAATTCGTGGCGGAGATCCGGATCTTCCCGTTCTTCTTTGCCCCCACCGGCTGGGCCTTCTGCGACGGGCAGATCATGCCGATCTCGCAGAACACAGCGCTGTTCTCGCTGCTGGGCACCACCTACGGCGGCGACGGCAAGAGCACCTTCGCGCTCCCCGACATGCAGGGGAACGCTCCGATGCAGCCCGGCCAAGGGCAGGGGCTCAGCTTGCGCGACCTGGGCGAGATGAGCGGGGTGGAAAGCATCACGCTGCTGCAGAGCGAGATCCCGGTGCATACGCACACCTTGAAGTGCGACGCGCTCGACCCGGCTGACCTGCAGGTGCCGGCGAACAACCGCGTGCTGGCCCAGTCGCAGGGGGTGTTCGCCTACCAGCCCGCGGCTACCAACCTGGGGCTGATGGCGTTCCAGGCGCTGCCCCCGGCAGGTGGCGGGCTGCCGCACAACAATATGCAGCCGTACCTCACCCTAAACTTCTGCATCGCGCTGCAGGGGATCTTCCCGCAGCGTCCGTAGTTCCGCGGCAGGCGCGCGGAACGGGGCGGCCCCAGGGCCGCCCCGTTTGCGCCGCCGCTAGCATGGTTTGTCGGAAACTGGCAGTCACTCCTGCACCATTCTTTTTCACCGAGATGATCCAGACCCCGTTCGGCTCCCTGTCGCTGCGTCCGATCACCGACGCCGACCTCCCCTTCCTGCTGAACCTGTACGGTACGCTGCGCGCCGACGAGCTGGCGCAGGTGCCGTGGAACGACGAGCAGAAGTCAGCGTTCGTGCTGCAGCAGTTCGAGGCGCAGCACGCCTGGTGGCAGGAGCATTACAAGGGAGCGCGGTTCGACCTGGTGCTGCTGAATGGACAGCCCGCCGGGCGACTTTACGTGGACGTGTGGAAGCGTGAGATCCGGATCGTGGACATCGCGCTGATGCCGGAGTTTCGCGGTAGCGGGCTGGGCACGCTGCTGCTGCGCCGCGTGTTCCGCGAGGGCGATGCGGCAGGGAAGCCCGTGAGCATCCACGTGGAGGTGTTCAACCCCGCGCGGCGGCTGTACGAGCGCCTGGGATTCGTGCAGAAGGGGACGCACGGGGACGTGTACATCCTGATGGAGCGCCCCGCTGGCAGTGCGGAACCCGCGGCGGCGGCCACCTGACCGGCGCCGTTATCCCGAGGTATCGTCACGGAACCGCGTAATTTGTGTCGCAGAACATACGTTCCGTAACGAAGTGGTGCTCCCAAGCCACACTATGATACATCGTTGTCCCGGAATTCACGTCGTGGACGCTGTTTGCCCCGTTCGCCCAGGAGGGCGCAGGTCGTTGTCGGGAGAACGTTTGGAACCTACTCGGCAGGACTAGCGGGCTGCCGGCTCGGTCCCTGCTTTCAAGCGCGCCGCGCCCGCCGTGGGCCGCCGCTCTCGTGCTTCCTCGCCTCCCCGGCGAGAGATCTCCGCAGCAGCATCTCACCGGCCCCGTCCGGGTCTTTCGTGCCGCCCCGCCGCGAGCGGGGTGGAAGGGCAATCCGCCCTGAATCCGTACCATCCAGAGAAGGAGACCACCCCATGCTTCGACTCAAGCGTGCCGCCGCCGCGGCGGCCGTGCTGGCCGTCGCTGCGTGCTCCGCCGACTCGAAGTCGCCGCTGGCGCCCGAGGGCCCGCGGCAGACCATCTCCGACGCCGCGCATGCGGGCGTCGTACCGGGCTTCTACTTCCTTCCCCCCATGGTGCCGCAGCCCACCTACGCGGGGACCTTCGATGCGGCGCTGCAGCCACGCGTCGAGATCTGCGAGCTGAGCGGCAGCGTCTGCGGAACCACGATCGCCACCTTCACCTTCGGGACCGGCTCGAGCAGCGTGCGGGTGGACGCCGCGGCGCAGAACTACATCGTCAACTGGAAGACCAGCGACTACAACCTGGACGTCAACAAGAACTACCGCATCAGCGTGTACCAGGGCGCGTTTCGCCTGGGCTTCGCGGACGTGGACGTGGTGGGGGCGGCCAAGGATCTGAAGAACGTCGACACCAACCAGTACATCGCGCTGCTGGACGACCGCACGCTCCCGATCAAGTTCCGCATCGAGACCGGGATCGCCGCGCAGGTGGTGGTGAGCCCCGCGTCCGATTCCGTGAACGTGGGCGAGACGAAGCAGTTCACGGCCAGCTGCACCGACCTGCACGGCAACGCGGTCAGCTGCCCCACGACCACCTGGAGCAGCTCCAACCCCGCGGTGGCCACGGTCAGCGCGACCGGCCTGGCCACGGGCGTGGACGCCGGGACGGTGACCATCACCGCCAGCATCGGCTACGCCCAGGGAACGGCCACGCTGAAGGTGATCCAGCCCAACACGCCCCCGGTGGCGAACGCCGACACCTTCCAGGCGATCGGCAACGTGACCATCCCCGTGAGCGCGCCGGGCGTGCTGGCCAACGACACCGATACCGAGACGCCGTCGGGCCTGAGCGTGGTTGCCGGGCCGGTGACCACCGCGAACGGCGGCACGGCCACGCTGGCGGCCGACGGGAGCTTCACCTACCTGAGCGCCGCGGGCTTCACCGGTACCGACTCGTTCGAGTACACGGTGACCGACGGCTCGCTGACGGCGACGGCGACGGTGACGGTGAGCGTGCCGACCCGCGTGTGGTACGTGAGCAACGCGAATGCGCCGGCGGGAGACGGGCGCGACGCGTCGCCGTTCAGCACCCTGGCCGCGGCCGAGGGGCCGAGCGCCGCGGGCGAGACGGTGTTCCTGCTGTACGGCAACGGAACCCCGGCCGGGTACGACGCGGGCTTCACGTTCAAGAACGGCCAGACGCTGACCGGGCAGGGAGTGGACTCGAACGTGACGGCCGTGGTGAATGGGGAGACGGTGGTGCTGCTGGCCGCCGGGAGCACGCCCACGGTGACCAACGCGGCCGCGGGCGCCACGCTGCGCCTGGCGCAGAACAACACCGCGCAGGGCTTCAACGTGCTGTCTACCGCTGGCGCCGGCGTGGCCGGCAGCGGCTTCGGCACCTTCACCGCGCAGGACATGGACGTGGCGGCCTCCGGCGGCCCGTCGCTGGACCTGCAGGGTGGGACCGTGGCGGCGAGCTTCGCCTCGCTGTCGTCGGCGAACAGCGCGGGCGCGGGGCTCGACCTGTCCGCGGTGAGCGGGAGCCTGACCGCGCCGGGTGGCGTGATCGCCAATGCCGCGGGCGCGGGCGTGGCCGTTTCGGGCGGCGCCGCGACCATCAGCTACGGTGGCTCGATCAGCGGAAGCGGCACGCGCGCGGCGTCGGTCACCGGGCGCACGGGTGGCGCGCTGACGCTGTCGGGCGACATCGCCGACACGAACGGCGGGATCCTGGTGCAGAACAACACCGGCGGAAGCATCGCCTTCAACGGCGGCAGCAAGGTGCTGGCGACCGGCACCTCGAACGGGGTGACGCTGGCCAGCAACACCGGCGCCAGCGTGAGCTTCGGCGGCGGCGGGCTGGCCATCACCACCACCACGGGTACGGGCTTCAGCGCCACCGGCGGCGGCACGGTGAACGTGACCGGGGCGGGGAACACCATCGCGGCGAGCGGCGCCACGGCGCTCGGCGTGGTGAATACCACCATCGGCGCCAGCGGGCTCTCCTTCCGCAGCATCTCGGCGGCCAACGGCGGCAACGGGATCGTGCTGGACAACACCGGCGCGGTGAATGGGCTGCAGGTGACCGGCAGCGGCGTGGCCGGGAGCGGCGGCACCATCGCCAACGTATCGGGCGCGGACGGCTCCACCGCCGGGATCGGCGTGTACCTGAACGGCGCGCGGAACGTGTCGCTGAGCTGGATGCAGATCAACGACGCGTCGAACTACGCCATCCGCGGCGTGGACGTGCAGAACTTCACGCTGGCCAGCTCGGTGGTGAGCGGCACCAACGGCACCAGCGCCTCTCTGGCCGAGGGGAGCATCTCGTTCACCGGGCTCACCGGGTCGGCGACCGTGTCGGGGTCGAACGTGAGCGGCGGCATCACCAACAACGTGCGAGTGGTGAACGCCTCGGGCGTGCTGAACCGGCTGACCGTGTCGGGCACCACCGTGGGCGGCAACAGCACCACGGACGGGGCGGACGGCGTGTTCATCCAGGCGCAGAACTCGGCGGTGCTGAACCTGACCGTGCAGAACAGTTTCTTCACGGCGGCGCACGCCAACCTCTTTGTGCTCGACCTGCAGAACACCTCGTCGTCGGACCTGGTGCTCTCCGCGAACTCGTTCGTGAACGGGAGCTCGGTGATCGTACCGGGCGTCGGCGGCGTGGCGGTGGGAACCAGCGGGACCTCGAACGTCTCGCTCACCTATGCCATCACCGGCAACACCTTCCGCGGCGCGAGCGGCACCGCGCTGTCGGTTGCGAAGGGGAGCGGCACCGGGAACTTCGCCGGCACCATCTCCTCGAACGTGATCGGCGCGTCGGGCGTGGCGAACTCGGGTTCGGCGCAGGGCTCGGGGATCGGGCTGTTCCTGCTGGGCGGCGGCACGCACACGGCCGCGGTCACTGGCAACCAGATCCGCCAGTACAACGGAATGGGGCTGCTGCTGCAGACCGGTGACAACACACTGGGCGGCAACGGCACCCTGAACGCCACGGTTGCCGGCAACACCGTGGCCGAGCCGGGGACGGCGCTGATCGCCAAGAACGGCATCCACCTGAACGCGGGAACCGTGACCAACGACAGCCACCAGGTGTGCCTGGCGCTGTCGGGGAACTCGATCACCGGCTCGGGCTCGGGTGGCGCGGCGGGCACCGACTTCCGCCTGCGCCAGCGGATGCTGACCACCGTACGGCTCTCGGGCTACGCGGGCGCGAACAACGACAACGCCGCGGTGACCGCGTTCGTGCAGGCCAACAACCCGGCCGCCCCCACGGGGCTGGTGCAGAACAACGTGGCCGGGGGTGGCGGCGGGTTCGTGAACGGTGCGAGCTGCCCGACGCCGTGATCTTCGCGCGGGCTCCGGCTTCCGGGCCGGGGCCCCGCGGGAGAGTGGTTGAGAGCTGAAGACGAC
>DASSJS010000030.1:0-15482 GCA_035691085.1 Longimicrobium sp.
GCTCCACCCGGTCCAGCGTGGGGCCGCCCAGCACGCCCACGTAGATGTTCCGCCCGGCCACGGGGAGGGTGGGGCGTACCATCTCGTCGCCCTCGATCAGCACCGCGGTGCCGGTGTAGGCCACCGACAGGGCGTACTGCGTCTGGAAGAGCACCGACCAGAGCTTGGAGAGCTCCTCCAGCGACAGGTTCACCGGGCTGAAGCGCACCGTCTCCACCGCGTCGGCCAGGTCCGACCCGGCCAGCACGTCGGTGTTCGCCACCACCTCGCGCAGCAGGGCGCGCGAAAGCGCGGGGCGCGCGTGCAGCCCGCGCACCACGCTCCCGAGCAGCCGCTGGGTCTCCAGCGCCTTGTCGTCGCCGTAGAAGGAGAGGAGGTAGTGCAGGTCCAGCGCGGCGGCTGGGCGCGCGGCGGCGCCCCCGTCGGCGCGGCGGGTGGGGAGGTCGGAGTTGCGCAGCGACGCGTTGGGGGTCACGCCGTAGAGGAAGACGTTCACCCCCACCGCGGGCGTCTGCGCGGGCGCGCCGCCGGGGCGCACGTGCGTGACCAGGGCGCCCTGCACCACGTCGTGGATGGCATCGGCCACCACCTGCCTCAGCGCGGCGGTCACGGTGGCGACGGCCAGGTGGTTGCTCATCGCCCGGCACCGCCGCGCAGGTACGTGTCGAGCGAGAGCACGGGCGCGCTCCATCCCGCGCCCGCCTTCTCGCCGCCGCGCTCCGGGCGCCGCTTGCGCGCCGGGGGCTCCAGCGCGCGGATCTCCACCCGCCCCACGCTCACCTTGATGGTGGGCGGCGCGGCGTCATCCATCCCCCGCTCCTCGTCGCGCCCCGCCCTGCGCCCGCGCGCGGGCCGCGGCGCGGCGGCCGGGCCGGCGTCCTCCCGGCCCTCCGCATCGCCCTGCACGCGCGCCCGTGGCTTGTGCGTGGGCACCAGCAGCGCGCGATCGTCCTCCGCCGCTCCCCTCCGCGCCGCGATGTGCGCGGAGATCTCCGCCGGCAGCGGGCGGTCCGCCGCCTCGGGATTCGTCAGCCGCCCATCGATCGTCGCATCCGCGCGGGGCGCGGACGGGCGGGGACGGGTGACACGGGGCGAGGATACGACCTCCTCGTGCACCTCCAGCACCGCCTCGTCCTCCGCGGCGACGGGCGAGCGCCGTGCCGGGCGGGATGATGCAGCGGCGGCCGGCCGGACCGGTTCCATCGATTCGGTCGATTCAATCCCTTCCCCGGATTCGGCCGATCGCGCGGATGCGTCCGACGCCGTCGCCGGGCGGTGATGCCGCGGGGTGGATGGCGCGGAGAAATGATCTTCCTCGATGATCGGCTCCGTCTCCACCGGACGCGGACGAACGTGCGCGCGGCGCGCGGGCGGCGGAACGAGCAAGCCCTCGTCGTCGGACGGCCCGGCATCATCCGCCGCCGCCGCCGGCTTCGGCGCGGGCCGGCGACGCGTGGGCGCTGCATCCCCCGGGGAGCGCTCGAACGCGGCCTCGCGCGGCGCGAGCACGCCCGGCGGGGTGGGCTCCACCTCGCGGGTGATCTCCTCCAGCCCCAGCGGCGCGGGCGCGGCCTCGTGCTCGCGCCACGAGCCGATGGGGGACGAGGGGCCCTCGTCGCCCGGCGCGTAGCGGGAGGTGAGCACCGGCTCCACCACCGGCGCGGTATTCAGCACGCGCGCCGCGAGGCGCGCCAGAAAATCGGTCATCCTTCCACCAGCTCCAGGTAGCTCCTCCGCCGCCGCGGCGGCAGGGACAGGATCTCGCGCTCGCTCCACCCGTAGGCGCGGGCGAGCGCATCCACCTCGCGCAGCACGCGCCTGGCGCGGACCGAAAGCTCGGCCCAGAAGAACGCCTCCACGTCGAGCAGCGCGCTCCACGCCTCGCCGCAGGCCGGGCAGCTGAGCGCCAGCACCACCTCGGCGTTCGGCGCCACCTCCCCCATCGCCTCCGAGAGCGCGGACACTTCATCGTCCGTCAATTCCGCCGCGGCGACCTCCCGGCCGCCGCGCCGCGCCGCCAGGACGCAGCGCTCGGCCAGCAGGCGGCGCCCTTCCTCCGCGCTCGCGCACTCGGCCACCGCGGCCAGGTCGCGGCTGTCCGGCAGGCGGAAACGGAACTCCATCCCGCCCACCGACGCGTCCCACGGACCGGGGCCGGGAGGCGCGTCGCGCACCCCCAGCTCGCCCGAGTCCAGCGTCATCTCCAGCCGCTCGCCGCACGCCGGGCAGGGCGTGAACGCCGGCAGCTGCGGCCCCAGCATGGCGGCGCGCAGCTCCAGCAGGCGCGCGTCGCGCTCGGCCACGCTCAGCGCGGCCAGGGTGGCGCGCGGCGTGCCGGGGCTCGCCGCGGCCAGCAGGGTGAGCGCCCGGTCCAGCGGGTGCTGGTCGCGCCCGGCTTCCCACGCGTCCAGCACCTCGCCGGCGGAGAGCCGCCTCACGGGGCCCTCCGCCCATCAGGCCAACGCGTCACGCCGGCTCGGTGAACGAGGGCTCCGAGGGCTCGGTCACGTCGTAGTCACGCTCCCACCCCTCGTTCTCGAGCTTGATGGTCTGGATGGCCACCGCGTTGGCGTTGGCGTCCAGGTCGGGCATCGCCTGGTACTCGCTCACCCAGCAGCGGAACACCTTGTAGGCGATGGCCAGCTGCCCGGCCTCGTTGTAGACCTCGATCACCACGTCCTTGCGGAAGTCCTTCAGGCTCACCTCGGCGCCGAGCCCCGAGCCGAAGTTCCACACCTTGTTGGCCCACCGCTCGAACTCGGGGTCGTGCGTGACCCCGCGCTCCAGGGTGATCGCCTCGTACTCGCTGCGCCCGGGCGACTTGCGCGAGCTGCTGGGGTCGCCCCCCTCGCGGTGCTTCACCACCTCGGTGGTCCGCTTGAGCGAGCCCACCTTGCTGATCCCCGCCACGTAGCGCCCGTCCCACCGTACCCGGAACTTGAAGTTCTTGTAGGGATCGAAGCGCTGGGCGTTCACGCTGAACTGTGCCATGGATGTCTCCTCAAGCCGTGATCTGCCCAGCCTTCTGCTGGAGCCGGATGATGACGAACTCGGCGGGCTTCAGCGGCGCGAAGCCGACCAGGATGTTGACCACGCCCAGGTTGATGTCGTTCTGCGTGGTCGTCTCGGCGTCGCACTTGACCAGGTACGCCTGGGCCGGGGTCTTCCCCTGGAAGGCGCCCTGGCGGAAGAGGTTGTGCATGAACGCGCCGACGTTCAGCCGGATCTGCGACCAGAGCGGCTCGTCGTTGGGCTCGAACACCGCCCACTGCGTCCCCCGGTACAGGCTCTCCTCGATGTACAGCGCCAGCCGCCGCACCGGCACGTACTTCCACTCGTCGGCCAGCTGGTCGGCGCCGCGCAGCGTGCGCGCCCCCCACGCCACCGGCCCGAAGCCGGGGAGGAGGCGGATGGCGTTCACCCCCTGCGGGTTCAGGATCCCGTTCTCGGCGTCGGTCAGCACATAGTCCACCCCCTGCACCCCCGAGAGCGTGGCCTCGGTCCCCGCGGGCGCCTTCCAGATCCCGCGCGTGCCGTCGGTGCGCGCGAACAGCCCGGCGATGGTCCCCGAGGGAGGCGTCACGCGAAGCTTCCCGCCGTTCAGCGGGTCGGCGATGCGGATCCAGGGGAAGTAGACCGCGGCGCGGTCGGTCTTGGGGAGCTGCGGCCCCTTGGCCAGGGTGGCGATGGCGTCGGGGGTGGCGGCCGTGCGCGGCGCGTCCACGATCAGGAACGCCCGGCGCTCCCGGCAGTAGGCGGCCGCCTCGGAGATGATCCCCCCGTCGGTGACGCCGGGGAGGACCATCAGGTTGAAGATGTCCACCGTCTCCAGCGCGTAGATCCCGGTGCGCTGGGCGCGGCTCCCGCTGTAGGCGGCGAAGGCGTTGTCGGCGGTGATGGGGCTCTCGCTCCCGCCGGCCAGCGTCACGTTGGTCCCCACCGTGGCGGTGGCGTCGCCCACCAGGTGAAGGTTGGCGGCCGCGTCCTGCGCGGCGGCGGACGTCACCTGCACGCTCGACCCGGCGCCGCGCGTCCCCGACGACAGCACCAGCCGGTTGTCGCCCGACACCGTGGCGGTGAAGCCGGTGAACGCCGGGTCGTTGGGCGCGGCGGCGCGCACCGCGGCCTGCAGCCGGGCGGCCACGTCGGCCGTCTTGGCCGCCGTGTCGGCACCCACCGCGGCGGCGGTGCCCAGCGACACCTCCACGGCGCGCCCGCCGTCGAGCGCGACGGCCAGTCGGTGGCTCCCCGCCAGCGGCGCCTTGGCCAGGTCGGCGTCGGCGATCACGGCGCTGGTCAGCCGCCCCGGCGCGGGGACCTGCGCCGGGCGCGCGCCCGACACCCCGTCGCGCTCGTCGCCGCCGTTCAGGCTCCCCAGCTTGAGCGCGGCCGACAGGTCGGCGCGCTCGCCCGGGTACACCCGCACCGACGAGAACTCGCCCGCCACGCCCGACTTCAGCTCCAGCCGGTTCCCGCCCTGCACGGTCACGGCGAACTGCTTGTAGGCGTCCTCGCTCCCGGCCTGGGCCTGCACCTTGTCACGGATGGCGGTGGCCAGGTTCCCCAGCCGGGTGGCCAGGTCGCCGCCCGAGGCGTCGGCCGCGGCCAGCACCACGGTGACCGGCGGGAGGCCGTTGGCGCTCACGCGGAACTGGTTGGCGTTGGCGCCGATCAGCGTGGCCGGGTTCCCCGACAGCACGCCGCTGGTGCTGGTTCCCGCCGCGGTGCCGATGGGGCCGGGGAGGGCGTTGCGCTTCACCTTCACCAGCGCCGACGAGCCGTTCACCACGTTCTCCACGTAGCGAGGGTCGCGGCTGTTCATCGACAGCGCGGGGTAGCGCTCCACGGTCGACTGGCCGTCGCTGGTGGCGTACGACACCAGCAGGTTGAAGGTGCTCCCCGGCACGTCGGTGTCGTGGTCCACCCGCACCTGGATGTCGTTGCCGGCGCTCCCCTCGTCCAGCGCGGTCAGCTCCAGCACCGCGCGGTTGCTCCCGTCGTTCAGCACCAGGGTGGAGGTGGTGGCCGAGCCCACCACGCGGATCACCCACGCCTCGCCGCCGCCGTTCTGGAAGAACTGCCGCACCGCGTACCCCAGCTCGCTGTCGGCCTGCAGCCCGCCGAAGCGGCGCTCGAAGTCGCCGAAGTTGAGGATGTGGACGGCGTCGTGGATCGGCCCGCGCTTGGCCGTGCCCAGGAAGGCGGTCACCGAGGTGCTCACCCCCGCGATGGTCCGCACCCCGCTGGGGATCTCCTCGATGTAGACCCCCGGGTAGGTTGGTGTCACTGGCATGTGCATCTCCTGTCAGTCAGTTGGGCCGGCGGCCGTGCAGTGGCCGGCGCCGGGCAGTGCCGCACCGCCCCGCGGCCGGTACGCTCCCGCTCGGGGGGAGCGCTGCGCCGGAACGCGGGGACGAGCCCGGCGGGACGGGGCGATGGGCGCGCCCAGCCCGCGGAGGATCGCTCAGCGGCTGTGGAGGGGACCGTCCTGCGGAAAGGCATGGGGATCGGACCGCCTGAATGTGCGCGGCCCGTCTTGGCAACCGGCGCGCCATGCTTATGGACGGATTGTGGACGGGCGGACCGCCGCGAGCAACGCCTTGCACCACTCCAACTTGCGGAGGAATTCGCAAACTCGTGTTCAAATCCGGACAGGCGAACGCTGTTGCATCCAAGTCCCGACTGGGGCGGAGGCACCCCACCCGTGGTCCCCAAATCGGAGTTTTTGCCATAGATGTGCGCGAGCGGAGCGGGGCCAGCGCGTTTCGCCCGCGGCTTCACCGCGGACCCGAACGGATCTCCACGGCCAGGCGGGCCACTGTCTCCGCCAGGTAGCTGCCGAGTGGCCACGGGCGCGAACACCGCCAGCCGTTCCCATGCGAGGGCGGCGCACAGGGCCGGCCCCGCCGAACCAGCCCGCAGCGTTGCGGCGGCGGGAACGGTCGCTAGAATACAGATCCCACCGATCAGAATTGCGGCGGCCCACCTCCCGCCGTGTTCTCGGCACCCGCGCGCGCGGGCGCCGGATTCCATTCAACCCCGCGAGGTGAGTCATGAAGGAGAAGCTGCGGCTGGATCCCGAGGTGCTGCGCGTGGAGTCGTTCGCCGCGCAGGCCGTGCCCACCGAGCGCGGCACCGTCCAGGCGAACGACGTGTTCGCCAGCGGCCCGTCGTGCCGCACCGCCTGCCTCACCACCCCCTGCTGCGCCCCCACGGTCACCTGCCCCGCGTGACGGGCGGGCCGGCGCGCGAGGGGAGCCGCGAGGCTCGACCCAGAAGTCGCGCGAAGCCGAACGCGATGCGACCGGCCCCGCTCTCGAGTCCGAGGGAGCGGGGCCTATCCTTTCTCTCGACTTCGGCGAGGGCTCGGCGGCATTCCAGATGCGTGCGATTCGCGCCGTAGAATGCGCCTCCACCTTCCTCTGCGGTCGATCGGGGCGTATCCATGCCGGCCGCGCCCGCGGACGGCACGTCGACACCCTTTCGGGGAGGGACGGCGATGAAGAAAAGCGGAATCACGGAGTTGGCGTTCGCGGCCGCCACGGCGGTGGCGCTGGCCTTCGGCGCGACGCAGGCGCTCGCCGCGCCCGCGACGCCGGAGCCCGCCGGCGAGCGCGCCTGCACCGACGACTACTGCAGGAACGTGGTCTGCGCCCCATTCCCCGGAGTCTGCCAGCACGGCAAGTGCCTCTGCGCGGGCTGAGCATCCCGGAATGAGTGAAGAAAACCGCCCCCGCGGCGATCGGTCGCGGGGGCGGTGCTTGCTACCGGCAACCATCGATTTATCATGTGATCGACTCATGTTTCCCGTCACCTTTCAGATGGAGATGGATCCATGGCCACCCTCAAGCTCGTCCTCACCGATCTCCACGTCGATTCCTTCCTCACCTCCAACGAGAGCGGCCGCGAAGGCACGGTCCACGCGCATTCGCCGGCCGACGACGCGGACGTCCCACGCTGCACGATGGACCGCTACACCTGCACCTGCCCAGTATTTCCGTCGTGCGCGGGGAACGAGACCTGCCTGTACACGGAGTGCGTCTCCTGCCCCGTCCCCGCCAACACCACCGCCTGCGGCGTGGACGCGGCCGGGCCGGGCTGATGCACGCGGCGGCTTCCTTCGGAACGGCCTCACCGACGCGCCGGCCGTCCCTGCTCTCCCGGGACGAACGACCGCCCACGGCGGCGTGCTCCGCAAGCGGTCGCGGCCCCGGAATCAGGTAATCGTCGGACCACCCGGTGAGCGGCCCGTGAACCCCTCACCGGGAGACGATCCCTCCCCAGGGCAGTGCCTCACCTGACCTTCCGCGGTGCCTCGGGGCCGTCCTCCGCCGCGCAGTGGCACGTACGGCAGAAGCGGACCGGGTAGGTGCACGAGACCCCGGTGCACGGCTCCGGCACCGAGGCCGGCTCCGTCTGGAAGGCGGCGACCGTCCCGGCGCCGTACGGCGCGTCTTCGACCGGGTACGACTCGACGCGGATGTCTTCGATCGCGAGTGACAGCTTGCGCATGCGGAACCTCCCGGGTTGAGGACGGCGCGCCGCCCGCGGCTCGAGCGAGACGCGGGATGGGTGCCCTCCGCGGGCCGGTGGGTACTCGGGAGAGGAGCGGGATGGTTGGTCCGGCGCACCACCCCTAATCGGCCGCATATCGTGTTCCGCTCCTGCCGGCCCTGGCGGGAGCGCCGGCGTTCTGCAGCGCGGTGCGGGTGCCTTGGCGGGGTCGATCACGCCCGGCCGCATCAAGTTCTCGTACTCGCCGGTGAGCGCGTTGCAGCCAAAGTCCCCGTTCTATCGTCCCTGCCCGCCGGGACGGAGGCCCTTTGCGCCGCAACGCTTGCGCAATCCCGGGCGACCACGCAGATCGGGTGTAGCGGCCCGGGCGCTCCGGGCCGCATCTCACGCCGATTTACGGAGGTCAGGATGCGCAAGCTCAGGCTGGACCTGGACACCTTGGCTGTGCAGTCGTTCCACACGGGCAACACCGTGGCGCCGGAGGGAACGGTGAAGGCGCATGCCCCGCCCACGCAGATCTTCTGCACCCAGCAGTTCAGCTGCGCCACCTACTGCGGTGCCACGGGATGCCCCGTGGAGTCCATCGACTACGGCTGCATCAGCGACCCCACCCGCTGCGGCGGCTGCCAGGAGACCGGGAACGACCTCTGCGCGTGAGCTCCACCGCGGCGGACGCGTACGTCGAGACCGGCCCCGAACGGTCCGGCCGACGTGAAGTCCTGCACTGAATCGTGGGGAGTGGACGCGCAGCCACTCCCCACCCCCGCCCCGCCCCACCACCCGGCTCCGAATCTTTCATCCCGGATGCGCAGAGTCTCCGCCTCCCCACCCAGAGACGGTCATCCGGAAGGAGCCGCCGCGCTAAAGCCGCGTCCACACTGGACTTGGCGGCGACTGAAGGATCTATCGCCCGCTCTCGGAACCGATCCTCCGAAGCGCACCCGGCCACGGATCTACCGTCAGGCGGATGATTGCGCTGCCTCGATTTTAGATCCTTCGGTCGCCGCCAGACATTGATGGGGACGCGGTGCTCGTGCAGCGGCGACGCTCAGCTCAGGATGACACGGGTTTGAGCTCATCCGGAACGCACCCCCGGTCCGCCGATCTGGTATCAGCATCCCAGACTCCTGAGCTCCTGCGCTCGGGTGCGGCTCACCGGCACCCGCCGCCCGTTGACGAGCTCAGCCTCGAGCCTCCCACGAGCGTCCCGCCTGAACGCGCGGACGTGGTCGAGATTCACGATGTGCGCGCGATGGACGCGAACGAAACGCGTGGGATCGAGCCGCTCTTCGAGCCGGCTCAGCGAAAGGCTCAACGCGTGGCGCGTGCGTGCGGTATGGGCGATCACGTATTCACCATCCGCCTCGAACCACGCGACCTCGGTGATCAGCAGCGGTACGAGGCTGCCTCCCGTGCGGACGAACAGGCGGCTGATCGGGCCGCCGGTGAGCGCGCCCGCCAGCCGCTCCAGCGCGCCGGCGCCGGCCGGTTCGCCGATCGCCGCGCGAACGCGCTCCATCGCCGCCGACACCCGGGCACGGCTGAAGGGCTTCAGCAGGTAATCCACCGCGCCCAGCTCGAATGCGCTGACGGCATGCTGCGAGTAGGCGGTGGTGAAGATGATGAACGGTCGATGCTGGAGGCGCTGCACGACCTCGGTGCCCAGCAGCCCCGGCATCTGCACGTCGAGAAAGACGAGCTCCGGCTGCAGGCGATTGATCTGCTCCACCGCTGCCTCTCCGTCGGCCGCTTCACCCACCACCTCCACCCACTCGAACGCGGTGAGCATCGCGCGGACCCCCGCGCGCGCGAGCGGCTCGTCGTCCACGACCAGCGTTCGAACTTTCATGCGCCGCTCCGCGCGAGGGGGACCACGAGCACCGCCTCGTAGCTTCCGTCTTCCCGCGCGCCGCACGTCAGCCCCGCCGCGTCTCCATACAGCAGCTTGAGTCGCTCGCGCAGGCGCACCAGCCCGGTGCCCGTCCCGTCGTCCGGCCCGCCAGGCGGCCTGGGGCCGGTCGGGTTGCGCACGGTGAGCGACAGTTGCGACGCCGTCCGCGCGGCGGTGACCGCGATCTCCGTCGGCGCGACGCGATGGGCCGCCCCGTGACGGACCGCGTTCTCGACCAGCGTCTGCAGCGCGAACGGCGGAACGCGCTCGTCCAGGAGGCCCTCGTCCACGTCGGCGCGGACCGAGAGCCGGTCGCCGAAGCGGATGCGCTCGACCTGCAGGTAGCGCGACACGAAGCTCCATTCGTCGTCGAGCGTCACCTCGTCGCGTTCCTCCTCGAGCGTCGTCCGCAGGAGGGAGGCGACCAGCTCCGCGGCCTCTTCCGCGCGCGCGGGGTCCAGCCGGATGAGCTGCACCACCGCGTTCAGTGCGTTGAAGAGAAAGTGTGGGTGAAGCTGCGCCCGCAGGGCCGCCAGCTGCGCCCGCACCGCGTCGGCCTCGATCCGCGCGGTGCGGGCCCGCCGTTCCACCGAGTATCCGATCCCCACCACCACCGCGTACAGCAGGAGGCTGATCGAGGGAAGCTCCGATGGAAGCTCCACCAGGCGCCACATGGTGCGGGTCTGCACCAGGCTGCCGGTGAACAGGCTTTCGACCACGATCGTGAGAAGGGTCCACGAGACGCCGAACACCACCGCCGCGGCCACGTGCAAAAGGACGAAGCTGAAGCGGAACGGCCGCGGCCACGGCGTCCGGCGGACGAACCGGTACAGGAGGAACGCCGCGAGCGCACCGGTCGTCAGCTGGCTCACGGCGGCGGCCGCCTCCCCAGGGTACCACGGCGAGGGCCGAAATCGCGTAGCCAGGAACGTGAATGCGTACGAAGCCAAGAAAAATCCGTCGGTCGAGGGATGTCGTTACCGCCATGCGGCAAGCGCGGGGAGTACCCACAACCATAATGCGGGCGTCGAGGCCGCACCGGGAGTGACCGGGCTCTCCGTTCACGGTGCCGGATCTACCATTCGCCGGAAATGCGCTCTCCTGTCCTCGGGCGGCGGCTTACCATGAACGACCAGCCCGATGCCTGGGATCGTCCGTGCCGCCATGCGACGCCGGAGCGATTCAAGCGCAGGAATCCACGGTAACGACAGGAGACAACAAAAGTGCTGAGCCTTCAGGACGTCAGCCACATCTACCCCAACGGCACGCGCGCCCTGGATCACGTCACGCTGTCGATCCCGCGCGGCATGTACGGCCTCCTCGGGCCGAACGGCGCGGGCAAGTCGACGCTGATGCGCACCATCGCGACGCTGCAGGCCCCGACCGGGGGCACGATCCGCTTCGGCGACATCGACGTGATCGCCGAGCCGGAGAAGCTGCGGCGCACCCTCGGCTACCTCCCGCAGGATTTCGGCGTGTACCCGCGCGTGTCCGCCTACGACATGCTCGACCACCTGGCGGTGCTCAAGGGAATCGCGTCGAAGGCCGGCAGGAAGGCGACCGTCGAAACGCTCCTCCACCAGACCAACCTGTGGAACGCCCGGAAGAAGGCGCTCACGGGCTTCTCGGGCGGGATGCGGCAGCGCTTCGGCATCGCGCAGGCGCTCATCGGAAACCCCGGGCTGATCATCGTCGACGAGCCCACCGCGGGGCTCGATCCGGAGGAGCGCAACCGCTTCCTGAACCTGCTCGCCGAGATCGGCGAGAACGTGGTCGTGATCCTCTCGACCCACATCGTGGAGGATGTCTCGGATCTCTGCACCCGCATGGCGGTGCTGGCCGACGGCCGCGTCCAGCTCGAGGGGGCGCCGCTCGAGCTGATCGGCGCCACCCGGGGAAGGATCTGGATGAAGACGATCGACCGCGGCGCGCTGCCGGAGTATCGGGAGCGGTACGAGATCCTTTCCACCCGGCTCTACGCCGGGAACACGATCCTGCACGTCCTCTCCGACCGCGACCCGGGCGACGGCTTCGCGTGCGTCGAGGGCGGCCTTCAGGACGTGTACTTCTCGACGCTGCGCCACGCGCGGCGCGCTGCCTGAGGGAGAAAGCGATGCTGACCCGGATTGCCCGATTCGAGGCACGCTACGTCCTTCGCAACCCGCTGCTGTGGGTCACCGCCGTCGCGAGCTTCGCGCTGATCTTCGCCGGGATGAGCGTCGACGGCTTCGACCTCGGCAACGAAGGCGGCCTGTTGAAGAACGCGGCCTATGCGATCCTGCGGAACTACGTGGTCCTCTCGGTCTTCTACATGCTGGTGACGACCGCGTTCGTCGCCAACGCGGTGCACCGCGACGACGAGACGGGGTTCGGCCCGATCATCCGGTCCACCGGGATCACCAGGCTCGAGTACGTGCTCGGCCGGTTCCTCGGCGCCTTCGCGGTCGCGGCCGTCTGCATGCTCGTGGTGCCGCTCGCCACGGTGCTCGGATCGGCGATGCCGTGGGCGCCCGCCGCGCAGCTCGGCCCCAACCGGCTCGCCGATCATCTCTACGGCTACTTCCTGGTCGCGCTCCCGAACCTGTTCATCCACGCCGCCATCTTCTTCGCGCTGGCGACGCTCACCCGCTCGATGATGGCGAGCTACCTCGGCGTCGTCGGCTTCGTCGCCGGCTTCTTCACCCTGCAGGAGGGGGCCCAGGGGCGGATGGCCGTGGCGATCGCCGAGCCGTTCGCCGGGCGCGCGCTCAAGGACGCCGTCCGCTACTGGACCGTGGCCGAGCGGAATGGGATGCTCCCCGAAGTCACCGGGGGCCTGCTCTACAACCGGCTTCTCTGGTGCGGGGTCGCCCTTCTCTGCCTTGCGCTGGGCTGCTTCGCCTACCGCTTCGCCGGCCGGGGGATGTCGAAGCGCGAGCGAAAGCGGTTCAAGCTCGCACAGGCGCCGGGCGCGGAGGCGGACCGCGCCTTCGCGGCCCTCTTCCTCCCCGCTCCCGAGCCCGGACCCAGGGCGTCGCGGGCGCTGCTCTGGATGCGCACCCGGTTCGAGGTCAGGCAGGTCGTCCTGAGCCCGGCCCTGGCCGTGGTCCTGGCGTGGGGAGTCATCACCACCTTCTACGCCCTCTCCGCGCGGGACGACGCCGGCCGCCCGAGCTATCCCACCACGTTGACGCTGATCCCGCACATCGCCGAAGCGTTCGCCCGGGTCCTGGTGGTCATCGCCATCTTCTACGCGGGCGAGCTCGTGTGGCGCGAGCGCGACCGGAGAATCCACGAGATCGTGGACGCCACGCCGATGCCGGCCTGGGCGTACGTGGTGCCCAAGACCATCGCGATGGCGCTGGTGCTGGTGGCGGTGGTGCTCGTCAACGTCGCCGCGTCGGTCGCCTTCCAGCTCTCCTCCGGCTTCACCCAGGTGGAGCCCGGGAAGTACCTGCTGTGGTATGTACTGCCAGCAGCCTGGGACATGCTCCTCCTGGCGGCCCTGGCCGTCTTCGTCCAGGCCCTCAGCCCGCACAAGATCATCGGCTGGGCCGTGATGGTGGGGTTCCTGCTGTGGCAGGCGCTGAACAAGGCGATCGACCACAACCTGCTGAACTACGGCGCACACCCGGAGATGCCGCTCAGCGACATGAACGGCGCCGGCTCGTTCTGGTGGGGTGCGTGGACGGTTCGCGCCTACTGGGGGGCGTTCGCCGTCCTGCTGCTCCTGGCCGCGCACCTGCTCTGGAGGCGCGGCACCGAGATCAGGCTGCGGCCGCGGCTCGCCGCGGCGCGGCGGCGGCTGGCGGGTGCGGCGGGCCGGGTCGCGGCCGCGGCGCTCGTGGCCTTCGCCGGCATCGGCGCGTACGCGTTCTACAACATCAACATCCTGAACGATTACCGCTCCCCGCTCGCCAACCTGAGGCGGCAGGCGGAGCTGGAGAGGAAATACTGGAAGAACCACGACCTTCCGCAGCCGTCGATCGCGCACATGACCGTGTCCATCGACCTGTATCCCCAGGAGCGGCGGGCGGTGACCCGGGGGCGCTTCCTGCTCCGCAACGAGACGGCGCAGACGATCCGCGACATCCACCTGCGGTGGATGGATGACCTGGAGCTCACCCGCGCGGCGGTCGGCGCCGCGCGCCTGGTGCTCGACGACCGTGAGCACACGTACCGCATCTTCCGCCTCGACACGCCGATGCGGCCGGGCGAGGAGCGGGTCCTGACCTTCCAGACGCGGCGCTGGCATCGCGGCTTTCGCAACGGGACTCCCAACACCAGGCTGGTCGAGAACGGCACCTTCCTGGCCAGGGACGAGCTCACGCCCGTGATCGGGATGAGCCGCGCGGGCACGCTCGAGGATGCCGCCGCGCGCCGCCGCTTCGGGCTGCCCGAACGCGGGGGGAGGGCGAAGCTGGAAGACCTCTCCGCGACCGCGACGGCTGCCGACCACGGTGGATGGACGACGGCCGACATCACGCTGTCGACGACGGCGGACCAGACCCCGATCGCGCCTGGCCGGAAGGTCTCGGACGTCATCCGCGGCGGCAGGCGCATCGCCCGCTTCGTGTCGGAGGCGCCGATCCGGGAAACGTTCTCCATCCAGTCGGCCCGCTACGCGGAGAAGCATCGCCGGCATGGCGGTGTCGATCTCGCCGTCTACTACCATCCCGCGCACGCCTGGAACGTTGACCGGATGCTCGACGCGCTGGCGCCGTCGCTCGACTATTACCAGGCGAACTTCGGCCCGTACCAGTTCGGCCACCTGTGGATCCTCGAGTACCCGGGGTACGCGAGCTTCGCGCAGGCTTTCGCCGGCACCATCCCCTATTCGGAGACGTACGGGTTCATCGCCGACTTCCGGGACCCCAGGACCGTCGACCACGTCATGGCGACGACGGCGCACGAGCTGGCGCACCAGTACTGGGCGCACCAGGTGACGGGCGCGGACATGGAGGGCTCGATGGTGCTCTCCGAGACGCTCGCCAACTACTCCGCGATGATGATGCTGCGCAAGCTCGGCGGCGAGGAGCAGGTGCGTGGGGGGTTCCGGTACATGCTCGACCGCTACCTCGCGTCGCGCGCCTACGGGACCGTGAACGAGCCGTCCCTCGCGCGCGTCGAGACCGAGTCATGGATCGGCTACCAGAAGGGGGCGCTCGCGATGTACCTGCTGCAGGAGCGCATGGGCGAGGAGAGGGTCAACCGGGCGCTGAGAACCCTGCTGGAGCGCTACCGGTTCAGGGGTGCGCCGTACCCCCGCTCGCTCGACCTGGTCCACGCCCTGCGCGCCGAGGCCAGGACGGCCGAAGAGCAGAACCTGATCACCGACCTCTTCGAGCGAGTCGTCTTCTACGACCTGAAGGTCGCCGGGCCGTCCGCCGTCCGGCGCGCCGACGGAAAGTGGGACGTCACGGTGCCGGTCGAGGCGAAGAAGTACCAGCTCGACGCACGCGGCGCGGAGACGGAGACGGCGCTCGCCGAACGCATGGAGGTGGGCCTCTTCACCGCGGATCCGGGCCTGGACGGATTCGACGCGAAGCAGGTGATCGTCATGGAGCGCCGGCCCATCCGCTCGGGAGCGCAGGTCCTGAGGTTCGTGACCGACCGAAGGCCCACGCACGCCGGCATCGATCCCTACCACTACTACATCGACCGGAACTCGCGCGACAACGTGCGGCCGCTCGCAGACCCCGAGTGAGTCCGCCGCCGGCGAGAGAGCTGCCCGCCGCTCGGTCGCCGGAAGGGAGTGGAGCGCCTCGATCGGCACCCGCAACGAGATGGACGGCCTTCGGATCCCGAGAACCTGCCGACGCCGTTGCGTCGTTGCTCGTGAACGCGCTCGTTTCTATCATAAAGTTCAAGACTCGACTTGCTTTTTGCTCCACCCGCCCTTAGAACCACATCGGCGCGTTGGTGCAGCGGCGCCTCTCTTCACACTCGCGTCCGTCCATACAGGAAGGTGGTCAAGAAATGGATGTTGAGATCGTGCTCGGTCAGGCTGAAGAGGACACTGAAAGCGTACTCGCTGACACTCAGCCGCAGGACCCTGATGAGTTCTTTGCGAAGAACGCCTTCCGAATCGTATATC
>DASSJS010000031.1:0-6469 GCA_035691085.1 Longimicrobium sp.
CTGGCCCTTACCACCCGGGCGCTGGCGGGCCGGCTCCCCGGCGGCGTGGAGGCCATCGAGCTCGACACGATCGAAGACCGGCTGGCGGTGAACCAGGCGGACGCGCCCGCCAGCGGCGTGCACCCCCAGAACCTGTCGCACGTGATCTTCACCTCGGGCTCCACGGGGCGCCCCAAGGGGGTGATGATCCGCCACGCCGCCACCGCCGCGCTGCTGCACTGGATGCGCGAGGCCGTGCCGCACGAGGAGCGGGCGTGCGTGCTGGCCTCCACCTCCGTCAGCTTCGACGTGTCGGTGGCGGAGATCTTCGGCACGCTGTGCTGGGGCGGAACGCTGGTGCTGGTGGAGAACGCGCTCGACCTCCCGTCCGTGGCCGACGCGGGCGTCCGCAGCGCCTGCATGGTTCCCTCGGCCGCGGCGGAGCTGCTGCGCTCGGGCGGGATCCCGGCCGGCGTGCGGGCGCTGAACCTGGCGGGCGAGCCGCTGCCGCCCGAGCTGGCGCGCGGGCTGTACGCGCTGGGCACGGTGGAAACAGTCCGCAACCTGTACGGGCCGACGGAAGACACCAGCTACTCCACCTGCGCCGTGGTGCCGCGCGGGGCCGGGCGCGTTCGCATCGGCCGGCCGCTGGCGGGCACGCGGGCGCACGTGCTAGACGCGGCGCTGCGGCCCGCGCCGGTCGGCGTGGCGGGCGAGCTCTATCTCTCCGGCGCCGGGCTGGCGCGCGGCTACGAGGCGCGGCCGGGGCTGACGGCGGAGAGCTTCCTCCCCGACCCGCACGGCCCGCCGGGGTCGCGGATGTACCGCACCCGCGACCGCGCGCGGTGGACGGCGGAAGGTGAGCTGGAGTACCTGGGCCGCGTGGACCTGCAGGTGAAGGTGCGCGGCTACCGCATCGAGCCGGGCGAGGTGGAGGCCGCCCTCCGCGCGCACGCGTCCGTCGCCGACGCCGTGGCCATCGTGCGCGAGGACGCGCCGGGCGACCGGCGGCTGGTGGCGTACCTCGTCTCCGGTGACGGGGTAGAGGCGCCGCCCGCGGCCGAGCTGCGCGCGCACCTGCGTTCGCGGCTGCCCGAGTACATGGTGCCCGCCGCCTTCGTGCGGGTGGACGCGCTGCCGCGCACGCCCAGCGGCAAGGTGGACCGCAAGGCCCTTCCCGCGCCGGAGATCTCCGACCCGCAGACGGCGTACGTGGCGCCGCGCACCCCGGCCGAGGAGGTGCTGGCCGCGATCTTCGCGCAGGTGCTGTCGGCCGAACGGGTCGGCGCGCACGACGACTTCTTCGCGGCGGGCGGGCACTCGCTGCTGGCCATGCGGGCGGCGGCGCGCGTGCGCGATGCGTTCGGCGTGGAGCTTCCCCTCCGCGCGCTGTTCGAGGCGCCCACGGTGGCCGCGCTGGCGCCGCGCATCGCCGCGCTGAGGGACGCGGGCGGATCGGTCGGCGCGCCGCCGCTGGTCCCCGTCCCGCGCGAGGGGCCGCTCCCGCTGTCGTTCGCGCAGCAGCGGCTCTGGTTCCTGCACCAGATGGACCCGGCGGGGAGCGCCTACCACATGCAGGCCGGGCTGCGGCTGCGCGGCGCGCTCGACATCCCCGCGCTGGAGCGGAGCCTGTCGGCCATCGCCGCGCGGCACGAGGCGCTGCGCACGCGCTTCCCCAGCGCCGACGGCGAGCCGGTGCAGGTGATCGACTCGCCCAGCCCCGTGGCGATCCACGTCATCGACCTCCATGGGTTGGACGAAAAGGACACGGGCGATTCGATCCGCTGGGCGATGGAGGACGAGGCCGCGTGCCCGTTCGACCTGGCCGGCGGGCCGCTGATCCGTGCCACGCTGCTGCGGCTGGGGGATGAGGATCACGCCCTGATCGTCACCCTCCACCACGTGATCGGCGACGGGTGGTCCACCGGCGTGCTGGTGCGCGAGGCGACGGAGTTGTACAGCGCGTACACGTCCGGGCGGGAGCCGAATCTCCCCCCGCTCCCCGTGCAGTACGCGGATTACGCGGTGTGGCAGCGCGCGTGGCTGGGCGGCGGTCAAGCCGATGCGCAGGTCGCCTGGTGGCGCGAGCGGCTGGCTGGCGCGCCGCCGGTGCTGGAGCTGCCGGTGGACCGCCCCCGGCCCGCCGTGCCCAGCGGCGAGGGCGGAACTGTCCCATTTGTCCTATTGTCCAGGACGGCGGACGCGTTGCGGGCGCTGTCGCGGGCCGAGGGCGCCACGCTGTTCATGACGCTGCTGGCCGCGTGGCAGCTGCTGCTGAGCCGCCACGGCGCGGGCGACGACATGCCGGTGGGAACGCCCGTGGCGGGGCGCGGCCGCGTGGAGGTGGAGGGGCTGATCGGCTTCTTCGTCAACACGCTGGTGCTGCGCACCGACCTTTCGGGCGATCCGCCGTTCCGCGCGCTGCTGGGGCGCGTGCGCGAGGCCACGCTCGGCGCCTTCGCGCACCAGGAGATCCCGTTCGAGTCGCTGGTGGAGGCGCTGGCGCCGGAGCGCAGCGCGGGCCGCACGCCGCTCTTCCAGGTGATGCTCGCGCTGCAGAACCAGGCGCGCGAGACGGTGCGGCTGGGTGAGCTCGTGGCCGAGCCGCTGGAGCCCGCCTCCATCGCCGCCAAGTTCGACCTCTCCCTCTCCCTGGCCGAGGAAGGCGGCGCGCTTTCCGGTGCGCTCACCTACCGCGCGGACCTGTTCGACGCCGCCACGGCGGAGCACCTGCTGGCGCGCTGGCGGACGCTGCTGGAGGGGATCGCCGCCGATCCCGGCGCAGCCCTCTCTCGCGTGCCGATGCTGGGCGCGGCGGAGCGGCGACAGCTGCTGGAGACGTGGAACGACAGCGCGTTGGACGTCGATCCCACGCCGCTGGTCCACCAGCTGTTCGAGGTGCAGGCCGCGCGAACGCCGGGTGCGCCCGCCGTCCTTTACGGCACGGAGGCGCTGACCTTCGCGGAGCTGGACGCGCGCGCCAACCGGCTCGCGCACCACCTGCGGCGCCTGGGCGTTGGCCCCGATGCGCGGGTGGGGGTGTGCCTGGAGCGCGGGGTGGAGCTGATCGTGGGCATCCTCGGCACCTGGAAGGCCGGCGGCGCCTACCTGCCGCTGGACCCCGCGCACCCCGCCGAGCGGCTGCTGGGCGTGCTGGATGATGCGGATGCGCGGGTGGTGGTGACCGCCAGCGCCGCGGCGGAGCGGCTGGACGGGTACGCGGGCCACGTCGTTCGGCTGGATGGGGATGCGGAGCGGATCGGCCGCGAGCGGGATGACGCGCCGGAGGTCCCGGTGTCCGCGGAGAACCTGGCGTACGTCATCTACACGTCCGGCTCCACGGGCCGGCCGCGCGGGGTGATGGTGGAGCACCGGTCGGTGGCGAACCTCTCCGCCGCGCTGGACCGGGCGGTCTACGCGCCGCGCGGGGGTGATGCGCCGCCGCGGGTGAGCGTGAACGGGCCGGCCACCTTCGACACCTCGGTCAAGCAGATCGTGCAGCTGCTGCGGGGCGCGGCGCTGTGCATCATCCCCGAGAACGCGCGCCGTGACGCCGTCGCGCTGGGCGCGGTGCTGCGCGAGCAGGCGGTGGAGGTGCTGGACTGCACCCCCGCGCAGCTGCGGCACCTGCTGGAAGACGGGCTGCTGGACGCCGCCGGCCCCGCGCTCACCGACCTGCTGGTGGCGGGCGAGGCCATCGACCCCGGCCTGTGGCGCGCGCTGGCGGCGCTGCCGGGCCGGCGCGCGTGGAACCTGTACGGCCCCACCGAGTGCACCGTGGACGCCGCCCTCTGCCGGGTGGCCGGCGAGCGCCCGGTGCTGGGCGGGCCGGTGGCGAACGCGCGGCTGTACGTGCTGGGCGCCGCGGGCGAGCCGGTGCCCGCGGGCGTCCCCGGCGAGCTGCACGTGGGCGGCGCCGGCGTGGCGCGCGGCTACGTCGGAAAGCCCGGGATGACGGCCGAGCGCTTCATCCCCGATCCCTTCAGCGGCGTTCCCGGCGCGCGGCTGTACCGCACGGGCGACCGGGTGCGGTGGACGGCGGAGGCCGCGCTGGAGTACCTGGGCCGCACCGACTTCCAGGTGAAGGTGCGCGGCTTCCGCATCGAGCCGGGCGAGGTGGAGGCGGCGCTGGACACGCACCCCGCCGTCGCCCGCTCCGTCGTTGTCGCGCGCGAGGACGGCGCAGCCGAGCGGCGGCTGGTGGCGTACGCCGTCGTCCGCGCGGATACGAATCTCCCCGCCGCGCCGGAACTGCGCGCGCACCTCGCCCAGCGGCTGCCGGAGTACATGGTCCCCGCCGCGATCGTGGTGCTCGACGCGCTGCCGCTGACGGCGAACGGGAAGGTGGACCGCCGCGCGCTCCCCGCGCCGGAGCTGCCGGAGGAATCGTTCGCCGCGCCCGCCACTCCGGCGGAAGAGATCCTGGCCGGGATCTTCGCGCAGGTGCTGCATCTGGACCGCGTGGGCGCGCACGACGACTTCTTCGCGCTGGGCGGGCACTCGCTGCTGGCCACGCGGTTGGTGTCGCGGGTGCGCGACGCGCTGGGCGTGGAGCTGCCGCTGCGCGCGCTGTTCGAGGCGCCCACCCCGGCCGGCCTCGCCGCGCGGGTCGCCGCATCGTCCACCGACGGCGAGAGCGCCGCCGGGCAGGCGCCGCCGCTCGCCCGCGTCCGCCGCGATGGGCCGCTGCCGCTGTCGTTCGCGCAGCAGCGGCTGTGGTTCATCGACCAGCTGGAGCCGGGGAGCGCGGCCTACAACCTCTCCTACGCCGTGCGCCTGCGCGGCGCGGTGGACGTGGCCGCGCTGGAGCGGAGCCTGGCCGAGGTGGCGCGCCGCCACGAGGCGCTGCGCACCCGCTTCCCCAGCGCCGACGGCGAGCCCGTGCAGGTGATCGGCCCGCCCGCCCCCGTGGCGCTCGCCGCCGCCGACCTCTCCTCCAGCGCCGACGCGGAGGACGCGCTGCGGGCGCTCTGCGCCAGTGAAGCGCTGCGGCCGTTCGACCTGGCGGCGGGGCCGCTGCTGCGCGGCACACTGGCCAGGCTGGGCGAGGGAGACCACGCGCTCCTCCTCACCCTGCACCACATCGTAAGCGACGGCTGGTCCACCGGCGTGCTGGTGCGCGAGCTGTCGGCGCTCTACACCGCGTTCTCGCGCGGCGAGCCGTCGCCCCTGGCCGAGCTGCCGCTGCAGTACGCCGACTACGCGGCGTGGCAGCGCGCGCGGCTCTCGGGGCCCATCCTCGACGCGCAGTTGGAGTGGTGGCGCGAGACGCTGCGTGACGCGCCGCCGCTGCTGGAGATCCCCACCGACCATCCCCGCCCCCCGATCGCCGACGGGCGCGCGGGTACGGTGCGCTTCGCCTTCACCGCGGCGCAGGCGGATGCGCTGCGGGCGCTGGCCCGGCGCGAGGGCGCCACGCTGTTCATGACGCTGCTGGCCGGGTGGCAGCTCCTCCTTTCCCGCTACGCCGGGCAGGACGACGTCAGCGTGGGCACCCCCATCGCCGGGCGCACGCGGCTGGAGACGGAGGGGCTGATCGGCCTGTTCGTCAACACGCTCGTCCTCCGCACCAAGCTGGGAGGCGCGCCCACCTTCCGCGACGTGCTGCGGTGGGTGCGCGAGGCCACGCTGGGCGCGTTCCAGCACCAGGAGCTTCCCTTCGAGCGGCTGGTGGAAGCGCTGGTGCAGGGGCGCGCGCTGGGCCACACGCCGCTCTTCCAGGCCATGCTCATCCTGCAGAACAACGCCCGCGAGGCGCTGCGGCTGGGGAGCCTGGAGGCCACGGTGCTGGAGAGCGCCGGCGCCGCCGCCAAGTTCGACCTGATGCTGGTGGTGCTGGAAGACGAGGAGCGGCTGGACGGGGAGCTGACCTACCGCGCCGACCTCTTCGAACCCCACACCGCCGCGCGGATGGTGGAGCACCTGCGCGTGCTGCTGGACGAGATGGCCGCGGACGCCGCGCGGCCCGTCGCTTCTGTCGAGCTGCTGCGTGGCGCCGAGCGCGAGCAGGTCCTGGGCGCGTGGAACGCCACGGACGCCGGGTACGCCGCCGATCGGCTGATCCACCGGGTGATCGAGGAGCAGGCCGCGCGCACCCCCGAGTCCGTCGCCGTGAGCTTCGGCGACGATGCGCTCACCTACCGCGAGCTGGACGAGCGCGCCAACCGGCTTGCGCACGCGCTGGCGCGGCTGGGTGCCGGCCCCGAGGCGCGCGTGGGGATCTGCCTGGAGCGGTCGGCCGAGATGGTGGTGGCCGTCCTGGGCGTGCTCAAGGCGGGCGCGGCGTACGTGCCGCTCGACGCCGCGTATCCCCCGGCGCGGCTGGCGTACATGCTGGATGATTCCGCCGCGCAGATCCTGGTCACCCAGCAGTCGCTGACGGAACGGCTCCCGGCGGACCGCTTCCCCCTCGTCCTGATCGACGGTCCGATCGACGGTGCGAGGGAGGGAGACGCGTCCGCCGCGCCGCCGCCGTCCTCCGTGGCGCCGG
>DASSJS010000032.1:0-5097 GCA_035691085.1 Longimicrobium sp.
CAGCACTCAGCACTCAGCACTCAGCACTCAGCACTCAGCACTCAGCACTCAGCACTCAGCACTCAGCACTCAGCACTCAGCACTCAGCACTCAGAAGCTGACCTTGGGCGTCTCGCGCTCGGCCGCGCCGGCTTCGAAGAACTCGCGCGGGTGCACGCCGAACGAACCGGCGATCAGGTTGGTGGGAAAGCTCATCACCTTGGCGTTCAGGTCGCGGACCACGGCGTTGTAGTAGCGGCGCGCCTGGGTGAGCGCTTCCTCGAGCCCGGACAGCTGCTGCTGCAGGTCGCGGAAGCCGCCGCTGGCCTGCAGCTGCGGGTACGCCTCGGCGGTGGCCACCAGGCCGTGGATGGCGGTGGTGAAGCTCGCCTCGGCCTCGGCGCGCGCGGCGGGGCCGGCGGATGCGGCCGAGAGCGCGCGGGTGCGGGCCTGGGTCACGCTGTCGAGCGTGGCGCGCTCGTGCGCGGCGTAGCCCTTCACGGTCTCGACCAGGTTGGGGACCAGGTCGTAGCGCCGCTTGAGCTGCACGTCGATGTCGCTCCAGGCGTTCTGGGCCTGCAGGCGGAGGCGGATGAGCGAGTTGTAGGAGAGGATCAGGAACAGCACGACGACCGCGGCAACCACGATCAGGGCGATCAGCATCGCAGGGGTCTCTCTGCCGATGAGGAGACAACGGCCGCGCGGGGGCGGCCCGGGAGGTGTAGCGTACGGCTCCTGCGCGCGAAAGTTACATGGTTGCAGGGAGATAGAGAAAGGGGCGGGCCACCCGCTCCCGTGAGTATGCGAGTGAACTCGCCGCTACAACGGCACGAAGTCCGCCTTCGCGGCTGCGCACGCGCCACCCGCGCGAGAGAGCACGGACCCGCCGTCCACCGCGGGGAGCCCTCACCCTGACGTTCAGGCGTGCGACTGCTCCCAAGTCCTGAACGCCTGTCCCTCTCCCGAACTGCGGGCAACTGCGGGAGAGGGACTCGGGGCGCTTCACGCCGGCGACTTCATCTCAGGATCGGATGTTGTGCTCCCCCTCACCCGCGAAGCGCGGGGAGGGGGTGGGGGGAGGGGGCCGCCGCGGCACGCGCAAACGTCCGCGATGCGCCGTGGTCCCGTGCGCGCTCTCGCCGCGAATCAATCTCCCGCCGCCACTGTCTCCGCCGCCGGCTCCCGCTCGGCCTCCGCCGCGATCTCCACCACCATCCCGTCCGCGATGCGGCGCAGGAGGGAGGGGTCGCGGGCAAGGTACTGGAAGACGGTGAGCACGCGCTCCTGTGGGATCCCCAGCGGGCGCAGGTGGTTGCGGACCAGCCGGACGCCCTGCTCCAGCTCCGCGTTGCGCTGCTTGAAGTGGCGGACGATGGTGCGCTCGCTCTTCGCGATCTCCAGCAGCGCCCGGTTGCGCCGCGCGCCCACGGCGGGATCGAGGTTCACGTCGATCCCCATCGCGATGTCCATCACCCGTCCAAAGCCGTCCACCAGCGTGCCGCGGAGCGCGTCGAGCTGGTCCCACAGCCCCGCCGGCATGTGGCGGCGGGCCACGCGCTCCCACAGCTCGTGCTCGGGAAGGCGCAGCTCGTCGTCGGCGATGCCGGCGTGGTCGCGAGCCTCCGCGACTTCGCCTGGGGTGATGGTGGCGCCGAAGCGCGGGAACGCCACCGGCGCGCGGATGCCGAACGCCGCGAACAGCGGCCGCACCTGCGCGAAGTACGCCGTCTCCGCCGGCCCGCCCACGTAGCCGAGCGTGGGGAAGACGGAGGATTCCACCACCGGGCGCAGGAAGACGTTGGGGCTCAGCGCCCGCGGGTCGTCCGCCAGGATCGCGCGCAGCTCGTCGAGGGTGAAGCGGCGGTGCGCCTCCCTGGCCTCGAAGCCGTCGCCGTCGCGGTACAGCCGCTCGCGCCCGGCGGGGCCGTGCCAGAAGACGTTGGTGGCACCCTCCACGAGGGTGACCTGCGTGGTGTACCCCGCCGCGCCCAGCGCCGCCGTCTGCTGCGCGAGCAGCCGCTCGTGCTCCGCCGCGTTCGCCAGCTCGCCCAGCAGCACCTCCGCGGAGGCGGCCTTGAGCGCCGGGTCGGCCGCGTCGGTCACGAGCAGATCGAAGTCTGCGAAGAGCGAGACGATCGCCGCCTTGAACGCGTCCGCCACCGTAACGCCGGGCCGATAGGCATCCCGCAGCAGCGCCATCCCCGCGGACGCTTCGACATCTCCCCCGATCGCCGAGGCGAAGGAGTCCAGCGCGGCGGTGACGTCATCGCCCAGCCGCATCTCGCTCATGGGCACGGCGGTGCGCGAGGTGGCGCGGACCTGGACGTTGCGCAGCACGCCGCCGGGGTCCACCACGTGGGCGTGGTTCACCTCGGCGAAATCGTGATCCTCGCTCGCCGCCCAGAAAACGGGGAGGACCGGGATGCCCAGCCGCTCCTCCAATGCTTCGGCAAGGCGGATGGCGGAGAGGACCTTGTGGACGGTGTAGAGCGGGCCGGTGAAGAGGCCCGCCTGCTGCCCGGTGGTGACCATCGCGCCGCCCTCGTCCACGAAGCGGCGGAGGCGCTCGGCGGCACGGGGCGACGTCGGCGTCAGCGCCGCGGCCGCGCGCTCGCGCTCGGCCCGGCCGAAGCGGGCGCGCACCTCGGCCAGCTTGGCGCGCCAGGCGCGCGGGTCGGCCGGGTTGCCCTCGTAGAAGGCGGCGGCACGCGGGTCACCGGCCAGGTACTCCTGCACCAGCCGCGTGCCGCGGACGCGCTCGGCATGAACGTGAAGGCTCAGCGTGCCCTCCCCATCAGGATCACGCGGGGGGCGGCCGGCCCCAGCGGCCTGCCGGAATAGTCGCCGAAAGCGGCGAACGGCTCGATGTGCGCCCGTTCCATCATCTGCTCCAGCTCGCCGGCCCCGTACAGCCGCACGCGCTCGTAGAACACGCGTGGCTGGCGGCGGCCCGGTTCGTAGATCTCGATCGTCTTCTGCACCACACGCCCCTCCTCCACCAGTTCGCGCGTCTGCACCACGCGCCGCCGCCCGATCTCCACCTCGTCGCGGGGGCGCAGCCGCTCGCGCACCCGGTCGGCGTTCAGGAAGTCCACCGCGAACAGCCCGCCCGGCGCCAGCACCCGGCGGATCTCGCCCAGCACGCGCTGGTCGTCGTGCGCGTCGGGGAAGTAGCCGAACGAGGTGAAGAAGCTGGTCACCATCCCCACCGCCCCGGTGCGCACCGGCAGCTCGCGCATGTCGCCGCGCAGCACGGGGAGCCCATCCTCCCGCGCCACACGCAGCAGATCATACGACAGGTCGAGCCCGAAGGCGCGGTAGCCGTGCTCGCGCAGGTGCTCCACGTGGCGCCCGGCGCCGCACGCCAGGTCCAGCACCACCGCGTCCGCGGCGATCGCCGCGTGCCGGGCGATCAGCGCCGCCGCGTGCTCGGCCTCGGCGTCGTCGCGGTGCGGGTACAGCTGCAGGTACTCGGCGCCGAACCACTCGGCGAACCACTCTTCGCCCGGCGCATCGCCCGTGTTCATGGGCACAGGTTACACCGTGCGCGTGTCACCGGGCAACCGCCTTCACGAAATCCGTACACCACTGAACCAATTTCGGATCGTGGAGGCGAATCGGCAATCCGCCGCTCTATGCTGTCCGCGGTCTGAATGGAAAGTTCGTCCGCCAGTGTCGCTCACCGGCGGCTGAAGCCGCAGCAACAACCACGAGAAGCCTCGCAAACTGCGCGAGGCTCCACCATCCTGGACCGCGTGCGCCCCCTTTCATCCTCCGTGGTCTCGCGCAGTGTGGTGTCCGGCTGAATGGGAAGTGTCGGGGTCCGACTTCGCACCGGCGGCTGAAGCCGCGGCAACAACCACGAGAAGCCTCGCAAACTGCGCGAGGCTCCAACAGCCTGGACCGCGTGCGACCCCTTTCATCCTCCGTGGTCTCGCGCAGTGTGGGTGAAAGACTCAGGACAGAGTCGGAAACGGCTTTCCTTTACGGACTCAACCTGCTAAACTGGCGAATCCACATCCGTTTCCCGCACGACCAGGAGTGAATCCGATGAAGAAGGTCAAGCTCTCGCCGGAAGATCTCGAAGTCAGCTCGTTCGCCATGGAGGAGGAGAATGGTGGGGTGAACAGCATGGAGGCGGTCTCGCTCGCCGCCAGCTGCGGATGCACCACGGGCGGGGGGGTTTGCTACGGGTCCCAGTGCTGCAGCGGCCCCGGCTGCGTCCAGACGTACTGGGACACGTGCATGACGAGCAACAACTCCCAGTGCTGAGCCGCAAGGCACACAGATGAGAGGAGCATGGGCGCCCGGTGGCGTCCACGCTCCTTTTGCATCGCACCACGCACGTATCGTACTGGATGGAGGCAAGACGGCCGGATCAAGCCGGGCAGAGACTCAATGCCGCCCCTTGTGATACGGCTCGCCGCGCTGGATGGTGCCGGCGCGGTAGAGCTGCTCGGCCAGGATCAGCCGCGCCAGCTCGTGCGGGAGGGTGAAGGCGCCCAGGGCGAGCTGGTGCCGCGCGCGCTGCAGGATCTCGTCCGAGAGCCCGTACGCGCCGCCCACCACGAACGCCGCGCCGGGGCTGGCGGCAACGGCGAGATCGGCCAGGTAGCCGGCCAGCTTCTGCGACGTCCACGCCTTCCCGGTCTCGTGCAGCGCCACGATCTCCACACCGGCGGGGATGCGCGCCAGCAGCCGCTTTCCCTCCTCGTCGCGGACGCGCGCGGCGTCGCCGGGGCGGCGGAAGGGTTCCTCCTTCACCTCGGCCACCTCTAGCGGGAAGTAGCGCTTCGCCCGCGCCTCGTACTCCGCGATCAGCTCCGCCGCCGGCCCGCGCGCCTTCCCCACCGCCGCCACGATGATCTTCACGTTAGATCTTCCCCGTTCCGTCGATCCCCATCCCCCGCCCCGCCAACCTCTCCCGCTACGTATTCCCCCGCAAGCACGTCCACCCGCCCGCCGCGAAGTCCGCGCAGGCCGACTGTGTGCCGTTGTAGCCGCCACTTCAGTGGCATCCCTCTGCACCCAGCACCCAGCACCCAGCACCCAGCACCCAGCACCCAGCACCCAGCACCCAGCACCCAGCACCCAGCACCCAGCACCCAGCACCCAGCA
>DASSJS010000033.1:0-11783 GCA_035691085.1 Longimicrobium sp.
GCTCGCCATTCAGCCATCGATGCGCAGGACGTGCACGACGGCCGGACTCGTCTCGTGATCCCCTGATCGATCCGTTGAGACAGCCGGCCTTCCGTGAGTGGCCGCCGGGGCGAGGGGGGCTCTCCAAAAAAAATTTCGATACTCAGCGCGAGCGCCACCTGCAGCCACTCGTCGACCGGATCGGCGCGAGCAGGAGACCTGCTGCAACGAAATCCGCGATGAACCTCTTTTTCCTGATCCGCTGAAGCGTGGGCCCGGCCGGATTTCCGACCCCCGCGTGCCACGACGCAGCCGGCGATTGAAGCATTGGGGTGATGTTGCCGTAGATAGTTGGGCCTTCCGCAGTTAGCTTCAGGGTGCGCCCACGTTGTCGCCAGTTGCAGGTCCCTGTCCGGAGAGGTCTATGTCAAACTCGTTCATGATCCGTCTTTCCAGAATCACCTCCGACGATGCTCTCCGCGACGAGGTCCGCGCCCACACCGGGTGCGACGAGGAAGCCGAGAGCATCCTGCGCGGGATCGAGCGCCTGGGCAGCGACCCGTCGATCTCGAACTACGAGATGACGCGCGTGGAAGCCCGGCCGTCGTACCGCGGCGCGCAGCGCGTGTCGTGGAGCGTGCGGGCGGTGCGGTACTAGCCGCCCGCCGGTCTCGCTCCCACTTCCCTTCCCCGGCTCCGCGGCGCTCCGCCGTAGCCGGCGCCGCCACGGCGCACGCGTCACCTCCACCCTGACGACGGACCAGCCGCGGCCGCGCTCAGGGCTGGCAGAGGCCCCGGGGCGTCCAGTCGTGCGCCGCCACGGAGCGCGGCCGGGTGGCGTCCTGGAGGATGAGGACCACCGAGCGCCGCACGCCCGTGCCGGTGCCGGTCAGCATCATCGGCACGCCGCCGGCCATCAGCACGCCCGGGCCTCCGGCGCGCTGCTCGAGCCGTCCCTCCGGTGTCTCCAGACACATCGACCCCTCCAGCGTATACCACGCCTCCACGCCCGGATGCCGGTGCACCACCGAGCGCATCCCGGGCTGGAACACCCCCTCCATGTACACCGCCGCGAAGCTGTCCGCATCCACCAGCGGCAGCGGGCCGATGCGGGCCACGCGGTGGCCGCGGCGCGGCCGCCACTCCGCGGGAGCGATGGTGAACAGCCACACCCGGCCGAGCGACTCCACCCCCGTGGAGCGCGGCCCCCGCGCGGCCTGGGCGCGGGCTCGGCTGGGATAGGTGTGCAGGTGCCAGAAGAGCGCGGGCGTGGCGGAGAGCCGGCCCAGCTCCTGGCGGGCGGTGATGAAGCACCCGAAGGTTCGGCCCGCCCGCTCCGCGACCGGAATGCAGGTGCCGTCGGTCTGCGCGGCCACCGGCGCGGCGGTGGCCGCCATCACGCCGAACGCCAGGACGAGGCCGGGAAGGGCTGCGCGCATCGCCCGCGCAACTGGATTCGGGAGCATGGCGGCGCCTGGTTTCAGGGGACGGGAGCGTGCGGCGCCTCGCGCGGCTCCAGCGCGTCCAGGTGGCGGAGGGCGCTCTCCCACACCTCGCCGCGGGTCTGGCCCGGAGCCACGCGCAGCAAGCGCACGGGCGGCACGCCGGCGACGGAAAGGTACCACCACCGGTCATCGTCGAGGCGCGCGGCGGAGGGGTTCCGCACTCCCCGCGTACACAGCACCCGCCGTCCATCGTCGTTGAACTCGAAGTCCGAGAACATCAGTCCGTCCCTTGCGCGGCGGTGCCGCCGTTCGAGTGGGTGGCGTGCGCCTCGCCGCTGTTCTCCAGGATGCGCCGGACCTCGGCGGCCACGTGCCCGGGGGTGACCGGCTTGGTCAGGAACGCCGCGCACCCCGCCGCCTGGGCCGCCGCGAAGTCTTCGGGCTGCGTGCACGCCGTGAGGGCCACCACCGGGATCACCGCCGTCTCCGGGTCGGCCTTCAGCATCCGCGTGGCCTCGACCCCGTCGATCACCGGCATGGTCAGGTCCATCAGCACGAGGTCGGGCCGGTGCGAGCGCGCCATCTCCACCCCGCTCCCCCCGTCGAACGCCTGCAGCACCCGGTAGCCGTAATGCGCCAGGATGGTCCGGTAGATCTCCTGATTGTCGGCGTTGTCCTCGACCAGCAGGATCGTTTTGCCCATGCACTCCATTCTGTCGCCGGGATGAGGCGCGCCGCCGCGGGTTCGATCAGGCGAAGCCTCCGGATGTTGACTGCGTAGCCGCCGGGTCAGACCCGGCCGCGCCCAAGAGTGAGCGTGAAGGTGGCGCCCTTCTCGGGCTCGCTCTCCACCGACAGGTCCCCGCCCATGGCCTCGGCCAGCTCGCGGCTGATGGCCAGCCCCAGCCCCGTTCCCTCCACGCTGCGGGTCAGGCTCTCGTCCACCTGCACGAAGGGCTCGAAGATCCGGGCCAGCTGCTCGGGGGCGATGCCGATCCCCGTGTCGCACACCCGGATCCCCACGCGCGAGCCGCCGGGATGCAGCGACACGTCGATCCTCCCCCCCTCGGGGGTGAAGGTGACGGCGTTGGCCAGGAGGTTCACCAGGATCTGCACCAGCTTCTGCGGGTCGGCGTACACCAGCAGGTCGCTGGCTACGTCGGCGTGCAGGCCGCGGCAGGCGATCCCCTTCTGCACGGCCAGGGGGGCGATGATGGTGTCGACCTCGAGCAGGACGTCGCCCAGCGGCACGTCGCGCAGGCCGGTGTCCACCCGCTCCACGCTCACCCCGGCGTAGCTCAGCACCGATTCCACCAGCCGCAGCAGGTGGCGGCGGTTGACCTGGATGCGCCGCACGTCGGCGAGCTGCGCCTCGGCGAGCGGGCCGCGGACCCCGCTCTCCAGCAGGTCGGCGTAGCCGCCGATGGCATTCAGCGGGGTGCGCAGCTCGTGGCTCATGGTGGCCAGGAAGCGCGACTTGGTCAGGTTCGCCTCCTCGGCCCGCTGCTGCGCCGCCTCGGCCTCGGCCTCGGCGTGGCCGGCGCGCGCCAGGAGCCGCCCGTTGTCCACGGCCACGGCGCACCGCCCCGCCAGGTCCTCGGCCAGCGCCGGCTCGCCCGCCGCGAACGCGCCCTCGCCGCGGCCGGTCACGTAGGTGATCGCCCCCAGCACCTCGCCCCGGGCCACGAGCGGAACGGTCATCACCGAGCCGGTCTCCAGCGCGCGCAGGAGCTCCAGGTTCCGCGGCGTTCCCGCCACCCGCTCCAGCATCTCGTCGCCCACGGGTGAGAGCACCTCGCAGCACGCCGCGCGCACGGCCGCCGCGCCCCCCAACCCGTCGCCGGGGAGCGGGGGCCACCCCGCGAGCAGCTCCGCCGCCTCCGCCTCGCGCGCGGGATCGGGGTGGATCACGGCGATCCGGCGCATCTGGCCATCCTCGCACAGGTCCACGAAGCACCACGCGCCCAGCCGCGGAAGCGACTGCCGCGCCACGCTGGCCAGCGCCCCCTCCGCCCCGGGCGCATCGGCCAGCATGCGGGTGGCCGCCGCCAGGAACGATGGGCCGATGTCCCCCGCGTCATCCCCTCCGCCGTGTCCGGAGTGCCGCGCGGTGTCCGCCGCCGCTGCCGGGGGCGGGCGGGCTACCGTGACGGCCGCTTCGGCCGGCTCGGCGGCCGCCAGGGTTCCATCCATGCCGCGTCTCTCCAGGAAAGCTGATTCCCCCGCCGCATCCGCCGGGGTCCCGGCGGCGCGATCGATCTCCTTCGCCCGGACATCGCCGGTCCCCCGCCCTTCCACCCGCCCTTCCCCCGTGCGTCCCGCGCTGTCCCGGCGGCTCAGGCGAGCTGGCCGACCATCCCGCGCACCGCGGTCAGGTACTCGTCGACGTCGAAGCGCGCGGGGTCGATCATGGCCTGCACCGCGCACCCGTGGATCCACCCCACGGCCACGGCCGCCATCCCGTCGGCGGTGGCGCGCGGGAAGGTGGCGGGCTCGGCCAGCAGAAGCTCGCGCATGATGTCGCGGAAGGCCGCGCGGTAGCGCTCCAGCTCGGCGCCGATCCGCGCCCGGATCTCCTCGTGGCGGGCGCCCAGCGCCCAGAACTCGAAGAAGAGCCGGGTGTGCCGCGGCTGGTGGGCGAGCCGCGCCATCTCCTGCTGCAGCAGCGCGTGCAGCCGGTCGAGCGCGCGCGGGAAGGCGGCCACGTCGTCGGACACGTGCAGCACCGAGGTGGTCTCGATCAGCCAGTCGAGCAGCGCGTGCACCAGACGCTCCTTGCGCCGGAAGTAGTGCACCACCAGCGCGTGGCTCACCGCCGCCTCGGCCGCCACCGCGCGGATGGTCATCCCGCCGATCCCCTCGCGCGAGGCCACCTCGAAGGCGGCCTGAAGGATCTGCTCGCGCCGGACGTCTTCCGGTGCCCGCGTCCACGCCGTCGTCCGCTCCATTCCTCACGGGGGGTGCCCGGTTCCCCGGGCCGCGGCACGCCCCACGCGCCCGCGCTCCGACGACCCTTGTTGACCATTTGTACAATATAGGATAACTTGAATTTACCATTTGGTCAACAACACGCGTCCGGCGAGCTCCCGAAGCACCCCCAGGGGTGCGGGCGCCGCCGCCGGGCGCGGCCCCACGAGCCGAGGATGGAACCCATGTCCAGCCGCCCTGCCCGCGCCCTCGTGCTCGCCACCGTGCTGCTGGCGGCGTGCGACGCCTTCTCCCGCAAGCCCGCGGTGGAGGTGAGCGCCGCCGACGCGAACCTGAACACCCGCTGGCACGGCACGCTGGCCACGCCGCAAAGCCTGGCGGGGGCGGTGCAGATGAGCGGCGAGGCCACCATGACGCCCACCCCCGACGGCCGCACCACGGTGACCGTGGAGCTGGCCAACGCCACGCGCGGCGGGGTGCACCCCTGGCAGGTGCACCTGGGCCAGTGCGGCGCCGACCAGGGGCTGCTGGGCGCCGCGGCCGCCTACGCCCCGCTGGAGGTGGACGGCGACGGGCACGCCTCGGGGAAGGCCACCCTCCCGGTGACCACGCCGGTGGCCGGGCCGTACTTCGTGAGCGTGCAGGCGTCGAGCGCCAACCCCATGGTGGTGGCGTGCGGCAACCTCGCGCCTCCCACCCGCTAGGCATGGCCGTGTCCATTCACCCCGGGCGCCCCGCGATGCGGACCCACGCGGAGCCCCGATGAAACGCCCGGTGCACACTTCCCGTCCGTCCGGCGCCGGCGCGGCCGCCGCAAAGGCGGCCGGCGCCGGCCTCGATTCCGGCGCCGGCACGCCCGGGCGCGCGCCGCTCGCGGTGGTGGGGATCGGCGCCTCGGCGGGGGGGCTCAGGGCGCTGCAGCTCTTCTTCGAGGCGGTGCCGCCCGGCAGCGGGATGGCCTGGGTGGTGATCATGCACCTGGACCCCGACCGCGAGAGCCGCATCGCCGCGCTCCTGCAGGGCCGCACCTCCCTCCCGGTCACGCAGGTGACCGCCCCGGCGGCGGTGGAGGCCGGCCACGTCTACATCATCTCGCCGGGGCAGGACCTGGTCATGGAAGGGCAAACCATCGGCGTACGCGAGCGGGGCGCCGGCCCCCACGCGCCCGTGGACCTGTTCTTCGGCACCCTGGCCGCCGCTTGCGGCGCCGACGCGGTGGGGGTGGTGCTCTCGGGGACCGGGGCCGACGGCACCGCGGGGGTGCGCGCCATCCGCGAGGGCGGGGGGATCACCCTGGCGCAGGAGCCCGCCGAGGCCGAATACGACGGGATGCCCGCCAGCGCCATCGCCACCGGGCACGTGGACCTGGTGCTCCCCGCCGGGCACATCCCCGCCGAGATCGTCCGCCTGCGGCAGTCCACCCCCGCGCTCTCGGCCCACGCGCCGGCGGCCGGCACCGAGGCGCTGCTGGCGCAGGTGTTCGCGGTGCTGCGCGCCCGCACGGGGCACGACTTCAGCCAGTACAAGCGCTCCACCGTGCTGCGCCGCCTGGACCGCCGGCTCCGCTTCAACCGCGTGGGCACGCTGGAGGAGTACCTCCCCCTGCTGCGCGCCGGCGAGGCCGAGCCGGCGGCGCTCGTGCGCGACCTGCTGATCTCGGTCAGCGCCTTCTTCCGCGACGAGGAGGCGTTCGCCGCGCTGGCCAGGGCGATCCCGCAGCTCTTCGAGGGGAAGGCGGCGGGCGACGCGGTGCGCGTGTGGGTGGTGGGGTGCGCCACCGGCGAGGAGGCGTACTCCATCGGCATCCTCCTGCGCGAGCACGCCGCCACGCTGGAGAGCCCGCCGCAGATCCAGATGTTCGCCACCGACATCGACGAGAAGGGGTACGCGTGGGGGCGCGAGGCGCTGTACCCGCCCGAGGCGGTGGCGGGGATCTCGCCCGAGCGGCTCCGCCGCTTCTTCACGCGCGAGGCGGGGGGCTTCCGGGTGGGAAAGGCGCTGCGCGAGGGGGTGCTCTTCGCCGTCCACAACGTCCTGCACAACCCGCCCTTCTCGAGGCTCGACCTGATCAGCTGCCGCAACCTGCTGATCTACCTGCAGCCCGCCGCGCAGGAGCGGGTGGTGGAGACCTTCCACTACGCGCTGCGGCCGGGCGGGCTCCTCTTCCTGGGCGCCTCGGAGTCGGCCGGCGAGAGCGGGCTGTTCGCGCCCGCCGACGGCCCGCGGCGGCTGTACCGCAGGAACGCCGCGCCGCCCCGGGTGCCGCCGCGGCTCTCGGCCGCCGACCCGAAGGCGCCCCCGGCGCCGCATCCGGCCGGCGGGCGGCGCCGCGCCCCGTTCGCGTACGGGCCGCTGCACCTGCGGCTGCTGGAGGCGTACGCGCCGGCCAGCCTGGTGGTGAACGAGCGGCTGGAGGTGGTCCACCTTTCGGGCGGGGCCGGGCGCTACCTGCACCTGGGCGCCGGCGAGCCCACCACCGACCTGGTCGCCCTGACCCGCGGCGAGCTGCGCACGGAGCTCCGCGCGGCGCTCTACCAGGCCTTCGAGAAGGGCCTCCCCACCACCCGGGTGGTGGCCGGCGGCGGCGAGCCCGCGCTGAGGCTGCGGGTGCGGCCGCCCGTGGAGGGCGAGGGGGCGGAGCGGTTCGCCCTGGTGGTGCTGGAAGAGGCGGAAGCCGCGGCGCCGTCACCGGATCGCGTCGGCGGCGACGATCCCGGCGCGGCCGACGGGCTGGGCGGCGAGCTGCGCCGGCTGCGCGAGCAGCTGGAGCACGCGGGCGAGGCGCGCGACCACACGGTGGAAGAGCTGCAGGCGGCCAACGAGGAGCTGCGCTCGGTGAACGAGGAGCAGAAGGCCGCGGGCGAGGAGCTGGAGACCAGCCGCGAGGAGATCCAGTCGATCAACGAGGAGCTGATCACCATCAACCAGGAGCGCCAGAACACCATCGACGAGCTGAAGCGCGCCAACGCCGACCTGCAGAACCTGATCGAGTCGTCGGAGATCGCGACCATCTTCCTGGACCGCGAGCTCCGCGTCCGCCGCTTCACCCCGTCGTCGGCGGCGCTCTTCAACTTCGTGGCCGGCGACCAGGGCCGCCCCCTGGCCCACATCACCCACCGCCTCCGCTATCCCGAGCTGGGCGACGACGCGCGCCGGGTGCTCGCCTCGCTCGAGCGCAGCGAGCGCGAGGTGGAGAGCGACGACGGGAGCTGGTTCATCGTGCGCATCAACCCGTACCGCTCGCCCGACGACGGGGTGGACGGCGCCGTGGTCACCTGCTTCGACGTGACCGCGCAGAAGCGGGTGGAGGAGGCGCTGCGCGAGACCACCATCGCGGCCGAGTCGGCGAACCTGGCCAAGGGCACCTTCCTGGCCACCCTCTCGCACGAGTTCCGCACCCCGCTCAACGGGATGCTGGGGTACGCCGACCTCCTCCACCTGGACGGCCCGCTGAACGCGGCGCAGACGCGCAAGGTGGAGCGGATCAAGGCGGGCGGCTGGCACCTGGCCGCCATGATCGACGAGATCCTGGCCTTCGCGCTGCGCGACGAGGGGCGCGACCGGGTACGCGCCGAGCGGCTCGACGCCCGCGCGATCGCCCGCGCGGCGGGGGAGCTGGTGGAGCCCGCGGCCCAGGCGAAGGGGCTGGCCTTCGCGGTGGACGTGCCGGCCCGCGAGGTGGCGGTGGAGACCGACGGCGGCAAGGCCCGGCAGATCCTGATCAACCTGTGCGGCAACGCCGTGAAGTACACCGAGCGCGGCGAGGTGCGCCTGGGGTTGCGCGAGGAGGGCGGGCACGTGGTGTTCGAGGTGCGCGACACCGGGATCGGGATCGCGCCCGAGCACCAGGCGCGCGTGTTCGACCGCTTCTGGCAGGTGGACAGCGCGTCCACCCGCTCGGCGGGGGGGATGGGGATCGGGCTGGCGGCGGCGCGCGAGTTCAGCCGGCTGCTGGGGGGCGAGGTGGAGGTGGAGAGCGAACCGGGGCGCGGGAGCACCTTCCGCGTACGGCTTCCCCGCACGCGTGGAGACGGATGATGCTGAGACGGAAACCGCGCGGCGACGACGTGGCGAGCTACGCGCAGGACATCGTGAACACGGTGCGCGAGCCCCTGCTGATGCTGGACACCTCGCTGCGCGTGCACAGCGCCAACCGCGCCTTCTACCAGACCTTCAAGGTCTCGGCCGAGGCCACCGAGAACCGGCTGATCTACGAGCTGGGGAACGGCCAGTGGGACATCCCGGCGCTGCGCACCCTGCTCGAGGACGTGATCCCCACCAGCTCGGTGTTCAACGACTTCGAGCTGGAGCACACCTTCCCCATGATCGGGCGCCGGGTGATGCTGCTGAACGGCCGCAGGCTGCGCGCCGGCGGCCACTCCGAGCTGCTGGTGCTGGCCATGGAGGACGTGACCGAGCGCCGCCGCTCCGAGGCCGAGCTGAAGGCGATCGAGACCTACGCCCAGAACATCGTGGACACGGTGCGCGAGCCGCTCCTGATCCTCGACGCCACGCTGCGCGTGCGCTCGGGCAACCGCGCCTTCTACCAGACCTTCCAGGTCTCGTGCGAGGAGACCGAGAACCGGCTGATCTACGAGCTGGGGAACGGGCAGTGGAACATCCCCGCCCTGCGCACCCTGCTGGAGGACGTCGTCCCCCAGAGCTCGGCCTTCAACGACTTCGAGCTGGAGCACGACTTTCCCGCCATCGGCCGGCGGGTGATGCTCCTGAACGCGCGCAAGCTCCAGGCGGGGCACCACGGCGAGCTGCTGGTGCTGGCCATGGAGGACGTGACCGAGCGGCGCCGCTCCGAGGAGGAGGTGGCCAAGGCCCGCGAGGCCGCCGAGACCGCCAACAAGACCAAGAGCATGTTCCTGGCGAACATGAGCCACGAGCTGCGCACCCCGCTGAACGCCATCCTGGGCTACTCCGAGATGCTGCAGGAGGAGGCCGCCGAGCTGGAGCTGGCCGGCTTCGGCGCCGACCTGGACCGGATCAGCGCCGCCGGCAAGCACCTGCTGGCGCTGATCAACGACATCCTCGACCTGTCCAAGATCGAGGCGGGGAAGATGGAGCTGTTCCTGGAGAGCTTCGACCTGGCCGAGCTGATCGACGAGGTGGCGTGCACCATCCGGCCGATGGTGGAGGAGAACGCCAACACGCTCGACATCCACCTGGCGCCGGGGCTGGGCGCGATCCACGCCGACCAGATGAAGGTGCGGCAGGCGCTGTTCAACCTCCTCTCCAACGCCGTCAAGTTCACCCACGAGGGCTCCATCACCGTGGACGCCGGGCGCCAGTGGATGGACGGGAGCGAGTGGATCACGGTGCGGGTGGCCGACACCGGGATCGGCCTGGAGCCCGGGCAGCTGGTGAAGCTGTTCCAGGATTTCACCCAGGCCGACCCCTCCACCACGCGCAAGTTCGGCGGCACCGGGCTGGGGCTGGCCCTCACCCGGCGCTTCTGCCAGATGATGGGCGGCGACGTGACCGTGCACAGCGTGGCCGGGGAGGGGAGCGAGTTCACCATCACCCTCCCCGCCGTGGTCCGCGAGGCGGGGGCGGAACCGGGCGCCGCGTCCCCTGGCGCGGACGCCGGTTCCGACGCCGATGCCGATGGCGCGGCCGTGCCGGAGGCGCGTGACGGCGCGGCCTCGGCGGGCGCCGAGACGCCGCCCGGGTCAGTGGTGCTGGTGATCGACGACGACCCGGTGCAGCGCGACCTGATGCACCGCTTCCTGAGCAGGGAAGGCTTCGAGGTGAGGTCGGCCCGCGGGGGCGAGGAAGGGCTGCGCCTGTCGCGGCAGCTGCGCCCCGTGGCCATCACCCTCGACGTGACCATGCCCGACATGGACGGCTGGAGCGTGCTGAAGGCGCTCAAGGCCGACGCGGCCCTGCGCGACATCCCGGTGATCATGCTGACCATGGTGGACGACCCCGCGCGGGGCTTCTCGCTGGGCGCCGCCGACTACGCCACCAAGCCGGTGAACCGGCTGCGGCTGTCGCAGATCCTGCGCAAGCACACCTGCCCCAACCCCCCGTGCCCGGTGCTGGTGGTGGACGACGACGCCGCGGCGCGCGCGGTGACCCGCCGCATCCTGGAAAAGGAAGGGTGGCGGGTGTGCGAGGCGGAGAACGGGCGGGTGGCCCTGGCGTGCATGGAGCGCGAGCGCCCCAGCCTGATCCTGCTGGACCTGATGATGCCCGAGATGGACGGCTTCGAGTTCGTGGACGAGGTGCGCGGGCACCGCGAATGGGCGCTCCTCCCCATCGTGGTGCTGTCGGCGCACGACCTGAGCGCGCCCGAGCGGCTGCGGCTGAACGGCTGGGTGACCTCGATCATCAAGAAGCAGGGCGGCTCGCGCGAGGCGCTGCTGCACCAGGTGCGCGACCTGTTGTACGACTGGGCCGCGCCCCGCCCCAACCTACCGACCCCGGGAGACGAAAAGCTCGCAGCGGCGCTGTGAACCCTTTTCGGATGGCTGCCATGACGCGTATCCTGCTGGTGGAAGACAACGAGATGAACCGCGACATGCTGTCGCGGCGGCTGGAGCGCAAGGGGTACCAGGTGACGCTGGCGGTGGACGGCCTGAGCGGCGTGGAGATGGCCGCCGCCCACCTCCCCGACCTGGTGCTGATGGACATGAGCCTTCCCGTGCTCGACGGCTGGGAGGCCACGCGCCGGCTGAAGGCCGCCCTCCCCACGCGCCACATCCCCGTGATCGCGCTGACCGCGCATGCCATGGCCGGCGACCGCGAGAAGGCGCTGGAGGCGGGGTGCGACGACTACGACACCAAGCCCATCGAGCTGCCGCGCCTGCTGGAAAAGATCGAGGCGCTGCTGGGCGGAACCGGAAAGGATTCGCCATGACCGACCCGCTTCCGGCCGGCGAAGGCGCCGGCCGCCACGCGCTCCCCGCCGTGCTCCTCCACGACCTGCGCACGCCGCTCGGCCAGATCATCGGCTACGCGGAGATGCTGGCCGAGCAGGCGGAGGAAGCGGGCGGCGAGGGCCAGGCCGCCGACCTGCACAAGATCGGCGCGGCCGGCTACCGCATCCTGGAGCTGATCGAGGAGCACTTCCACGCCCTCCCCACCCGCGCGGACGAGCCCGTGCCGTCCCCCAACGGCCGCGGGCCCGGGCACGCCCTGCAGCGGCGCCTCGCGCCCGGCCGCGCGCCGGGAGCGGTGCGGCTGGCCGACTTCATCGTGGCGAACCGCGAGCCGATCCTGGCCGAGTGGGAGGCGTTCGCGCGCACCTGCACGCCGGCCAGCGGGGCCATGGACATCGTGGCGCTGCGCGACCACGCCAACGAGATGCTCACCGTGATCGCCGCCGACCTGCGCACGCCGCAGGGCGGGAGCGCGCAGTCGGAGAAGGGGAAGGGGAAGGCGCCCGACGGCGAGTCCGATGCGCCCACGGCCGCCGAG
>DASSJS010000034.1:0-19984 GCA_035691085.1 Longimicrobium sp.
TCTCAACGGATCGATCAGGGGATCACGAGACGAGTCCGGCCGTCGTGCACGTCCCGCGCACCGATGGCTGAATGGCGAGCATGCGCCGTATCCACGAAGGCTGCGGAGACGCACGGAGGACCGGGCGGGCTCGATTCCCCCTGATGACGCAGTGAACGAAGCCTGCAGGCAGAGATGACGGGGTGAACGACGGAAGCGGTGTTCCTGCAAAAAAATTTCGATACTCAGCGCATTCCAAGCCTGCAGCCACTCGTCGACGTGCTCCGGTGCGAGCAGGCTGCAACTAAATCGACGAAAAACCGTTTTTCTTTGCGCATGGCCACGGCACGCGTGATCGTGCGGGCCAGGATGGGCACCGCGGACGCGAGCGGCGCATTCCGCGCGGCGCTGGTCATGTCCCGGGTCCGCGGCCCGTCCATGCGTTCACCAACGAAAGGCTTGCGCTCCAGTCTCCCACCCGTGAGCCTTCGAACACTCGGCGGTGAACCCCCGGCACCCGATTCGATTCGTGCCCTACGACCGGCATTCTTTCGAGACGGCTCAGCTGTCAGCCTGGGCTGACCCGGCGATCCCGGAGGCGACCTTCCACGTTCGGATGTCGCGGAATGGGTGGGCGGCTTGCTCCCTGCTCACACCACGGGCCAGCATCACCGGCACGGAGACCGCGCGGCTCCTCCAGGAAATGTCTCCCGCGCATGATTTCGCGGCCGCGACCGACGGATGGTATTCGGTTCCACTGGGCTATGCGCAGGCCTCCCGGCTGGTGCCGTCGTTCCGCGAATTTCTATCGGACACGCAGCCGGGGGAGCGTTGGCGGCCCCTCGTCGTCTTCGAGCCGCACGGCTTCGTGATCTACGGGCGCTGGGCCGCGGATGGTGGGGAGTTGCTGGTGCAGGACGCCCGTGATTCGGTTGTGCACACCGTTTTCAGTCTACCCCAATCACGCGTGCCGGACTGGATGGAAACGTTCGGCCGGCTTGCGGTCACGCTCTCGGCCTCGCCCACGTAGAGGGTGCCGCGGAGGCGCCTGGCTTCGCCCCTGTTCCAGGAGAAAGGGAATGCTGCGAGTGGAGGGGATCGACCACGTGGCGCTGACGGTGCGCGACGTGCCGCGGTCCGTTGCGTGGTACCGCGACGTGCTCGGCCTGGAGCGGCGGTACCAGGAGGTGTGGGGCGACTGCCCGGCCGTGATCGGCGCGGGCACCACGGCGCTGGCGCTGTTCCCCACGGGGGTGCCGGAGCCGGGGCCGCCGCCGGGGCGCGAGGTGCTCGCGGTGCGGCACATCGCCTTCCGTGTGGGCCGGGCGGCGTTCGAGCGCGCCCGGGCGCACCTGGCCGCCCACGGGATCACGCCGACGTTCGAGGACCACACCGCCGCGCACTCGCTGTACTTTGCCGACCCGGACGGACACCAGCTCGAGATCACCACCTACGAGCTGCCCGGCGGCCCGGGCCCGGCCGCGGCCTGACCATCGGCCGCGGGGCCGCGGGGCCGCCCCTGTTTGCCGACGCCGCGGGCAGACGGGCGCCCGCGTGCTGCCGGCGGTCGTCGCTTCGTTCGCCCATCCCATCCTGAAGATGCGCTTGCTGGCCGACCTCGCTCTCCTCCCTCCCGCCGTGGGCTCGCTCGCGCGGACGCTGGCCGCGCTGCCGGGTGCGCTGGCGGTGGTGCTCGGCGGCTCGCGAGGGGCGGGGGGAGCCGACGAGGGGAGCGACTGGGACCTGGCCGTCTACTACCGCGGCGCGATCGGCCTCGCCGCGCTGGAGCCGTATGGCCAGGTGCACCCGCCCGGCTCATGGGGGCGGATCATGAACGGCGGGGCGTGGTTCCGTGTGGGCGATACCGACGTCGACCTGATCCTGCGCGACCTGGACGTTGCGCTCCACTGGACGCGGCAGGCCGCGCTGGGAGCGTTCGAGCTCGATGCACTGCTCGGCTACATCGCCGGGATCCCCACGTACAGCCTGGCGGCGGAGCTGGCATCCGGCCGGGTCCTGGCCGGCGAGCTGCCGGTGGTTGGCGCCATGCCGCCCGCCCTCGTAAGGACGGCGCCGCCGCGGTGGCGGTTCGCGCGCGACTTCAGCCTGGAGTATGCGCGCATGCACGCCGCGCGCGGCAACGTGGCGGGCGCCGCCGGCCAGGCGGCCAGGGCGGCGATGGAGGAGGCCCACGCGCGGGTGTGCGAACGGGGGCAGTGGACGTTGAACGAGAAGCGCCTGCTGGCCGCGGCGGGCCTCGACGGCGTCAACGACGTGTTCGCCCGTCTGCCGGCGCGGGCGGGCACGCTGGGCTCGTGGGTGGACGAGGTCGCGGGGGCACTGGCCACGTAGCGCCAAGCGGGTGACGACGTCCATCGGCGGGCTTGTCGAGAAACCGGGGGGATGGCCCGTGAAACAGCGGGCCCATGGGTGCGTAGGGGTGTGATAGACTGCTTGCTCCCTTTCACCATCCCGCCCCCCGGTGGTGCCCCAATGAAGCCCTTCCTGTTCCTTCACCTCGCCGGCGGATCGGTGTCGCTGGTGGCGGGTTATGCGGCGCTGTTCGCCCCCAAGGGCGGCCGGTTCCATCGCCTCGCGGGAATGCTGTTCGTCTACGCCATGATCGCGCTGGGGATCGGTGCCGTGTTCGTTGGCCTGGCGCGCGGGAAGAGCGCGTGGCTCGGGGGGCCGCTGGTGATCTACCTGGTGGTGACCTCCATGCTCGCGGTCCGTCGCACGCCGGCGCCATCGCGCAGCAGGGACACGGCGCTCATGGCGCTGGCGCTCGTCCTGGGCCTGGTTTCGCTCGCCGGCGCCCTGCGGGTCTTCATGGATCCGCGTGGGCCAATGGGGATGGCGCCGGGTTTCGCGGGGATGGTGAACGCCCTGGTCCTCCTCCTCTGCGCGGCCGGCGACTTCCGCGTGCTGCGCTCGGGCCCCCCGACCGGAACCCGGCGGCTGGCGCGGCACCTTTGGCGGATGTGCTACGCCCTGTTCACGGCAACGGGCTCGTTCTTCCTGGGCCAGGCGAAGGTGCTTCCGGAGCCGTTGCGCATCACGCCGGTGCTGCTCGTGCTCGCGTTTCTCCCGCTCCCCGCCATGTTCTACTGGCTGTGGCGGGTGCGCAGGCGTCCCCACAGGGTGGTGGCGAGGGGTCCCCTCCCCGCCTTGCCGCAGCCCGCCGCGGTGCGGTAGGGGCAAGGTGTCCACGACGCCGCCTCTTGTGGCGCTGGGCCGCGGGCTCCCGCATCTTCGGCTCGTCCACCGACATCCCCGGGCTACCGTTGTGAAAGCCGTCATCTGCACGCGCTATGGCCCGCCGGAAGGGTTGCGGCTGGCCGAGGTCGAAACACCCGAGCCGCGGCCGGGACAGGTGCGCATCCGCATCCGCGCGACGGACGTGACGGCAAGCGACTGCCTGGTGCGGGGCTTGAAGATGCCGTTCCGGTATCGTCTCCTCGTCCGGCTCCTGTTCGGGTGGAGGGCGCCGCGCCGTCCGATCCTCGGCATGGTGCTGGCCGGAGAGATCGACGCCATCGGACGAAACGTTTCCGCGTTCAAGGTGGGTGACCCGGTGTTCGGCCTGACCCAGCGCTCGTTCGGCACGTACGCGCAGTACGTCTGCTGGCCGGCGAACGGCATCCTGACGGCACGGCCGGGCAACCTGACCTTTCAGGAAGCGGCCGCGCTTCCGTACGGCGGCCTCATCGCGCTGTTCTTCATCCGGAGAGCCGGGATCAAGGCGGGCCAGCACGTTCTGGTGTACGGCGCTTCCGGCGCCATCGGCACGGCGGCCGTGCAGCTCATCCGGCAACGCGGCGCGCGGGTAACGGGGGTGTGCAGCACCGCCAACGTGCAACTGGTCGAGTCACTCGGCGCGAACGCCGTCATCGACTACATGCGCGACGACTTCACGCGGGGACCCGGGCGCTACGACGTGGTTTTCGATGCCGTTGGACGGCGAAAGAGCGCGCAGGCCCTCGCCGATGCGCAACGCGTGCTGACGCCGGGTGGCAAGGTCATCTCGGTCGACGACGCATTTCCCCGGCTGTTGGCGGCGGACCTCGTCGTTCTCAGGGATCTGGCCGAAGCGGGCGCCCTGAAGCCGGTGATCGATCGGACCTGGTCGCTGGAAGAGATGGCGGAGGCGCACCGGTACGTGGACGGCGGCCACAAGAAAGGCAACGTCATCGTGACGGTCGAGCACTCCTCCGAGTGACCTTCGCGGGCGTCGCTCAAGCGCAGGCACCCCTGCACACGCACCCTTTCGCACCCCCACGCCGTGGAACGCAGCGCCGAGCTCCGGAACGAATTCGGAGAGATCGACATCTACCTCTTCGACCAGCTGCTGCGCGGCCGGTTCGACTACCGGTCCCGGATCCTGGACGCGGGGTGCGGAAGCGGCCGTAACCTCGTGTATTTCCTGCGCTCCGGTTTCGACGTCTTCGGCATCGACCGCGATCCCGCCGCCATCGCCCGGGTGCGTGCCCTGGCGGCACAAATCGCCCCCGCGCTCCCGCCCGAGCACTTTCAGGCCGGCGAGCTCGACTCCCTTCCGTGGCCCGACGAAGCGTTCGACGCGCTCCTCTGCAGCGCGGTGCTCCACTTCGCCGACAACGAAGGCCACTTCGGGCGGATGCTGCTGGAGATGTGGCGCGTCGTCCGGCCGGGCGGGCTGTTTTTCGCGCGCCTGGCATCGGTGATCGGCCTAGAGGCGCCGGTCGCCACGGATGCGAACCGGCGTGCCCGTCTGCCCGACGGCTCGGTGCGCTTCGTGGTGGACGAGGCGATGCTGCTGGAGTGGACGGCGCGGCTTGGCGCCGAGCTCCTGGACCCGATCAAGACCACCAACGTGCAGAACCAGCGCTGCATGACCACCTGGGTCCTGCAAAAACGCGCCTGATCCCACGTCCCCCTGAACACGTGCCGCCAACCCCACGAACTGCGATTGCGTGGGCGCTTCGCGCGAGTAACGTGGATGGGCAGACAAGAACGGAGAGCCGCGGAACCGCTGTTGCAGTTCTCTGCTTATCTCTGCCTGTCTCCGCTGCTCTGCGTTCATGCCGTTGCGGTTCACCCCGCCGCGCGTGTTCGGAACGGTGGCGCCGTACCAGAGTTCAGCGGAAACCTCATGAGACGCACTTGGACGATCATCGGCGTGCGCGACGTTCCGGGGAGCCTTGGATGGTACCAGTCGCTCTTCGGCCAGCCACCGTCGCGGCCGGCACATGACGACTTCGGCCAGATCGCGGATACGGATGGGACGGTGTTGCTCTGCCTCCACCAGTGGGGCGCGCACGAGCACCCCTCCCTGATGAGCCCGGACCAGGCGCCGCCCGGCAACGGCCTTCTCCTGTTCTTCCGCGTGGACGACTATGACGAGGCGCTGGGCCGGGCACGCGCCCTGGTCGCCCGGTTCGAGGAGGAGCCGCACGTGAACCCGAACACGCGAACGAGGGAGTTCTCGCTCCGGGACCCGGACGGCTACTACGTCACGATCAGCGAGCTCTCCGCGCCCCCGGCGTAGGAGGTTCGCCATGGCTGGGAAGCAGCCCGGTGAGCCGATTGCCGCGATCGTGGTCCTCCGCGGGATGGCGGCCGGGTTCGCCAGCTGCGTGGCGGCCTCGCTCCGTCGACGAAGAGACGAGGGCGCGCGGGAGAGCACGTGCGGGCAAGCCCGCGTTCCACCTGCAAGCGCCGGTTGGGAGTCGCGGCGCTCGGCGCGCTGGCCGCCGCGCCTGGCGGCGCGGGGTGCGCGTGGTGGGCCGGCTCGGCCGCATCTGGCGGCGGCCCCGCGGCTGTGAATCGCGGTCCATCTCGTTGCAGCGATGCAACATCTCGTTACGCGGGAGTGGCCGCCGGCCCCGGGTGTTCTTCGTGGATGTCGTTGTGGTGAAGGGATTTACGTCGTATCGGCCCAAGTGGCTTGAACGGTGCCCCGGGAAGGCGGCATCAGATGCCGACATGAATTTCCGGCCCTCCCCTCACTCCTCGCCATTCATCAGGAGACCCAATGGCCCAGACCACCCCGCGTCCGAAGACCAGGCAGAAGGAAGAGCAGCAGAAGAAGATCAAGGTCGGCGCCGTCGTGGGCGCCAGCCCGCTGCTCACGCTCGAGGAGGCCGGCCCCGTCCAGATGGGCTTCTGGGTGCCCAACCGCGTGTGGGCGACGGCCAAGTACCTCATCCCGCTGCGCGACTTCATCGCCGACAAGAAGAAGAACGGCACGCTCGCCCCGCTGCAGCCGGTGGTGCAGGACTTCAAGAACTGGGTAGTCTCCAACAGCGTCTACCGCATGTGGGTCAACTCGATGATCGAGCAGGCCAACGCCTACGTGGCGGGGCTCGACGAGCGGACGCGGCGGGAGATCAAGAAGGACGGTGACGTGCTCTGGATCGAGGGGTTCGACAGCTTCTTCGAGATCCTCAACGAGATCATCACCACCTCGCCGTCGTTCAACAACACCGCCCAGGTGGGCACGCCGATGAACGGCTTCCTGGCGGTGTCGATGGCCACCGAGGCGGGCGTGGCCCTCTTCCACGACGAGGCGTTCAACCAGCAGTTCAAGAAGATCCTGGACGCCTGGAACACCTTCCTCAAGAGCAGCGCCTCGCTCGACAAGCTCGACATCCAGCACCCCGAGAAGCCGGGGTCGTGGATCTCGAAGGCGGCGCACAAGGCCGGCGTGTGGAACCAGATGGTGCACGACCCGCGGCAGCCGGGATACGGCTTCGATTCGTGGAACTCGTTCTTCATCCGCAAGTTCGTCCCCGGCGCCCGGCCGTTCCAGGGCAACCCCAGGGTCGACATCAACATCGGGTGCGAGACCACGCCGTGGCAGTACCGGAACAACGTGCAGCTGGAGAGCCAGTTCTGGGTCAAGGACGTGGACTACTCGCTGCTCGACCTGTTCGGCGGGCAGCGGCAGTGGGCCAAGCTCTTCGAGGGCGGCCAGCTGTACCAGGGGTTCCTCTCCGCCACGCACTATCACCGCTGGAACGCGCCGCTGAACGGCACGCTGGTGCGCTCGTGGGTGGAGCCGGGCACCTACTTCGCCCAGCGCCCGCGCCAGGGCGAGAACCAGGGCACCTGGGAGGGCACCGAGTCGCAGCCGTACCTGGGCCACGTGGCGGCGCGCGGCATCTTCGTCTTCCACCACGAGACGGTGGGGTACGTGGCGCTGATCTGCATCGGCATGGTGGAGGTGTCCACCTGCGTGATCGAGCCCAGCCAGTTCATCGTGCCCGAGGGCGCCAACCCCGTGGCGGTGACCCGCGGCACCGAGATCGGCCACTTCGAGTTCGGCGGCTCCACGCACATGATGATCTTCCAGAAGGATCGCGTGCGGCTGGAGAAGTGGGCGGTGAACGCCGTGCAGCACCAGAACGATCCCAACCCCACGCCCCTGGGCAGCATCATCGCCAAGGCGCTGCCCGGGCGGTGAAGGGTACCGGCACGACGCCTGACGGCGTCGAGGCCGGGTGGATCGTGCGAATGCCGGCAGCCGCGGGTGAGATCACCCGCGGCTGCCGGATTTTGTTGTCCCGTCGTGTCGGCTGAGAGGCTGGTGGCCGGACCGCTGACCGGCGGCTGAAGCCGCAGCAACAACGGCGAAAAGCCTCGCAAACTACGCGAGGCTCCACCGGCTCGAACCAGAGAGAACTGATACCGGATGCGGAGAGTCGTTGTGCATTCACCTCCCCAGGGAACGTCATCCTGAAAGAGCCGCCGCGCCAAAGCCACGTCCACGCTGGATCCTGGCGGCGACTGAAGGATCTATCGCCCGCTCTCGGAACCGATCCTCCGAAGCGCACCGGGCCACGGATCTACCATCAGGCAGATGATGGCGCGGACGCGGGTTGTGGATCCTTCGGTCGCCGCCAGACATTGGTGCGGACGCGGTGCTGGTGCAGCGGCGACGCTCAGGATGACGGGGGGTTGAGCTCATCCAAAATGCACATTCAGCCTGCCGATCTGGTATGAAAGGAGAGCACCCATGACTCGCCGGATGCTGGGGTGGGGGACCCGTCGTCCGTCCCTCCGGGGAACGATCATGCGTTCTCGAGGTACGCCCCGTTCATCACCCCGTCACGGCTCATCAAACGGCTCCGACTGGAGGCACGCGTGGAAGACGGCATCGGCACACAGGGCATCACCGGCCGCGCGGGGGTGACGGGTCGCACGCGCTGGCTCGCTCGCGGGCTGACCGCCGCGATGCTGGCCGGGTGCCACGCGCCCGCCTCGCCCGGCACCGCGCCCGCGCTGGCCAGCCCCGCCGAGTTCGCCTCGTGGCCCCGGGTGACGGAGAAGCCCGTGCAAGTCAGCCCCGAGCTTTCGATGCTTTGCGTTGCGCTGCCGCCCGAGAACACGAGGGCGCACGCGGCCGCCATCCCCGGCGGGCCTCACCGTTCGATCGTGGTGCGGGTGAGCCCGAACGCGGCCGCGGCGTATCGCGAGGGGAGGCCGCTGCCGGCCGGCGCGGTGGTGGTCAAGGAGAAGTACGACGACGACGCCGCGCGGGGGCCGCTGCGTGCGTACGGGGTGATGATCAAGCGCGCGCCCGGGTACGATCCCGGCGGTGGCGACTGGGAGTACGGCTTCGTGTCGCTCGATTCCACGGCAACGGTGACCCGGGGCAGGCTGGCGGGATGCGCGGGGTGCCACGCGTCGGCGCGGAGGACCGACTACCTCTTCCGGCGGCACGACAGTCCTGGCGAGTAGATCGAGATCCCTGCTGTTGGAGCCTCGCGCAGTTTGCGATGCTTCTCGTAGTGGTTGCTGCGGCTTCAGCCGCCGGTGAGCGAGGCTGGCGGACGAGCTTTCCATTCAGCCCGGTCACGACACTTGCCCGCGGAAGGTGACCCGATCCCGGCCGTACGGTGGCGCCCGCGCTGGAAGGCCGGGCGTGAAGGTGGTAGAATACTGCGTCACCCCCTGCTTCCGTGCGGCCGGTGACAGGCGGCTCCGCCGGTGCGTCACCCTTCCGAGCCTTCCCTCCTCATTCCCGGTCTCACGTCGCCACTCGCGTTGCGGGGGGCGCGGCCTCCTTCGCCCGGGCAGACGACTCGTTCCCCCAGAGGTTTTCCATGACGGTTGCCGCCGAGCCTGCTCCCCCAGAGGCAGCGCCCCCTGTTCCGCCGCAGGCAGCGCCGCCCGGCCGCCCGCTCACGGCGGCGGTGGCCGAGTGGGGATGGTCGCGCATCCGCTGGCTCGCGGCCGAGCTGACCATCGTGGTGGCGGGGATCCTGATCGCGCTCGCCATCCAGTCACGGGTGGATGCCCGCGACGACCGGGCACGCGAGCGCGAGTACCTTCTGCAGCTGCAGGCCGATCTCCGCCAGACCGAGCGGCTGGTGCTGCGCGACGATTCCATCCACCGCGTTCGCGACCGCGAGGGCGTGAAGCTCCTGCACGCGTTCTTCACGCCCGAGCGCCCCCCGCGCGACTCGGTGCTCGTGTGGGCGATCAACGCGACCTGGTACGAGCCCCGCCGGCCCATCATGGGCACCGCCGAAGCGCTGGTGGCCACGGGCGACCTGTCGCTGCTCGAAGACCACGCGCTGCGCGCCGCCGTGACTGAATATCTCGCGGAGAACCGGATGCTGACGGCCGAGCAGCTCGCCGCCGAGGAGGTGTGGCTGCGTGCCTCGCAGCAGCTCAGCGGTGCCCTCGATTTGTCCGAAGGGCTGGAGCTGCTGGTGGATTCGCTCACCGTGGCGAACCCCACGTTCTACCTCCCGCCAGGGCGCCGCCGCCACCCGTTTCCGGTGGACGTGGGCGCGTTCCTGGGCAACCGCACCGCCTATGACGGCGTGGCCAACATGTACTGGGGGAAGATTAACATGGCCCAGCTCCGGGCCTCGATGCTCCAGAGCGCCCGCACGCTGCGGGCCCGGGTCCAGGCGGCGCTGGCGGCGGAGTGAACCGCGGCTCCGTTACCGAGAGCCCCCCGGCTCGCCTCTCACCCGCGTGTCGACCGCGACCCAGTTCAACTCCCAGGTCTTGCCCCCGTCGGCGGAGAACGACTGCTCGAAGCGGCACGAGCCGGCGGCGAGGGGAGTGATGACGAACCGGACCAGGACCATCCGGCCGTTGTAGTCCTCGTGGGAGATGAACTCGCCGCGGCCGTCCCGGAATTCGCCGACGGAGGGAACCCCCATCCCGCCGCCGCGGGCATTGGCGAAGTTGAGGCTCCACTGGTGCGACTGCGGGTCGTACAGCCGCAGGCTCAGCGCCTCCAGGCGGCCAGCCGGGCCGGAAACGGTGAGCTCCACCAGGTTCGCGCGGCCGTCCCATACCTTCCGGACCACCGTGGTGCCGGTGTATTCGACCCACGTGGTGGAACCGCTCAGCGGGTTCTGGAGACGGCGCAGGTGGGTGTTCCAGGTCCCGATCTCGAAGTCGAAATCGTGCTGCCCGTCGCGCGGCGAAGCGCCTTGCGCGAGCGCCGGAAGGGCGGCGAGCGCGGCCGCCATGCCGGACCACAGGAACCAGCGCCGCGCGCATTCGAGCACGATCCTCACGATGTCTCTCCCGGCAGGATGAAGTGGCGATGCGGATGCTCCCGCCCACGCCCGGCCGGCGAGCGCGCGCCAGACGGGGATCGGGGTCCTTCCCGAAATGTTCACCCGGGAGTGGCCAGCCCACCAGCGCCATTCACCCTCTTCCGCCCATGACCACTTCGCGCCCGGCCTCCTCCTGTCCACCCTCGCCGCGAAGGAGGTTGCCCAGGGTGCGCGTGGCGGCCTCCAGCGTGGCCTCGCCGAAGCCGCCGAAGCCCAGGAGCAGGCCGGGGCGCCGCGCCGGGCCCAGATAGCAGGTGGACAGCGCCGAGGCGGTGAGCCCGTGCGCGGCCATCCGGAAAACCACCTCCACGTCGTCGGTTCCCTCTGGCAGCAGCGTGGCCACGTGCAGGCCGGCGTCGGCGTTGTGCACGGCCAGCACGCCGGCGCAGTGCCGCGCCAGCCCGGCGAGCAGCGCGCCGCGCCGGGCCAGGTAGATGCCGCGCATCCGCCGGAGGTGGCGCGCGAAGTGGCCTTCGGAGAGGAAGTCGGCCAGCGCGAGCTGGTACAGCGTGGGTGAGAAGATGTCGAGCGCGTCGCGGGCCGCCGCGAACGCCTCGCGCAGGGCCGGCGGCACCACCAGGTAGCCCACGCGCAGCGCGGGGAAGAGGACCTTGCTGAAGGTGCCGATGTACACCACGCGGCCATGCGCGTCCATCCCCTGGAGCGCGGCCAGGGGCCGGCTCACGTAGCGGTACTCGCTGTCGTAGTCGTCCTCCAGCACCCACGCCTGGCGCCGCGCGGCCCAGTCGAGCAGCGCCAGCCTGCGGGGCGCCGACATCGGCGCGCCGAGCGGGTGCTGGTGCGACGGGGTGACGTAGACCGCGCGGATCTCCCGGCTGTCGGCGCGCAGCGCTTCCACCACCAGCCCCTCGCCGTCCACCGGCACCGGCACCAGCTCGGCGCCGCCCGCGGCCAGCGCGGCGTGCGCGCCCGGGTACCCCGGCTCCTCGATGGCCACGCGGTCGCCGTGGCCCACCAGCACCGCCGCGCACAGGCGAAGCGCCGCCTGCGAGCCCGACACCACCAGGACGTCGTCGGGCTCGCAGCGCACCGCGCGCGTGGTACGCAGGTGCTCGGCGATCGCGGCGCGCAGCCCGCCCAGGCCGGCGGGGTGCCCGTACGCCATGTGGATCGGCGCCAGCCGGTGCGCGTGGCGCGCCACCAGCCGCGCCCAGAGCGCGTGGGGGAACCGGTCGAGCGCCGGAACGGTGGTGCGGAACGGCCGCACCGGGTCTTCGCCGCTCGCCGGCCACGCGGGCGGCCGCGGCGTGCGCGGGGCGTCGCCGGGCGCGTACGGCGGCGGAGGCACGTTGGCCGGCGCGCTGGCCCGGCGCGCGGCCGGGGCGGGGCGGAACGCGTCGTCCGGCGGCGCGGCGCGCACGAACGTTCCCGCGCCCACCCGGCCCTCCAGGTATCCCTCGTGGAGAAGCTGGTCGTACGCCGTGAGCACGGGAAAGCGCGACACGCCGAGCTCCGTGGCCAGCACCCGGGTCGAAGGCACACGCTGCCCCGCGCGCAGCATCCCCTCCAACATCGCGCGCCGCAGGCCGTCGTAGATCTGCTGGTGAAGGGGAACCCGGCTGCCCCGGTCCAGCGGGACGAGCGCGAGGATTTCCGGGCCCGCGGCCGTCCTCACGGAAGCCGGCGGCGCGCCGCGCGGCAGCGGGCGGCTGGGAAAGCGGTCATGGCAAAAGAGCGAGAAGTGGGTATGGCGGCAGGACCACCGCCGGTCCAATCTCCATCCGTTCCCGCGCGTGGTCAACGGCTCGTTGCCGAGGCCGCCCGGGAACCTCGCCCGGGTCGCGCCCGTCCTCCGCGCGTGGTGCGCCGGAGTACGGGCTCCCGGGCGTTCGCTCCTCAACCCCTGCCCCTTCGTGCTCATGAAAACGTTGATCACCGCCGCCGCGCTCGCGCTGTTCACGGCCGCGCCGGCCGCGGCGCAGGCGCCCACGCAGGGTGCGGGCGACACCGGACCTTCCGCGGTGGCGGGCGTGCGGGAGCTGTGGCAGACCTCGCGCGACTACATCCTGGGCGCCGCCCAGCAGGTGCCCGAGGCCGACTATGGCTACAGGCCCGCGCCCGAGGTGCGCAGCATGGGACAGCTGTTCGCCCACGTCGCCGCGTCGCAGCGGATGCTGTGCGCGATGGCGCTGGGCGAACGCAACGACTTCGGCGCGGCCGGAAGCTCGAAGGCCGAGATCATCGCCGCGCTGCGGGCATCGAACGACTACTGCGCCCGCGCGTACGCGGGCTCCGACCGTGACGCGGCAAGGCTCGCCCCGCCCTCGGACTCCATCTCGGCAAGCCTCCTGGGCGGTTCGCACACGCGTTTCTACGTGCTGGCGATGAACGCGTGGCACGACAGCGAGCACTACGGAAACATCGTGACCTACATGCGCCTGAAGGGCATGGTGCCGCCCTCCAGCCAGCCGAAACCGTAGGCCGCCCGGCGGGCGTTGTCCGGCTTGAATAGAAAGCTGGTGGCCTGGCACCGCTGACCGGCGGCTGAAGCCGCGGCAACAACAACGAAAAGCCTCGCAAACGGCGCGAGGCTTCTCCGGCTCGGTGGCAGCATTGCGGCTCGAAAGCTACAAGGGCTTCACTCCGCCTTTGTCTCGCGTCACGGACGCCCCCCCTCGTTCCCGCTCGCCCTCATCGTACCTCGATCGGCGCCGTCCACCGGAACGGGCCCCAGGCCATCGCGAGCGTCCCGCGCCGCGCGCCGGCCGGGTCGATCGAGATAGTGAACCGTTCGACGGGCGCCGCGAGCGTTTGGGCCGTCATGGGCGCCCGGCCCAGGTCGCGCGCGGCGTCGTACCGCGTTCCCCACTGGCCGGTCTGCCGGTTCACGACCAGCTCCACCCCGCGCGCGTGCGGGATCGTCCACAGCGTGTACGATCCCGCGGGGAGCGACAGGCCCGCGAGCGTGACCGGCGCCGAGGTGGTGAATTGTGTCGCCGCGTTCGCCCCGGTGCGCCACACGCGGTCGTACGGGATCACGTTGCCCAACAGCACGCGCCCGCGCGCCAGCGGCCGGCCGTAGTCGATGGTGAACGTGGCGCTGCCGATGCGGGCGCGCACCGTGTCGCGCACGCTCAGCTGCCGGAACCCGCCGCCCTTCGCCTCCTGCGCCTCGAACTGCTCCGCGACGGCGCCGACGTCGGGCGGATCCGCCAGGCGGCGCACGTCCACCAGGTACGTCGTCCGCGCGCCGGAGTAGCCCAGCATCCGGTACGCGGAGTCGAACGCAGCCTCGCCGGTGCCCGCCAGCCAGTCATGCGTGATCTCCGCACGGCCACCCGGGAGGAGCCGCACCACGCCGTGCTGCAGGGGAAAGTCGTCGAACTCCCGGTCGATGTGGAACTGCCGCATCCGCACCGTGTCGCCCGGCACGCGATGCGCCGCCGCGGCGCGCTTCAGGGCGGCGGCGAAGTACAGCTCGTACAGGCTGTACATCTGCGGAACGTGCGCCATGGCCATACCGCCGCCCGTGGCGAAGGCGCGCGAGACGGTGCCCGTCCCGTCCTGCTTCACGATGTGGACGGAATCCGCCGTCACCTGGGCCACCACGTGGCGCTCGCGCTGCCCGGCCGGCTCGCTGGGCGTGTGGATGTCCATCACCAGCCGCTGGATGCCGCCGCCGGGGCCAAGCTCGATCACGGTGTGCCGCCGGCGGACGCGCGGGAACCGGTCCACCGCGTCGGTGGTGACGGTGTCGCCGCGGCGCGTCACGCTCTCCACCGAAACCGTGTCGCGGCCGAGGCGCGCGACGAACCCGTACCGTTCCGTGGGCGCGGCCGGGCTGCACGCGAGGGCCGCGAGCGCGGCGAAGGCCAGGACGAAGCGCGTCATGGGGAGCGTGATGGCGGATGGTCGATGAAACGGCGTGGGAGCGTCGCGAAAGGCGAGGGTGTTCAGTATACGCGCCCCGCGGAGGCCGGTCACCGGGATCGTGGCGAGACGCACCCGGGAGTGGCCAGGCGCGCGAGTGATGGGACGAACGGTCCGCCGGCGCGAGGTGCGCGGCGGCCTTCGTATGTCCGGGTATCGTAATCCCCCGAACTCAGTTGACCGGCCGCCCGTCAGGACGGTGTTGCTCGACGGGCGGAACTCGAGGCCGTCCGTCTACTGGGGCCGGCCGGATCTCGAGGCGGGAAAGCGGCCAGCCCTGCTTCGATCCGGGAGACGGCCGAGCTCAGCCGCCCCCGGAGCCGGTGTCCACGCGCCGGCAGACGCGGTCCACGCCGGGCGCTGCCTGGGGCGGGTCCCAGCGGCCCAGGACGAGGGTGAGCGGGACCTCGACGCCCTCCCGGCGCACCACGAACTGGACCGTATCGCCGGCCAGGCGCGGCTGCTTCGGCGGGTTGGCGATCAGGTCGTGGCCATCCTGGAGGATGAGGAGGTCGCCGCGCCGCATCCCGCCCGCCTCTGCCGGCGAGCCCGGCTGGACGGATTCGATCTCGCCGTAGCTCGGGAACACCATGGGCTCGCCGTTGGGGCGCGCGATCGATGTCAAGCTCGTCTGGATGTTGGTTCCCCGGCACCCGGGCGGCCGGGTGGCGCCGGGCGCGGGACCGGTGGTCTGCGCGGCCAGCGCGGCGGGGAGCAGGAGGAGTGCGAGGGTGGATACGGAGGGTGAGAGTCGCATGCGCCGATCCGCCTGGGGGAGGGTTGAAGGGCCGTCGATCCCCGGATGAGACGACGGTGCGTCGAATACGCACCGGCGCCTGGTTGGATACCCGGGAGAGCCGCAGGGTTGGATGGAGCCGGTGAGCCGATGGGCCACGCGAGCCGGTGGCACGGAAAGGAGTGTACGCGGTCACTCCGCGGATGCCACGTTCCCGCGGCCGCGCTGAAACCGACGTCACGGGACGCATGTCTTGCGGCGGCCGAAGGATCCATGATCGAGGCAGCACAATCGTCTGCCTGACGGTGGATCCGTGGCCCAGTACAATCCGGGTGAGGTTTGCCCGGGCATGATCTCGTGCACCATCCGAAATCCTGACGGTTCCGCCCCGCCCTTTCCTATATTGCGCGATCGTGCCGATCCCAAGGTGCCGGCCTCCCGATCTCGCACCCGCTGGAGGAGAGATGAGCGTCCGCTCGTGGCTGGTGGGTGGCGCGGTGGGGGTGGGAGCCGCCGTGCTGTCGGCGTTCGTCTTCGTGGCGTTCTTCGCGCCGGGGTGGCCGCGCACGGTGTGGGGATGGCTGATCGCCACCGCGCTGGGGCTGCCGCTGCTGGTGCTGGGCGAGATCATCCTCACCCTCTGCTTCCAGACGGGGCCGCGGCGATGGAACGTGGTCCGCCGCTACTCGCTCCCCGGGGCGCCCGCCTTCCGCTACCCCGCCGGGTCGCGCGCCGGGCGTGCGCTGATGCTGGCGGCCCGCGTCACGCTCGCCGTTGCCCTGTGCGCGGGCGTGCTGTGGCTGCTGTACGCGGTGTTCCTGGGCACCGGCGTGATCCGCGCCCAGTTCCGCGGCTGAACGCGAGCGCTCCGCCACGCTTGTCCAACGCCGCACCGCCCGCCCGGAACGGCGTCGACCTGCGCTTCGAGCAGCACTGCGAGGGCGGCGGCCCGGCGCTGCGCGGCGCCGTCCACTGGCGCGGGTAGCCGCGGCGGCGTGGGGTGGGCCGGCCATCGACCGGCCCCGGATTTGAATGAACGACGACGGGTGGCTCCCGCTGGGGCCACCCGTCGTCGTTCATGCCGGCGCCGTCGCTGCTTTTGAGCCGGCCTCCCCACACCCGCAGGGAACGATGCCTCAGGACCCATCCGCTGAAGGCGAGGGCGAGCTCCGGGAGCTCCTGGCCGGCCGCGTGCGCGCGATCCAGGCCAAGGACGTGGAGGCGGTCGCCGCGCAGTACGACGAGGCCGACGTGGTGATGTACAACCTGGCGCCGCCGCTGCAGACGCGCGGGCTGAACCGCGACACCATCCGCCAGTGGTTCGACAGCTACGATGGCCCCATCGGCTGCGAGACCGCCGATGAACGGTTCTTCGTGGGCGATGGCGTGGCGTTCTGCCACTACCTGTACCACATCAGCGGAACGCAGACCAGCGGCAGCCAGGTGAACATGTGGGTCCGCGCCACGCTGGGCTTCCGCAGGCACGACGGCGGGTGGAAGATCGTCCACGGGCACGACTCGGACCCGTTCGACATGAAGACGTTCCAGGCGCTGCTCGACCTGAAGCCCTGACGTCGCTCACGGACGGGCACGGCATCGCCCGCGTGCGCCGCGGGCGCGATGCCTCCGATGGGTGAGGGCGTTCCGCTGGTGTCACGATCCACGCCGACACTCGTTCTACCGGCTGGATCACCCTTTCAACCAGCGCATGGAGTCAACCCCGATGCTTCGAAACCTGGTCCGGATCGTGTCGCTCGGCCTGGCGCTGGCGGCGTGCGGCAACATCACGTCCAACGGCGCCACCGAGATCCGCGTCGCCAACCGCTCGGGGCGCGACTTCGACCGCGTGACGGTACAGTTCACCGAAAAGGTGGAGGACTACGGCTCCGTAGGGGCTGGGCAGGCCACCACGTACCGCGACGTGGGCCCGGCGTATTCGTACGCGCGGATCGAGGTGCAGACGGGCGGCGCCACGCTGGTGCTGCAGCCCATCGACTTCGTGGGCGAAAAGCTGCTGGGCCCCGGCCGCTTCACCTACGCCCTGGACAGCGACGGACAGACGCTGCTCCTGAAGCTGGAGCGCAACTGATCCGATACCGGACCCGCCTGAAGGCCTGTGCTTCGATGATAACCCTGACGATGTCATCCTGAGTCCCGGCCACGCCATAACTGGTGGCATGGTACCATCTTGCGGGCCGAAGGATCTATAGGCGCGGCTCGGAGCCGAGCATTCGAAGCGCGACGGAATGCCCGGATCTGGCATGAACCGCCACCGAGCCCGCATCCCTGGGCGGCGGACGCAGGTCGTTTCGTATCCCATCACACCTCCGCGACCGAGATTCTCCTCGGGTGAACGCAGCGCATCGGAGAGCGGGGAGTCAAAGGAAGGAGGAGCAGGCTCGTTCCTCCGCCTGGCTTCCCTTCCGATGCTCCGCGGTTTTGCTGTTCGCTGTTCTTCCGCCAGACGAGGCCGCTTCATCCCCGGCGCGACGCGACCGCCGCACTGCCTCCTCCGCGAGACCGGGAGGCGCGTGCGGCGGCGGTGTTGTAGAATCCCGGGGTTGATGGCCGGCGATCCGCCGCCCCGCCCCGCACCGAGTGGACCCGATGATCATTGCCCTGGCCACGCCCCGCGCCGCATCCACCGTGGACGAGTGCCTGCGGACGATCGAGCGGATGATCTCTGACGCCGCGTCGCGCGGCGCGGAGATCGTGTGCTTTCCCGAGGCGTATCTCCCCGGCCTGCGCGGGCTGGACTTCCCCGTGCCACCGTTCGATCGCGCAGACCAGGAGCGGTCGCTCCGCGCGGTCTCGCGGTGGGCGCGCGAGCACGGGATCGCGGTGGTGCTGGGGATGGAGTGGATCGCGGACGAGGGCCGGCAGATCGCGACGGTGGTGTTCGGCGCCGACGGGCAGATCCAGGGCGTGCAGACCAAGAACCAGCTCGACCCCACCGAGGAGCCGCTGTACGTGCACGGCCACACCCGGCAGCTCTTCGAGGTGAACGGCGTGAAGTTCGGCGTGGCGATCTGCCACGAGGCGTTCCGCTACCCCGAGACGGTGCGCTGGGCGGCCGTGCGCGGCGCGAAGGTCGTCTTTCACCCGCACTGCACGGGGAGCGACCGCGGGGGATCGAAGCCCGAGCGGTGGGGCGATCCGGCGTCGCCCTACTACGAGAAGGCGATGATGTGCCGCGGGCTGGAGAACGGGATCTGGTTCGCCAGCGTGAACTACGCGTTCCGGTACCAGGACTCGGCCACGACGCTGATCGGCCCACAGGGCGAGCTGGCCGCGCACTTCCCGTACGGCGAGGAGGGCGTGCTGGTGCGCGAGATCGACCTCGGCGCCGCCACGGGGCTGCTCGCCTCGCGGTATGCGCCCGAGCGGTACCAGGAAGCAGCACCGGAGTGATCCCCACACCAACCAAAGTGGGAGGTGATCCGATGGATGGATTCGGCGGAGTGGCGGTCCGTGCCGTTGAGCTGGTTGGCAAAGGCACGTGCGGCTCGGCACCCGAAGCATGGGAAACCGCAGCGCGCGAGGTATTTCCCCACAGCCGTTCGCAGCAAGTGAAGAGCTGCCCACGGGGCGCGTTCCTGGGCCTGTGCGAAGAAGGGCTGGTGAGCGGCATCCCACCCGGCAACTACACCACGTCCCGCGACAACAAGGCCTATGCGGTCCGCGCCGCGGCACTTCTGGGGAAGAACCCGGCATTGGCGGATGCCGGTGCGCGGGCGCTGTGGAACACGGTGCTCGCCGGGCACAGCAAGGTGCACAACGCGCAGATGGACGTGGTGCTGGGTCTGCACCGGCGCGACCTGCTGCGGCGGGACTGAACCACAGGATGGAGCCCCTCCAAGTCCGAACCGCGAAACCCGCCGACGTGGCGGAGATGGCACGCATCCGCGAGGTGGGTGGCTGGGCCGGCGGCGCCGGCGCATCGACCATGGCGAAGTACCTCGCGGGCGAGCACCATCCGCAGCACGCATTGGCGCCGCGGGTGATCTTTGTGGCCGAGCAGGGTGCGGGGATAGTCGGCTACATCGCCGGGCACCGGACCACGCGCTTCGACTGCGACGGAGAGCTGCAGTGGCTGTTCGTGCTCCCGGAGCAGCGTGGAAGCGGCGCGGCGGACCGGCTGCTTCGCGCGCTCGCCGAGTGGTTCATCGCCCAGGACGCCAGGCGCGTCTGCGTGAACGTGGAGCCTGAAAATGCGCGAGCGCGCCGCTTCTACCACCGCCACGGCGCGGAGACGCTCCACCCCTACTGGCTGGTCTGGCCCGACATCTCCGTGGCGCGGAGGCCGCCATCCTCATCCACCCCGCCGGAATCGTCCGGTTGACCCGCCGATGGCTTACGAGGCAGAGTTCACCGCCACCTTGTGGAAGTATCCCGGCCAGGGAGGCTGGCACTTCGTGACCCTGCCCGACGAGTACGCGCCCTCATCCACGTACGCGTGGGGCCGCGCGCCGGTTGTCGCGAGCGTGGACGGCTACGAGTGGAAGACGAGCGTGTGGCGAGAGAAGACCGGCCGCACGCTGCTCCCGGTGCCCAAGGCGGCGCGCCGTGGCAAGGGCGATGGGGACACCGTGGCGGTCCGGCTGAGCTTCAGCGTGTTGTAGGGCATGAACCGGGCTACCGGACGGCTGCGGGAAACATAGGCCAGGATGGAGATTCGGATCATATTAGGTTCATCGCGGATTTCGTTGCAGCAGGTCTCCTGCTCGCGCCGATCCGATCGACGAGTGGCTGCAGGCTGGCGCTCGCGCTGAGTATCGAAATTTTTTTGGAGAGCCCCCCTCGCCCCGGCGGC
>DASSJS010000035.1:0-17134 GCA_035691085.1 Longimicrobium sp.
GCCTGCAAGGGCGGTCTCTCGTTCCCAAAACCTGTGCCGGCCGCGGCGCCGCGGCCCCCTCCGCTCGCTTAGGCTCGCACCTCCCCCGTACCGGGAGAGGTAGCGGCGTCGGCCCCCCGGCGCCTCCAAAGGATCGCGCGAGCGGGAGGTTGCAGGCCGCACCGCCGCCGCGTCCACCACCCTCTCCCGGTACGGGGGAGGGTCGCGCTCTAAGGCGCGGGGAGGGGGCTGGGCGCATCCGGAGCGCATCGGTGCCGTCCCACGTGCGGTTGCTGTTCGCAGTTGCTGTTGCTGTCGATGCTGTCGTTCGCACTCGCTGTCTGTCGATCGAAGAGTTGAAGCGGGATCGGGATGCACCCGCGCGAACGCCGTTCGCCCGCTGTCCCTGTTCCCCATTCCCTGTACCCTGGGTTCAAGAAGATGCCGGTCGAGATCCGCGTCCCCCCGCTGGGCGAGTCCGTCGTTGAGGCCACCGTCGGCCGCTGGAGCAAGAAGGAGGGCGACTCCGTCCGCAAGGACGAGGTGCTGGTGGAATTGGAGACCGACAAGATCACCGTGGAGGTCGCCGCCCCCGCCGACGGCACGCTGGGCGCCATCCGCAAGCAGGAAGGCGATGCCGTGGGCGTGAACGAGCTGCTGGCCGAGATGGAGGCCGGCGCCGCCGCCCCCGCCGCCGCGCAGGAAGGCCGCGCCGCCAGCGTCCGCTACGAGGAGAAGGAAGGCGCCGCGCTGCCGAAGGAAACGCCCGCCACCGCCACCGCCACGGCCACGGCCGACGCGCCCACCTCTCCCGCCGCGCGCGCCATCGCGGCGGAGCATGGGCTCGACCTGGCCACCGTGCAGGGGTCGGGGCCCAACGGGCGCGTCACCAAGGAAGACGTGCTCAAGCGCATCGAGGACGGCCGTGCCGCGGCCGGCGCCCCGCCGCGCCAGCCGGACGCCGCACCCGTCGCCGCGCCCGCGCAGCAGCCCGCCGCGGCGGCGCAGAAGCCCGCGACTCCCGCGCCTGCCCCGAGCGGCGACCGGCCCGAGACGCGGCAGAGGATGTCGCGCCGTCGGCAGACCATCGCCAAGCGGCTGCTGGAGGCACAGCACGGCACCGCCAGCCTCACCACCTTCAACGAGGTGGACCTGCACGCCGTGATGGAGCTGCGCAAGCGGCGCCAGGACGACTTCGTCAAGAAGCACGGCATCAAGCTCGGCTTCATGTCGTTCTTCACCAAGGCGGTGATCGGCGCGCTCAAGGCGTTTCCGCGGCTCAACGCCGAGATCCAGGGCGACGAGATCGTCCTGAAGAACTACTACGACATCGGCATCGCCGTGGGCGCGGAGGAAGGCCTCGTCGTTCCGGTCGTGCGCAACGCCGACCGGCAGACCTTCGCCGAGTTGGAGAAGAGCACCGCCGACCTGGGCAAGCGCGCGCGTGACGGCAAGCTGACGCTCGACGAGCTGCAGGGCGGCACCTTCACCATCACCAACGGCGGCACCTTCGGGTCCATGCTCTCCACGCCCATCCTCAACCCGCCGCAGGTGGGGATCCTGGGGATGCACAACATCGTGGAGCGCCCGGTGGTGGTGGACGGTCAGATCGTGATCCGCCCCATCATGTACGTGGCGCTGACCTACGATCACCGTATCGTGGACGGCAGCGAGGCCGTGCGCTTCCTGGTCACCGTCAAACAGCTGCTCGAAGACCCGATCAACATGCTGATCGAGGGGTAGAATGGAGCCGGAGCACGTCGCCGACGAAGCCGAGGAGAGGCGTTCTGGCGTGCAGCCAGCGAGTCGGCGCTGCGCAAGATCTGGGGTAACCCCGCCGACGATGTGTATGCGCAGTTGCTGGACGGATCGGCGGACGAGTTGAGCGAGTAAGGCTCTGTGTGATCCGTAGAAGTGCGGGAGTGCTGTTTGCACGCCCGCACTTCCGCGCATCGGAACGGACGCCGGAAGGGAACGATGACGAAACCCAGAATCATCGAAACCTTTGGTGGTGGGATGTTCTTTGGATGCGCGGCTGCTCCGCCCGGCGGGCGTGACTGGTGTTCAACTTTCGAGATCAGGACCTGGAGATAGATGGCTGACGAGAAGAGTTTCGACCTGGTGGTGCTGGGCGCGGGGCCGGGTGGGTACGTGGCGGCGATCCGCGCGGCGCAGCTGGGGTTCAAGACGGCGTGCATCGAGAAGGAGCCGGCGCTGGGCGGCACCTGCCTGCGCATCGGCTGTATCCCGTCGAAGGCGCTGCTGGACAGCTCGGAGCTGTTCGAGCAGATCCGCCACAAGGCCAAGGACCACGGGATCGGCGTGGCCGAGCCCACCATCGACGTGGGCGCGCTGCACAAGCGCAAGGACGGCGTGGTGAAGGGGCTCACCGACGGCGTGGCCTACCTGTTCAAGAAGAACAAGATCGAGTGGATCCGCGGCTTCGGCCGCCTGACCTCGCCGGAAAGCATCGAGGTGACGTCGGCCGAGGGTGAGAAGACCACCGTCCGAGCGAAGAACATCATCCTGGCGCCGGGCTCGGTGCCGGTGGAGCTGCCGTTCCTCAAGTTCGACCACGAGCGCATCATCGACTCGACGGGCGCGCTGGCGATCCCCGAAGTCCCTGGGCACCTCGTTGTCGTGGGCGGCGGGGTGATCGGGCTGGAGCTGGGGAGCGTGTGGCTGCGGCTGGGGGCGAAGGTCACGGTGCTCGAAGCGATGCCCACCATCCTCCCCGGGATGGACGGCGAGGTGATCAAGACCGCCGACCGTATCCTGCGCAAGCAGGGCTTCGACATCCGCACCGGCCAGCGCGTCTCGGGCGCCGAGCGCAAGGGCGACAAGGTGATCGTTTCGGTGGAGGGGCAGGAGCCGATCGAGGCGGACTACCTGCTGGTCTCCGTCGGACGGCGCGCGTATACCGAGGGGATGGGGTTCGAGGAGCAGGGGATCCGGCTGGAGCGCGGGACCATCCAGGTGGACGAGCGCTACCACACCGGCGTGGGCAACGTCTACGCGATCGGCGATGCCATCGGCGGGCGGATGCTGGCGCACAAGGCCGAGGACGAGGGCGTGGCGGCGGTGGAGTTCGCCGCCGGCAAGCACGGCCACGTGAACTACGACGCGGTGGCCAACGTGGTGTACACCTGGCCCGAGATCGCCAGCGTGGGCAGCACCGAGGAGGAGCTGAAGGCCGCCGGGCGCGAGTACAAGGTGGGCAAGTTCCCCTTCAGCGCCAACGGCCGCGCCAAGGCCATGGCCGAGCAGGACGGCTTCGTGAAGGTGCTGGCCGATCCGACGACGGACCGTGTGCTGGGGCTGCACATCATCGGCCCGCGCGCGTCGGACATGATCGCCGAGGGGGCGCTGGCGGTGGAGTTCCAGGGGAGCGCCGAGGACATCGCGCGCACGGTGCACGCGCACCCCACGCTCCCCGAGGCGGTGCGCGAGGCCGCGCTGGCGGTGGCCGGGCGCGCCATCCACATTTGAGGCTGTGGCGGCGCGCCCGGGGCCGATGCGGGAGCGGTGCTTGCGTGTGGCGGTGACGGAGACCCGGCGGTTCAACGCTCAAAACGAGACGACAAGCGGACCATGAGCAATCTGCAGCTGGAAGAACAGGACGTGGCCCTGCTGGCCGACGTGATCCGGTCGTACCTGAACGACCTGCACGACGAGATCACCCACACCGACGATTACGACCTGCGCCAGGCGCTGCACCAGAAGCAGCAGCGCCTGCAGGAGATCGTGCAGCAGCTGGGCGGCGCGGCGTCCTGACGCCGCCCGCGCCAAATGCAGACGAACGCCGCGTCCCCACCTGGGGCGCGGCGTTTGTTCTTCATGCGTTTCGCTGTACATTTCGCGCGGCCCCGACCAGCCCTGAACCAAACGCGCCTCATGGACCGAGCCGACAACCGCACCGGCTACTTTCACACCATCGATGGCGAAACCCGGGAGATCGTGGTGGAGCTCCCGGACCGCCGGCTGCTGGAGGTGTACGCCCGCTGGACGCCGGACCAGCGGCTGCGAGCCGCGGCCGACGAAACGCGTGCGATGCTGATGGCGGTCGCGGCGCAACTCGAAGCCCTTCACCCGGACTGGCCGCGCGAGCAGGTGGAGCGCGAGGTGGCGCGGAGGCAGCTTGAAGGTCGCCTTTGACCTGCTGGAGCTGATCGCCCGCACCTGTGAGGAGCTGGGGATTCCGTACGCCATCGGGGGCTCCATGGCATCGATGACGTACGGCGAGCTTCGCACCACGCGCGACGTGGACGTGATCGTGAGCCTGCGCGGCGTGGACGTTTCCAGGCTGCTCGCGCGCTTCCCCCTGTCCGACTTCTACCACGACGAACGTGCCGCCCTGGAGGCGGTGCGGACGGGCGGCGAGTTCAACATCATCGACAACGAACGCGGGCTGAAGATCGACGTGTTCATGGCCGATGACGAGCTCTCGGAAGGGCAGATCGCGCACGCCCGGCGCCTCCCGCTTCCCTTCGGCGGAACGGCGATGTTCTCGGCGCCCGAAGAGCTGATCCTGATGAAGATGCGGTTCTACTCGTACGGCTGGAGCGAGAAGCACCTGCGCGACATCGCCGGGATGCTCGACCGCCCTGGCGCGGACATCGACGAAGCACGAATCGCCACCTTGGCCGCGGCGCACGGGCTGTCCAACGTGTGGGACGCGGTTCAGGCGCGGCGCGCACGCAGCTGACCGGTTTTCCATCTCCTTTCCCTCGCCACACCAGCCTGTCCCGTGATCCGCAAATCTCCGACGCTGGCCCTGCTGTTCGCGGCGGGGGCGGGCGCGCTGTATGGCATGCTGGGGCGATGGGTGTTCTCGTCCGACACCGGCGGCAGCCTGTTCGGCGCCATGTCGATGGCGTTCGTATTCCTGGTCCCGTTCGCCATCGGCTACCTCACCCTCGCGGTGGCGCCGGACCATTACCTCCGGAAAACGGCCGCCCGGGTGCTGCTGCCGTGGCTTTCGGTGCTGCTGGCGGTGTTCGGCGTATGGGTGACGGGGTGGGAGGGGAAGATCTGCGTGATCATGCTCCTTCCCGTGCTGCTGCCCATGTCGAACCTGGGCGGCGCGATGGCCATGCAGCTGCGCCGGCGGCAGGTGGGGCGCCGGCTGTACGCCACCAGCCTGGGTTCCATGCTGCTGCTGCCGTACATCGCCGCGCCGGTGGAAGGCGCCATCGCGCCCAACGACCAGCTGCGCGTGGTGGAGACGAGCGTCCGCATCCGCGCCACGCCGGGCGCGGTGTGGCGGCAGATCGTGAAGGTGCCGCGCATCGGACCGGATGAGTACGGGACCAGCCTGGTGCACCGCATCGGCTTTCCGCGGCCGGTGGAGGCCACGCTCAGCCACGAAGGCGTGGGCGGGGTGCGGCGGGCCAGCTTCGAGCGCGGCGTGGTGTTCATCGAGACCGTCACCACCTGGAGGCCCGATTCGCTCCTCTCCTTCACCATCCACGCCGACCCGAGCACCATCCCGCCCACCGCGCTGGACGAGCACGTGACCATCGGCGGCGAGCACTTCGACGTGCTGGACGGCACCTACGCCATCGAGCCGGTGGCGCCGGGCGAGGTGATCCTCCACCTCTCCAGCACGCACCGGCTCAGCACCCGCTTCAACTTCTACGCGTCACTCTGGAGCGATCTGGTGATGCGGCAGATCCAGGGCAACATCCTGCAGGTGGTGAAGCACCGCGCCGAATCCGCCGGCTGACGGGGCGGGGCTGAACCCGCATTCGTGAACACGGAGGGCACGGAGAACCACGGAGGGCACGGAGAACTTCATCGCAGTTCCTCCGTGGCCTCCGTGTACCTCCGTGCCCTCCGTGTCTACAAAAAGACCATGGAGGGGCGTCACGAAACGGCCGCGCGCGCATCGAGCACGCCCAACACCGCCTCGCGGAGGGCGGCGGCGTTCCCGGCGGGGACCAGCGTGAGCCCCTCGCGCGGGCCCAGGCCGCAGGCGGGGGTGGCGATCACGGGGACGCCCGCGGCGAGCGCCGTCAGCAGCCGTCGGGGCTGGGTCTCCACGAACGCGGGAAGTACCACCAGGTCGGCCGCGTCCATCCAGCTCGCTTTCGGCGCGGCGAGGCGCACCCCGTCCCAGAAGCCGGCGCCCTCCAGCTGCGATCCCATCACCACCAGCTCCACGTCCACGCCCGCCAGCGCTTCGCGCAGCTCGCAGGCGCCCTTGCGCCCGGCGGTGGGGCCGGGGAACACGATGCGCGGGCGCGGGGCGCCGTTGGGCACGCGTGCGCGGGGTGCTGGCGTGGCCCAATCCAGCAGCTCGGCCCTGCCGGGGAAGAGCGCGGCCACATCGGCGTGCGGCGTCACGATTTGCCGGGCGGACGCCAGCGCCGCGGCCTCATCGCGCAGGAGCGCATCGTCCGCGCGGAAGTCGGCCAGGGTGCGGCTTTCGGGATGCAGCCGCGCGGCCACGTCGAGCCGGGTGTGCAGCTCGGCCATCGGCGGCGCGGTCATCAGCACGTCGAACGTGCGGCCGCCCAGGTGGCCGGCGCGCCACAGGAAGGGAAGAAGGTTCTGCGCCACCACCAGGTGCGTCACATCATGGCGCAACAGCGGCGCATAGCTCTCCGCCAGCGCGGCCGCCGACGCCAGGAGCGCGCGTTGCCGCTCGGCGCCCTGCGCCGCCAGCCGGCGCGAGCGCCACGCGCGCACCAGCGTGACCCGCCAGCTCTGGTGCACCCGCGCGGCACCTGCGGTGGTCCAGGCGTACTGCGGCTTCCCGAATCTGCGCCCGTCTAGCGGCACCCCCAGCACATCGCCCTCGCGGCGGATGTCTGAAAGATAGCGATCGAACTCGGGCCAACATGCATCCACCAGGTGCGCCGCGCGCCCCACCGGCTCGGCCGGCGAGGCATCGTGGCGAAAGCAGTGATCCTCGCCGCAGCTCAGGCAGCTGCGTGGCCCGGCGCCCACCACCCGCAGCGCGCGGACCGGCGCGGCACGCTCCGCCGTCGCGGCTCGACCATCGACGCGAGGACCGCGCAGGCGCACGGTGAGCGTGCGGGCGTCCATCCACGCCTCCACGCGCAGCGGACCGGGCGCGCGGAAGCGCAGGTCCACGTAGTTCCAGAAGACGGTGGCGTCGCGCCCTGCTTCCGCCTGCGAGCCGGGGACGGCGCGGCTGTGCGCATGCCGCTCCACGATCTCGCAGCCGGCTTGCAGCGCGGTGTGGTACAGCGCGTTGGAAAGCTGGCAGAGCCCGCCGCCCACCGAGGGAATCAGGCACCCCTCGCGCAGCTCGCGCCCCGCCACGAACCCCCGCCGGCGCGAGGCACGCCCTACCTGCGCCCAGAAGCTGAACACCGCCCCGGCGGGGATCTCCACCCCGTGGATGCGGCGCAGCGCCAGCCGCAGGTTGTGCACCTTGCCCGCCACCAGCGGCAGCTCCCCCGCCCCGTCCTCCGTCCAGAGCGAAGACACCGATTCCGCGAGCACGGGCGCGTCCACCCACGCGCCGGCCCGCGGATGCCGCCGCGGTCCACCCCGCAGATTCCTCGCGGCGCGGCCGATCCGGAACACCGCCGCCTTCGCGCGGAAGGCGAGTGCGCCCGCGCGCGTGTGCCGAGGGCTTGGCGTCCGGAGCCTGGCGAGTTGCGGAGAGGAAGAAGAGATGGGTTTCGTCACGCTCATGGAGGGACCTGCGCTCGCCTGATTACCAGCGGATCGATTCCACGATCCCTGTACGGATCGACACCATCGGAAGATTCCGTCACACCGCGCCGAATCCGCCGGCTGACGGGGCGGCGCTGAACCTGCATTCGTGGACACGGAGGGCACGGAGAACCACGGAGGACACGGAGACTTCATCGCAGTTCCTCCGTGCCCTCCGTGTACCTCCGTGCCCTCCGTGTCTACCCAAAAGACCGCCGCGGCCGCGGAGGCGTCCGCCGCGAGCGCGAAACGCGGTTCAATCCCCCGCGAACGCGCTGGCCACGAACGGGGTCTCGGTCATCACGGCGGGGCGGCGGCGCGAGAGGATCAGCACCCACTGGGTGATGGAGGCCACCAGGACCATCACCACCACGGCCATGAAGGCGAGCGCCACGATGGCGTCCAGCCGGTCGTTGAAGAGCATCCGCCGGGCATCGTCCACCGTCTTGGCGCCGGCCGGGAGCGCTCCGGAGGCCAGCTTGCCGCTGATCATTTGCGCGTGGGCCAGGAAGCCGAGCTTGGGGTCGGCCGAGAACACCTTCTGGAAGCCGGCGGTGAAGGTGACCGCGCCCAGCCAGGCCAGCGGCCCCAGCGTGGCCCAGGCGTAGCGCGCCTTCCCCATCTTGATCAGCACCGTGGTCCCCACGCACAGCGCGATGGCGGCCAGCAGCTGGTTGCTGATGCCGAACAGCGGCCACAGCGAGTTGATGCCGCCGAGCGGGTCCACCACGCCCTGGTACAAAAAGTATCCCCAGAACGCCACCATCAGCCCGCTGGAAAGCACCACCGACGGGTACCACGACGTCTTCCCCAGCGGCTTGTACACGTGCCCCAGCAGCTCCTGCAGCATGAAGCGGCCTACCCGTGTCCCCGTATCGATGGTGGTGAGGATGAACAGCGCCTCGAACATGATGGCGAAGTGGTACCACACCGCCAGCAGGCTCCCGCCAAAGACGCCGGAGAAGATCTGCGCCATCCCCACCGCCAGCGACGGCGCGCCGCCGGTCCGCGCGAGGAGCGTGGTCTCGCCCACCTGCGCGGCCAGCTGCTGCATGTCGGCGGGGCTCACCACGAAGCCCCAGGTGGCGATGGTCCGCGTGGCGTCGGCCAGGCTGGCGCCCACGACGCCCGCGGGGGAGTTGATGGCGAAATAGACGCCGGGCTGCAGGATGCCCGCGGCCACCATCGCCATCACCCCCACGAAGCTCTCCATCAGCATCGCGCCGTACCCCACCATCCGCGCGTCGCCCTCGCGCGTCAGCATCTTGGGCGTGGTCCCCGACGCCACCAGCGCGTGGAAGCCGCTGATGGCCCCGCACGCCACCGTGATGAAGGCGAAGGGGAAGAGCTTCCCCGCGAACACCGGCCCCGTGCCGTCCACGAAGCGCGTCAGCGCCGGCATGTGGATGGTGGGGAGCGTCACCAGGATCCCCGCCGCCAGCGCGACGATCGTCCCGATCTTCAGGAAGGTGGACAGGTAGTCGCGCGGGCAAAGGAGCACCCACACCGGCAGGACCGAGGCGATGAAGCCGTAGCCCATCAGCAGCCACACCAGCGTCTTCCCCTCCACGGTGAAGAACGCGGCCAGCGCGGGGTTCTCGGCCACCCACTTCCCCCCGATGGTGGCCACCAAAACCAGCACCACGCCGACCGCGGACGCCACGCCCACCTGCCCGGGGCGAAACGAGTGCATCCACCACCCCATCAGCAGCGCGATGGGCACCGTGCAGGTGATGGTGAACAGCCCCCACGGCGAGTGCTTGAGCGCGTTCACCACGATCAGCGCCAGCACGGCCAGCAGGATGCCCATGATGGCCAGCACCGCCACCATGGCCGTGAACCCGGCCACGGTATTGATCTCCTCGCGCGCCATCTGCCCCAGGCTCTTCCCGTCGCGCCGCATGCTGGCGAACAGGATCACGAAATCCTGCACCGCCCCCGCCAGCACCACGCCCACGATCAGCCAGAGCGTGCCCGGCAGATAGCCGAACTGCGCGGCGAGGACGGGGCCCACCAGCGGCCCCGCGCCGGCGATGGCCGCGAAGTGATGCCCGAACAGCACCCAGCGGTTGGTGGTCACGAAGTCGACGCCGTTGTTCAGCCGCTCGGCCGGGGTGGCGCGCCGGTCGTCCAGGCCAAAGACGCGCGTGGCCAGGAACCGGGCGTAGAAGCGGTAGCCGACGGCGTAGGTGCACACCGCGGCGATCACCAGCCACGCGGCGTTGATGGTTTCGCCGCGGTGCAGCGCGATCAGCGCCAGCGCCACGGCGCCGAGAGCCGCGACCGCGGCCCAGGCCAGCTTGGGGAGGAACGTGCGCATGGGGGACGAAATGCGTTCGGTGAGCGGCATTCAGCGCGGAGGTGGTTGACGATACAACGATTTACGCCGATGGGGAATATGGGCGCTCGCGTGTCCATCCTTCGCGGGTGCAGCGTGCGCGGCCGGAAACAGACGAATCCACCTCGGGCGCGGCCCGCGTGTGTCTCCCTGGCGGGGTTCGTGCGTGGCGTAGTCCAGAGCCCTACACGGGGTGGGGCGTGGTGCCCGGAAGAATCCGGAGGCTGCCTTACCGCGCGGGGGCGGTGGGGCTAACATATTGATTGCACGCAAGTTGGGGCGCCCGCGGCGGAAAGGCGGCGCCATTGTGAGGCGCGGCGGAATGATGTATCTTTGTCATCTGCCGTGTTTTACGAGAAACATGTCCACCATGCTCGCGGGGCTGTGGCCCGCGGTTCTCTCCAGACTTAGGGAGGCTTCCGATGGGTCTTGGTCTTGGTCCCTTCGAGATGATCCTGATCTTCGCGGTCCTGCTGCTCCTGTTCGGTGCCAAGCGGCTGCCGGAGCTTGCCAGCGGGATGGGCAAGGGGATCCGCGATTTCAAGCGTTCGCTGAACGGGGTCGACGAGCAGTCGGTCCAGGCGAACCAGCAGCAGAACTACCTGCAGTCCAGCGCGCCCGCGGCGCCCGTGCTCCCCGAGAGCCCCGCGGCCGAGCCCAAGCGGCTCGGCTGAGCGGACGGCGCTGACCGCACGTTCAGAAGGCCCCCGGCGACTTCCATCGCCGGGGGCCTTCGTGCGTCTGGGCTGCACTCGTTCGCGGCGCCAACCGAGGGAACAGTGATTTCAACACAGAGGGACCAGAGGAGATTTTCGCTGTTCCTCTGGTCCCTCTGCTCCCTCTGTGTTGAAAATGTAGTTTTCTCCGGGTCAGCGCGAACCCCGCTGGACGGCGGCGCAGTCGGTGCGCAGCCAGCGCACCAGTTCGTCGGCCAGGGCGATGCGGTGGGCCGAGAAGCCGTGGTCGTCGGTGAAGTGGCGGCTACGCACGTGCGTGGCGCCCGCTGCCGTCAGCCTTTGGGTGAGGGTGACGCGCATGGCCTCGGCGTCGCGGGTGCTGGCGGCCAGGAAGACGGCGCGAGACTTCAGCTGCGGCGCCAGCGTCAGGTAGTCCCACCGTTCGGCGTTGTCGATCGTCTCGCGCAGCATCTCGCCGGCGTTGGCGCGGATGGGGGCGCCCTCGCCCTCCGTGGTCTGGCGGAAGTAGGCGCCGGGGTCGCGCTCCGGGTGCTCGCGCGCGCCGCGGCCGAAGGCGCCCAGGTTCCACGCGTCGAGCGCGGCCGTGCAGGTCACGCGCGGGTCGCGCGCGGCGGCCTGCAGCGCCAGCCACGCGCCCATGCTGTGGCCCACCACCGCGATCCGCGCGGTATCCACCCCGAACTTCACCCGGTTCTCGCGCAGGAAGTCGATCGCCGCGCCCACGTCGTCCAGCGCGTTCCCGAAGCCGAAGGTGCCGCCGCTCCCCCAGTTGCCGCGATAGTCGAAGTACAGCGCGTTCCACCCCGCGCGCCGCGCCGCCTGGGCCAAGTCCAGGTTACGCTCGTTCCCCGGATAGCCGTGCAGAAAGATGACCGTCGGATGCTGCCTCGCCCCCTGCGCCAGGTAGATGAACCCGTTCATCCGCGCGCCGTGGCTGGGGATGGCCAGTTCCTCCATCCCCGGCGGCCGTGCGGTGTCGCGCGGCGGGTCGGCGCGCACGGGGTCCGTCTGCGCCGCCGCGAGGGACGGCACCAGCAGCGCGGCAAGGATCAGGGCGCGTCCCGTCAGCGCGTTTGGCATCGGCGGTTTCCGGTCAGGGGGATGATGGAAGGAGGGAGGACAGATGATCTACGCGCCGGCAGGCGGATGCGGCAACCCGCGGCGGTCCCGTCCCGCCACCGTTGTCATCCGCCGCGTCCGGATGTTACTTGATCTGATCCATCCACCGAAACGAAGATGCTCCCTCACCCATCGCGAAGGAGCCTGCCGATGCGCCCGTTCCGTCTCGCCTGCGTTGCCGCGGCCGTCCTCGCGTTCGCCGCGCGCCGCGGCGAAGCGTCCGCCGCGCCCGAAGCGGGGATCCAGCGCCCCGGCCGCGTCTGCCCGGACCCGGCGCATCCCTGCCCCGGCTTCAAACCGCACGACCTGTCGTTCGTGCTGCCGCGCGGCGAAACGGCGCGGGCCGAGGCGCGGTCGGACGGATTCTACGCGGTGATCCTGCGCAGCGGCCCCCGCTGCTCCATCCCCGAGGCCCAGCGCGTGGCCGCCCAGGCGCTGTTCCCTGGCCGCAAGGTGTTCTCGCAGCGCTTCGAGTGCGGCGGCGACGTGGAGAACAACGTCACCTACCGCAACGTGGCGGCGGACCGTGCCTTCCTGGCCGTGTACGCCGGCGCCACCCGCCAGCAGGCTTCCGCGACGCTCGCCAGCATCGCCCGCACCGGCCGCTTCCCCGGCGCCAACCTGCGCCAGACGCGCGTGATCTTCGTGTATCCCTGAACAAGTTGTCCGGCCGGCCCTGATGCCGGAGGTCGGGTCGTGATCGGCACGAATCGGAAAGTCGTCCGACCAGCCCCGCTGACCGGCGGCTGAAGCCGCAGCAACAACGACGAGAAGCCTCGCAAACTGCGCGAGGCTCCAACAGCCTGGACCTCGGAGCGATATGCGTCCAGGCGGGTTTCGGATCAGGCGTTCGGATCGTCGTCCAGGTTGCGCGACATCAGGAGCAGATCGTCGCGCAGCGCCACCCCCTCCGTCGCCGCCCACAGCTCCAGCGCCTCGGCGATGTCGGGCGCGGTGAGCGGGGTGATGACGATCGGCGTGCTCACCGCCCCCGCCGCGCGGGCGCGCCGGCCGAAACGTATCCTGACTTGTGCGCGTCGAGCCGGTCCACCGTGCTCCGCACCGCGTTGCGGTAGGCGATGATGCGGTCGATGCTGTGCCCGTCGTACTTCGGGTCGAACGGGCTCACGTTGGCGCCGCCGGACACTTCCAGCACGGAGGGGTAGTTGTAGCTGATGGTGCGCCCGCTCTTGGGATCGCGCCACGAGCCCTGCCACGCGACCGAGCGGTTGCGCGGCCAGACGCCCAGCGGCAGCGCCAGCGTCCTGATGCGGTAGCCGGGGACGGCGGAATCGACGGCGAGCGCGAGCTTGGCGACCTGCTCCATCACGAACGCGTCGGAGTAGCGATCCATCCGCGCGTGCCACTGGGTGTGATTGCAGATCTCGAAGCCCTGCCGCACCAGGAACTGGATCTTGGGATAGCGCCAGGCCGTCTTCTGCCCGTGGATGTTGCCGTTGCCGAAGAACGAGGCACCCCCGCTGGCCGCGCTCAGCACGCAGAACGTGGCCGCGTTGCGCCACCCCGGGTGTGTGGCGGTGAAGCGCGTCCAGATCCCCACCGCGCTGTTGGGATCGATCTCCAGCCGCCCGCCCGGCCGCTCGATGTAGCGGAACTGCGTGGGGGTGGCGTCGTCGAACACCGCCACGAACGCCTTGTAGCCGGCGGGGATCACCTGGTCGATGCGGCGCTCGTTCATCTCGGCCACGGTCACCGGCCGGTATCCGCGCTCGTACAGCAGCGCCAGGTCGTCCCGCAACTGCTGCGGCGTGCGATGGAATTCCGTGGGCCCCGCCGCGATCACGTGGTACTCGAACACGGGCACGTAGCCCATCCGATTCGGCGCGAACGGCCCCGGCGGCGGCGCATCGAGCTCCCTACCCCGCTCCGCCCCGCCCGCGATCAGCGCCGACGCGACGCCATCCCCCCGCGCCGCCTGATGCGGATGCGCATCCCCCACGCCGCACCCCGCGAGCACGCACGCGAGCAGCGCCGCCCCGCGGAGCCGGTCTGACAAGCTAGAAATCATTCACTCGCACTTTCGCATGTTCGCACCTCGCACCTCGCACCTCGCACCTCGCACCTCGCACCTCGCACCTCGCACCTCGCACCTCGCACCTCGCACCTCGCACCCGGATCGTACCCCCGTACCCCCGTACCCCCGCACCGCGGTTCACGCCGCCAGCACTTCCTCCGCGAACTCCTTCACCTCGAACGGGAGGAGGTCGTCCATCGTCTCGCCGACGCCCACGAACTTCACGGCGAGGTCGAACTCCTCCTTCAGCGCGACGACGATGCCGCCCTTGGCGGTGCCGTCGAGCTTGGTGAGCACGATGCCGGTGAGCGGGAGCGTCTGCTGGAAGGTGCGGATCTGCGCCATCCCGTTCTGGCCCACGGTGGCGTCGAGCACGATCAGCGTTTCGTGCGGGGCGCCCTCCAGCTTCTTGCCGATCACGCGGTGCACCTTCTCCAGCTCCTTCATCAGGTCGCCCTGCGTGTGCAGACGTCCCGCAGTGTCGATGATCACCACGTCGGCGCCGGTCTGCTCGGCGCGCTCCAGCGCGTCGAAGGCCACGGCGGCGGGGTCGCGGCCGGGCTCGCTCCCCACGAAGTCGGCGCCCACGCGGTCGGCCCAGCGCTTCAGCTGCTCGATGGCACCCGCGCGGAAGGTGTCGCCCGCGGCCATGATCACCTTGCGCCCCTGCCGCACCATGCGGTACGCCAGCTTGGCGATCGTGGTCGTCTTCCCCACCCCGTTCACACCCACGACCAGGATGACGGTGGGCCCCTCGTCGAAGTTGAAGCGGAGCGCGGTGTCGCTGCGGCCGGTGGAGAGGATCTGCACGATCTCCTCGCGCACGGCGCGCTCGAAGTCACGCTGCGACTTGGCCACGCCGCGCTGCGCCAGCGTCTCGACCACGCCGACGAGACGGAGCGTGGACGGCACGCCGAAGTCGGCGCCGATCAGCGTTTCCTCCAGCGCCTCCAGCGAGCCGTCGTCCATCCCCTTCACCAGCACCGAAACGTCGGTCAGCGCCACGTCCACGATGCGGTCCCACAGCGACTTCTTTCCTTCTTCCTTCTTCCGGAACAGGCGCGCCATCGTTCAATATCCCCGAAGTGATTGCCCGGTTTGCCGATGCGAAGCTGCCCACGCGGGGCGTAAGTAATCTATTACCGTGTAAGTATAGTTGCACGTAGATGCCGTTAATCCAGATGAAACGCCCCCGCCCGGAGTGCCGGACGGGGGCGTCGATGTGCGCGACCCGGGCCGCCTACTCGAACGGCTCGTCGGGCTTGGCGGGCTGCTGGCGCGCGTCCTCGCCAACCACCTGGCAGCCGCAGTACGTCGGGTATCCGCAGGTCCTGGTGCCGCAGAACTCGGTATAGCGCGTGTCATGGCCGCGCACCGTGCCACGCCCATCCGCCGCATCACCCGTGGCGAACGAATCCACGGCCAGCGCGTCCAGCTCCAGCATCAGCTTCTTCACGGTTCTCTCCAGCGTTGAGGGATGAGAAGCCTCGACGGCGGGATCGAGGCAGAAGGTCACTCGGCTCTGGCGGGCGCGGGTGGCGCCTCGTCATCAGCGCCGGTCGCGCAGCAACGTGTGTAGTTGCAGCTCTTCGTGTTGCAGAACTCGGTGGGGAGCGTGTCACGGCCGCGCACCGTGCCGCGCCCATCCACCGCATCGCCCGTGGTGAAAGACTCGACGGTGAGGGCGTCCAGTTCCAGCGACAGCTTCTTCATGGTTCGCTCCAGCGTTGAGGAGTGAGAAGCATCGATGGTGGGATCGAACCGGCCGGTCACTCGAACGGCTCGTCGGGCTTGGCGGGCGAGGGCGGCGCCTCGTCCTCCACGGCGATCGTGCAGCACTTCGTGTAGGCGCAGCTCTTGGTGTTGCAGAACTCGGTGTAGCGCGTGTCGTGGCCGCGCACCGTGCCGCGTCCGTCGGCCGAATCACCCGTGGCGAACGAATCCACGGCCAGCGCATCCAGTTCCAGCGTCAGCTTCTTCATGCGGCGTGCTCCGGGCTGGGGACAACGTGACGATCACGGACGAGCGGGATCACCTCGCCGCACATTGCAGGCCAGACCACCCTCCACGGCCCGAAACACGCTACTTCTCAATGCGAACCCCTGAGCCCCGCTCCGCACCGGCGGCTGAAGCCGCAGCAACGACCACGAGAAGCCCCGCAAACTGCGCGAGGCTCCAACAGCTTGGAACTCGTGCATCCGCTTCCATCCTGCGTGGTGTGAAAGGCGGTGAAAGACCTCTAGAGACACGAAAGCGTCCCGCCGAAAATCCGGCGGGACGCGTCGTGGTACGTGGGCGGTCCGTCGATCAGCTGGCGCCGGCGGCCTGCTGGTAGCGGCGGTTCACCTCGTCCCAGTTGACGGTGTTGAACCAGGCGTCCAGGTAGTCGGGGCGGCGGTTCTGGTAGTTCAGGTAGTAGGCGTGCTCCCACACGTCGATGCCCAGGAGGGGGACCTTGCCCTCCATCAGCGGGCTGTCCTGGTTGGCGGTGTCGGTCACGGCCAGGCGGCCTCCGTCGTACACCAGCCAGGCCCACCCGCTGCCGAAGCGGCCCTTGCCGGCCGCCACCAGCTTCTCCTTGAGCCCGGCGAACCCGCCGAAGTTGGCGTCGATGGCGCCGGCGATGGGCCCGGTGGGGTCGCCGCCGCCGCCCGGCCCCATGATCTGCCAGAACAGCGAGTGGTTGCTGTGCCCGCCGCCGTTGTTGCGCACGGCGCCGCGGATGTCCTCGGGCACCTCGTTGATGCGGCGCAGCAGCGCGTCGATGTCGTCGCCGGCGTTGAACTCGGGGTGCTTCTCCAGCGCGGCGTTCAGGTTGTCGACGTACGTCTTGTGGTGCTTGTCGTGGTGGATCTCCATCGTCCTGGCATCGATGTGCGGCTCCAGCGCATCGAACGCGTACGGAAGATCCGGCAGGGTGAACGGCATCACGCACCTCCCATCGGGTTTTCTGGTCTCATCCCGCTCCCGCCCTTTCGCGCGACCAGCCGCGCACCTGCGCCGGGCGGGGGTACCGTGGGGTCAATGTAGGCCACTACAAAATTTTCGCCACCGGCAGCGATTGCGGTTTGCAGGTCCACGCGGCTCGTTCGGCTATCGGGATGCCCCCCGGACCGGCGGCTGAAGCCGCAGACCACCGGCGGCTGAAGCCGCAGCAACAACTACGACAAGCCTCGCAAACTGCGCGAGGCTTCACCAGCAGGAGCTACCGCGACCGGCGGCTGAAGCCGCAGCAACAACTACGATAAGCCTCGCAAACTGCGCGAGGCTTCACCA
>DASSJS010000036.1:0-3904 GCA_035691085.1 Longimicrobium sp.
CGGCGGCGCGGGAGATCTCTCCCGCGCCGCCGCTTCATTTCCGTCGATTCCGTCCCGTCGCCTGCCTACGGCCACTCGCGCGACCAGAGGAGGAGCCCGGCGGCGGCGAGCCAGAACAGGCCGTATCCCCCCACGAACGCCATCGACCCCCACGCCGTGCTCCCGGCGTGCGCGGCCTCGTACACGTCGCGCAGGGCAAGGTGCGGCGGGAGCACGAAGGAGAGCGTCTGCCGGGCCAGCGGGCTCATGGGCTGCGTGCCCAGCTCCGCGAACGCCGAGAGCGCGTACTCCCACGCCGAGGTCAGGATGAACACGCCCAGCGCGGCCAGGCTGTCTCCGCGCCGCAGCAGGACCGAGAAGAACGCCACCAGCGCGCCGTACACCAGCGCGAACAGCGCCGGGTGCACCATGGCGCCCAGGCCCACGCGGAACTCGCCCCAGGCCAGCAGTTGCCCACCCACCAGGAACAGCGCGGCGGCCAGCAGCGACAGCGCGTACGCCACCAGCCAGCGCACGCCGTAAAAGGCCAGCGGCCGCGTGGGGTGCGAGAAGTAGATGCGGTAGTACCCCTCGCGCCGGTCGGCCGAGATGAAGCCGGCCAGCAGCACCAGCATGCTGGCGCCCGCCAGGTTCGCCATCGTGAAGGCGATGCCGCCGGGGTCCGCCACCTCGGGGAGGAGGTCGCCCGACTCGCCGCCGTGCAGGTGGAACCCGGGCTCCCAGGAATAGAAGAACGCCATCAGCAGCGCCACGATCAGCAGGCGCCAGCGCATTTGCCACAGCGTGAGGGTGATCACGTGCGCTTCCCCCGTGGGCGGCTGTTGCGCACCGTCCCCTTGTACCGTTCTTCGAGCGAAAGCCGCAGCGGCGCCACCGAGCGGACCACCACGCCCCGCGCCAGCAGCTCGGCCAGGCGGCGGTTCAGGTCTTCCGCGTCGGCCGGCTCCACGCGAAAGCGGAGGGGCGCGCCCTGCTCGGGGACCGCGCCGGCGAAGCAGGCGCGCACCGCGTCACGCGCGTGCGGCGTGGCCTCCAGCTCGATGCGGTAGGCGGGGAACGCGTCGGCCCCGGCGCGCAGGTCGATCACGTCGCGCACGGTGCCCTCTTCCAGCACGGCCACCCGGTGGGCGGTGCGCTCCAGCTCGCTCAGGTCGTGGCTGGCCACCAGCGCCACGCGGCCGGGCCGGGCGGCATGCCACTCGGCCACGATGGCGCGCAGCTCGGCCACCCACTCGGGGTCGAGCCCGTTGGTGGGCTCGTCCAGCACCATCACCTCGCGGTCGCCCAGCAGCGCCTGCGCGATGGCCAGCCGCTGCCGCATCCCCTTCGACAGTGTCCCCACGCGGCGCCCCCGCAGGTCGTTCAGCCCCACGCGCTCCAGCGCGGCCTCCACCTTCGGCCCCGGGTCCTCCAGCTCGGCCAGCGACGAGTAGAGGCGCATGGCGTACTCCACCGTCCACGCCGGGGGGATGGCGGGGGTCTCGGGGACGTAGGCCACCCCGTGGCGCTGGGCGTAGGCGCGCGGCGGCAGCCCGCCCACCGTCACCGTGCCGCGGGAGGGGCGCAGGTAACCCAGCAGGATGCGGATCAGCGTGCTCTTCCCCGCGCCGTTGGGGCCCACGATGCCCAGCACGGTACCCGGCTGCACGTTCAGCGACACGGCCGCCAGCGCGGGCACGGCGCGGCGGCTCCGGCGGGCCAGCCAGCCCCCGTATTCTTTCGCGACCTCGTCCAGGTGGATCATGGGCGGGAGGGTACGCCCGGCCGGTGCGGGGCGCAAGTGAGCGGGCGTCCCGCTCATCCACCCCTCATCCCCCAGCCCTCGATTCCCGAACCGCGCGACACGGCGGAGAACAGCGGCTTGGGGATGCCCGCGCGTTCCGCCGCGTCGTTTCGAGGCGCTGATCGCAGCCGCTCGCACGCTTCGTGCGCCTCATCGGGGACATGAGCACGCATCACGAGCAGATCGACGACCGCCGCGCGAATCCGCGCGCGGGGAAGGAACCCGGCAAGCGGGTGGTTTTCTCGCTTTTCCGCTGGGTGGGCGAGCACGTGCAGGGGTTCTATGGGGCCGTGGGCACGCTCCTGTTCGTAGGCGTGGCGCTGATCCTGTTGTCGGTGGCGGCCTTCGGCGCGCTTGCCGACGAGGTGATGGAGGGCGACACGCTGGCCATGGACAACGCGGTGCTGCTGTGGATGAACCGCCATGCCAGCCCCGCGCTCACCGGCTTCGCGCTCGACGTGACGGCGCTGGGCGCGGGCGCGGTGGTGTGGCTGGTGGCCATCGTGGCCAGCGTGTTCCTGTGGAGCAGCCGCCACCGCTGGTCTGTGGTCCTGCTGTGGGTGTCGATCGTGGGCTCGGGGCTGATCAACAGCACGATGAAGATGTTCTTCGAGCGGCCGCGCCCGCAGCTCTTTCCCTGGCGGGTACCCTACGCCGGGCTCAGCAGCTTTCCATCGGGCCACAGCATGGGGTCGATGGTGTTCTACACCACGTTGGCCTACCTGGTAGCGCGCTTGGTGGACAGCCGCTTCCTGCGGCGCTTCGTGTTCGTATTGGCCGGGGTGATCGTCACGCTGATCGGCCTGAGCCGGATGTACCTGGGCGTGCACTACCCCACCGACGTGCTGGCCGGCTTCGCCATGGGCCTGGCGTGGGCCTCGTTCTGCGCGCTGATGATGGAGGCGCTGCGCTACTTCCGGCACCGCGAGCCCGCCGTGGCCGCCCACGAGCAAGACCTCGACGCCACCGTCAGCGACGGCCCGCCCGACGATGGGGACGACGATGATGGGGACGACATTGACCCCCGCGTTGTCGCTTCGGCCGCCTCGCGATAGCTTCGTCCGCCCCCGTCCGCGTCGCGCGACGCGGACGGTCGCGAGCGAATGAAGTCCGCGGAGACGGGCCGCGTGCCTCCGCGGGCGCGACGCCGCGGCTTCCATCGCAAACTCGACGGATTCGATCCAGGGACGGCGAAACGATGACGGGAGAAAACCCGGTGCTGGCGCACACCCGGGTGGCGGCGGCCGGGCGCGAGCCGGAGCGCTGGCTGCTGGTGCTGCACGGGATCTACGGGGCGGGGCGCAACTGGGGCTCCATCGCGCGGCGGCTGACCGACGCGCGGCCCGAGTGGGGCGCGGTGCTGGTGGACCTGCGCATGCACGGCCAGTCGCGCGGCTTCGGCGGCCCGCACACCATCGCCGCCAGCGCGGCCGACGTGGACCGGCTGGTGGACGAGATGGGCCTGCACGCGGCCGCCGTCCTGGGCCATTCGTTCGGCGGCAAGGTGGCGCTCACCTACACGCTGCACCACGGGAGCGAGCTGCGGCAGGTGTGGGTGATCGACAGCACCTTCGCCGTGCGCGAGCCCGAGGGGAGCGCCTGGGAGATGATCGAGGCCGTGCGCCGCCTTCCCCCCGACTTCGGCTCGCGCGCCGAGGCGGTGGAAGGGCTGGTGGCGCAGGGGTACGCCGAGGGGGTGGCCCAGTGGATGGCCATCAACCTGGAGCCCGTGGAAGGCCGCTACCGCTGGCGCATCGACTTTTCCGCGATGGAGGAGATGCTCCGCGACTTCTTCCGCACCGACCTGTGGCCGGTGATCGAATCACCCCCCGCCGGCGTGGAGGTGCACTTCGTCAAGGCGACGAAGTCCGACACGCTCGATCCTGCGTCGGCGGCGCGCGTCGAAGCGGCGGGGCGCGAGAACGGGCGCGTGCGCCTGCACCTGCTGGAAGGCGGCCACTGGCTGAACACCGACAACCCCGATGGCGTGCTGGACCTTCTCGTCCGCAACCTGCCGTAGGCTTTCCTCGGTAGATGAAGAAACCGAGGCGGGGAGACGCGTTGTGCGTCACCCCGCCCCGTTCTTCGTGCGTGCGGCCGGCGGCTACGGCTCGCCGGTGA
>DASSJS010000037.1:0-3348 GCA_035691085.1 Longimicrobium sp.
ATCCCCCGGCGCGCCGCTCTGTTTCCATTGCGCGAATGTCCCACGCGCACGCATCGTGCAGAAATGGGTGCGCCACTGGCGGCACAGTTGGTTGCAGATTAGGCGTGAAATGGGTGGAAGGACTGTTTGGAGGTGCACGAGAGTGTTGACGCGGGCGCGTGCCCGCTGTACACTATGGTGCAATCGCTCTAACACTGTCCTGAAGCGTATCCCCGCCCTCGCGCGAACAACGCGCGCATAGGAGAACGATGCCCATGTCCAGAGTTTCGTTTCGCAAGGCCTCGCTGGCGCTGGCCGGAATCCTGATCGGCATTGGCGGCTGTGCCGAAAGCCCTTCGGCCCCCGCCGCCGTCCCGGCGTACCACTTCCTCGCGGCTCCCGCCGGGCCGCAGCTGTCGCGCTCCGGCACCAGCTCGTCGGCGGTGATCGGACCCGAGGGTGGGGTGCTGACCACCACCAACGGCCATCGCATCGTGTTCCCGGCCGGCGCGGTCGCCGGGCCCACCGAGGTCACCCTCACGTCCGACCCCCGCTATGCCGGGGTGGAGTTGGAGCCGCACGGCCTGCAGTTCCCCGCGGGGCATGAGCCGGTGCTCACCCTGAACGTGGGTGCCACCAGCCTCGCCGGCTTCTCGCACGTGAACGTGCTGTACGTGGACGACCAGGACCGCGTGCTCGAGGTGCTTCCCACCGACCTCACCGGCCAGCGGATCGAGACGCGACTGCATCACTTCTCGGGCTACATCGGCGCCGGAAGCTGACGCGGCCGCCGCCCACGGCACACCCGAGCACCTGCACCACCGGGGCCTCCGTCGCGGAGGCCCCGTTTTGCGCGACACACCCGGATTCACACCGCGACCTTGAGCCCTTCGCTCGAACGGATCCTCCAGAATGCAGCCGCCCAGGAGCGTAATGGCCTCTGGGCGGATGCGTCGCTCGGGTACGCGGCCGCGTTCCGCGAGAGCCTGCGCGTGCGCGACGCGGGCGGCTTGGTGGAATCGATCGTCCGGCAGGGCCACTGCCGGCGCCAGTCGGGCGAGCACGAGCTCGCGGCCGAGCTGTTCGAGCTGGTGCTGCAGATCGCGCAGGTCTGGAACGACCCGCGCAATGCGGGCCGCGCGCTGAACGGCTTCGGCCTGCTGGCCCAGGCAGCGGGAGCGCTCGCCGAGGCCGAAGCCCGCTTCGTGGAGGCTCGCGAGCAGGGCGCGCTGGCCGGCGACGAGGTGCTGCAGGGCGAAGTGGAGCAGAACCTTGGGATCCTGGCGAACATCCGCGGCGACCTGGACGAGGCGCTCGACCGCTACCGGTCGGGGCTGGAGCACCTGGACCGGGCGGGGAGCGACCGCGGCCGCGTGGCGGCGCTGAACAACCTGGGGATGCTGCACGTGGACATGGGCGCGCTCGACGCGGCCGACAGCTACTTCGAGCGCGCGCTGGCGATCTGCGAGCGGATCGGTGACGTGGTGCACGCCGGGCTGGTGCACATCAACCGCGCCGAGCTCTTCCTGGCGCGCGGCCTTCCCGACCGCGCCCGGGAGAGCTGCGACAACGGATTCGAGATCTTCAGCCGGCTGAACGACGACGAGCGCAAGGCCGAGGCGTTCAAGTTCTACGGCATCATCTACCGTGAAACGGGGAAGCTGGCGCTGGCCCGCAATCACCTGGAGCAGGGCGTGACCATCGCCGCGCGCAACAACCCGTTGCTCGAGGCCGAGACCCAGCGCGAGCTGGCGCTGGTGCTGCGCGCGCAGGCCCACAACCGCGACGCGCTGCGGGCGCTCAACCGGTCGCACACGCTGTTCAGCTCGCTCCAGGCGCGGCACGACGAGACCGAGATCACCCGGCGCATCAGCCAGCTGGAGACCGACTTCCTGTCGCTGGTGCGCTTCTGGGGCGAGAGCATCGAGGCCAAGGACCGCTACACCAGTGGCCACTGCGAGCGCGTGGCGGGGTACGCGTGCCGGCTCGCGGCCGAGGCGGGGATCACCGACCGCGAGATGGTGTGGTTCCGGATGGGCGCCTTCCTGCACGACCTGGGGAAGACCGAGGTGCCCGAGGAGATCCTGAACAAGCCCGGCCGCCTGACCGAGGAGGAGCGCGCCATCATGGAGCGCCACCCCGTGACCGGCGACGAGATGCTGGCCCCGGTGGAGTTCCCCTGGGACATCCGCCCCATGGTGCGCAGCCACCACGAGCGCTGGGACGGCCGCGGCTATCCCGACCGCCTGGCGGGTGGCGACATCCCGCTCGCCGCCCGCATCCTGCGCGTGGCCGACGTGTTCGATGCGCTGACCACCGCCCGCAGCTACCGCCGCCGCCTGACCCCGCAGGAGGCGCTGGCGGTGATGGAAGACGACGTGGGCTCCTTCGACCCCGAGATCTTCGCCCTGTTCAAGGCGGTCTTCCCCGAGCTCGTCGGCACGGCGGAAGCGGCGGTGGTCTGAGTTCGGGGAGTACGGGGGTACGAAGGATACGTGAAGTGCTGAGTGCTGGGTGCTGGGTGCTGAGTGCGAGGTGCGAGGTGCGAGGTGCGGGCAGGCCACCGTGCGCGCCCGCGGCGCCGGGGCCTCCGCTTACTCGGACTCGCACCACCCCATGCTCATAGACAAACGCGAACGGGCGGCCATGACAGTGCCGCCCGTTCGCGTTCGAAGTTTCGTACCCCGTACTTCGTACTCCGTCCGTTACGCGGCCACGGCGACGCTCGCGCCGATGCCGCGGGTGCGGAGGAGAAGCTCCACGGCCTCGCCGATCTTGTTGTTGGGCGTGGACGCGCCGGCGGTGAGGCCCACGACCACGGGGCCCTCGGGGAGCCAGTCCTCGGCCTCCATCTCGGGGGCGTCGGCGGGGGTGCCGCTGGGCTTGAAGCGGATGGTGCGGCGCTCCGGGTCGATGCAGGTGGCGTCGGCCACGTGGTAGGTCACCGCGTGGCGCGCGCAGATCACCGCCAGGTGATTGGTGTTGGACGAGTTGTAGCCGCCGATCACCAGCATCACGTCGGGCTTGAGCTCCGGGTCGGTCACCAGCTTCACCACCGCGTCCTGCCGCTCCTGCGTGGCCGAGCAGATGGTGTCGAACGAGCGGAAGTGCCGCGACGCGTCGTACCCCGGATGGGCGCCGTACCGCCGCTCCAGCGCCTTCCCCGCCTCGGCGGCGATGGCCAGCGAATCGCCGGAGAGCATGGTGGTCTGGTTGGCCACGCCGATGCGCTCCAGGTGCAGGTCGGGGTCGAACCCCGGCGACGCCTTCTCGCGGAAGTGCGCGATGAACTGCTCGCGGGTGAGCGCCCCGGGCGCCCGCTCCACGTACTCCAGCACCAGCCGCGCCTCGGCCATGTCGCGCACCACG
>DASSJS010000038.1:0-7741 GCA_035691085.1 Longimicrobium sp.
GGGAACAGGGAACAGGGAACAGGGAACAGGGAACAGGGAACAGGGAACAGGGAACAGGGAACAGGGAACAGGGAACAGGGAACAGGGAACAGGGAACAGCCTGCGGATAGCTCTGCTGGTGAACCCACCGTCCCACGCCAAGCCATCCTCCTCGAACGTAGTGCTCCCCCTCCCCCGCGGAGCGCGGGGAGGGGGCCGGGGGGAGGGGGCCGCCGCGGCATGCGCTATCGCTTCTCTTCGACCGTGATACCGATCCGCTCGCGAGCCGCCGGCCCTCACCGCTTCGTAACCTTCTCCTCCTGCGGGATCAGCGACTTGTGGATGCCCATCGCCGCGCGGGTGCCTTCGTACGCGGCGCGGACCACCAGGCGCGTGCCGGGGGTGATGTCGCCCGCGGCGTAGATGCCGGGGACGGTGGTCTCGAACTCCTTGTCCACCTCCAGGATCCCCTCGGCGTCGATCGCGCACTCCATGTCCTGCGGCAGCGTGCTCCCCGCGCCGGTGGCGATGTGGAAGAAGAGCGCGTCGAACGGCTCCTGGTGGCCATCGTGAAAGACGACGTGGCTCAGCTTTCCATTCTGGCCCTCCAGCCGGGTGATGGCCCGCTTGTCCACGCCGATCCCGTACTCGGCGAGCGTGGACAGCGCCTCGGGGCTCATGTCGCGGTCGTGGCTGTGGGTGAGCACGGTGAGCTGGTCGGTCCACACCAGGAAGTACAGCGCGTACTTGGCAATCGCCGTTCCCCAGCCGATGACCCCCACCTTCTTCCCCTGCACGCCCGGCCCGTCGCAGTCGGGGCAGTGCCAGATGCTGGTACCGTACAAGTCGTCGAAGCCGGGGATCTCGGGCTTGATGTCCTTGAGCCCGGTGGCGAACAGCAGCCGGCGCGAGCGGAACTCGCGGTCGTCGGCCAGGGTGACGGTGAAGCCGTCCTTCTCGCCGCTCACCGATTTCACCACCGCGGCCTCGATCTCGGCCCCGGCGGCCACCGCGTGCTCGCGGCCGATGCGGCGCAGCTCCAGCGGCGAGGGATCGTCCACGCCAAAGTAGCCGTGCACCGCCCAGCTCACCTTGTTGCGCGGGTCCTGCGCGTCGAACAGGCGCACCGTGCGCCGGTACCGCCGCAGCCAGAGCGCCGCCGCCAAGCCCGCCGGCCCGCCGCCGATCACGATCGCGTCGTACTGCTCCTGCTCCGTCATCCGTGCCGCCTGTGATGGTCAAAATCCGCGAGCAACAGCCATGGGGCGGGTGCAAGCGGCGCGCCGGGCGCCGTGCCGCCGCCTGAAGACAGGCGTCCGGAACGCGCGGGCGGGGGACGCGGCGGCGTTCCGGACGGCCTCGGTTCATCCCCCCCCCGCGGGCCGCGCGGCCCGCGAGGGGATCACGGACAGTAGGTGGTGCAGTCGGGCGGGTTGGTGGGGTTGCACTCGCCGCAGGTCGGGTACTGGCAGGTCACGCCGAACACGGTGGCATGCAGTTCACCTTGGTGTCGCACAACATGGTGTTGCGGGGGTCGCACGTGTCATGGCTGCCGGTGCAGTTCAGGGTGATGTACCCCTGCACCGTTCCGGTCTCGAGCTGCTGTTCCGCCGTGGGAAACGATTCGACGTCGATGGCATCCAGGGCCAGGCTCAGCTTCTTCATGGTGGCTCCGGGTGGAGTGAATGAGCGGCGCGTCACCGTCACGAAGCTACTCTCCGTCATTTGCCCGAGACATTCCGGTTCGCCTGCGTGGCGGCGCGGGCTTTGTGGATGCCCATCCGCGGCGCGGGTGAAGCTGAGGACCGGTGTGGTGACGGACTGGCGGCCGGATCGACTGCGCGTCAGCAGTGGTTGCAGGTCTGGTACTGGCATGTTCCACCTGCGCAGGTGGAAACACACGTCGGGTAGTCGCACGTGCCACCCTCGTACCGCGTGCCGCACCCGCAGGTCTCACAGTCGGAGATCGACGCGCAGTTAAGGGAGATGTGCGCCCGCACGGTCTTCGCGCGTGCGACTGCCTCGTCGAAGGTGGTGAACGATTCGATCTGCAGGTCGTTGAGCGTGAGGCTCAGCTTCTTCATGGCTTCCGTTCCGGATGAAGGGTTTCCTGGAGGGACAGCCCTTCGATGATAATTGTCACCTTGGAGGCTGCCAACGTTATCGTCGCGGCGCTGGTTGACGGCAACGCCGTGCCGCTGGCGAGCGGGCTCCGTATGTTGTCGCATCCCCCTGCGGCGGAGGCGCGTTTGATCGAGGCGGTGGTGTTCGACTTCGACGGGTTGATCTTCGACAGCGAGACGCACGAGTACGAGTGCGTCCGCGAGCTGTTCGCCGAGCACGGTGCCGAGCTGCCGCTGGAGGTGTGGGGCGCGTGCGTGGGGCGCGAGTCGGGGTACTTCGACCCGTACGCCTACCTGCGGGAGCAGACGGGCGTGGTGCTGGACCGCGAGGCGGCCGAGCTCCAGCGGCGCGAGCGGTTCATGCGGCGCATCGAGGGCGAGGGCGCCATCCCCGGCGTGGAAGAGGCGCTGCGGGCCGCGAGGTCGCTACGGCTGCGCGTGGGCCTGGCATCCAGCTCGAGCCGAGAGTGGGTGGAGGGGCAGCTGCGCCGCCTGGGGCTGCTGCACCACTTCGACTGCCTGCGCACCGCCGGCGACGTGGAGCGCGTGAAGCCCGAGCCCGACCTGTACCTGAGCGTGCTGCGCTGCCTGGGCGTGCCCGCCGCCCGCGCGGTGGCGTTCGAGGATTCGCCCAACGGCGCGCTGGCGGCCGCGCGCGCGGGGATGTACTGCGTGGTGATCCCCAACCGCATCACGCGCGGGCTGGAGTTCGGCGCGCACGACCTGCGGCTGGAATCGCTCATGCAGGCGGAGCTGGCCCACCTGCTGGCGCGCATCGACGCCGCCGGGCCGCCGCGCGGCATCATCCCGGCCTGACGCCGTTCATCTTCTCATCCCACGTACTGTGGAGGACCTGACGTGACCTCAGCCTTTCGTCCGCTCGCCACCGCCGCCGCGGCGTGCCTGCTGGCCACCGCCGCCGCCGGGCAGAACGCCTCGACTGGCGCGGGCGCCCCCCCGGCCGAGGACCCGCGCCTGCGCGAGATCGCCGCGGCCACGCAGCCGGGGCGCATCGAGGCCGATATCCGCCGGCTGGCGGGCTTCGGCACGCGGCACACGCTGTCCGACACGCTCTCGCGCACGCGGGGGATCGGCGCGGCGCGGCGGTGGCTCTTCGACGAGTTCACCCGCATCTCGCGCGACTGCGGCGGGTGCCTGGAGGTGCGCTACGTGGATGAGATCGTGCCCGGCAGCACCGCGCAGGGCTCGCGCATCCCGCGGGACACGCGCGTGGTGAACGTGGTGGCCATCCAGCGCGGGCGCACCGCCCCCAACCGCTTCGTGATCGTGCAGGGGCACTATGACTCGCGCGTGACCGACGTGATGGACAGCACCAGCGACGCGCCGGGCGCCAACGACGACGCGAGTGGCGTGGCGGTGGCGCTGGAGAGCGCGCGGGTGCTCTCGAAGCTGCAGTTCGACGGCTCGGTGGCGTACGCCGCGCTGGCGGGCGAGGAGCAGGGGCTGAACGGAAGCGAGATCTTCGCGCGCTTCGCCCGGGCGCAGGGGTGGGAGATCGAGGGCGTGCTGAACAACGACATCGTGGGCGATTCGCGGGGGATGAACGGCGTGGCCGACAACACCCGCGCCCGCGTGTTCGGCCCCGGGATCGCGGCGAACGCCCCGGCGGCCGAGCTGCGGCGCTACCTGTACTCCGGCGGCGAGCTCGACACGCCCAGCCGCGAGCTGATGCGCTACATGGACGCGATGGCCTCGCGCTACGTTCCCAGCCTGGACGTGATGATGGTGTACCGGCTCGACCGCTTCGGCCGCGGCGGCGACCACACCCCCTTCTTCAACGCCGGCTACCCGGCCATCCGCGTGACCTCGTTCTACGAGGACTACACGCGCCAGCACCAGAACCTGCGCACCGAGAACGGGATCCGCTACGGCGACACGCCCGACCAGGTGGACTACCCGTACGTGGCGAAGATGGCGGCAATGAACGCGGCCACCCTCGCCTCGCTCGCCTGGGCGCCTCCCGCGCCCGACAGCGTGACCATCGCCGGCGCGGTGACGCCCAACACGGTGCTGCGCTGGAAGGCGGTGAGCGCGCCCGGCCTGGCCGGCTACCGCGTGTACTGGCGCGAGCCCGAAAGCGCCCAGTGGCAGTTCAGCCGCTTCTTCCCCGGCAACGTGACCCAGGCCACGCTCCCCGGCATCGTGATCGACAACTACTTCTTCGCCCTGGCCGCCGTGGACCGCGAGGGCCACGAGAGCCGCGCCGTGTACCCCGCGCCGGGGCGGTAAGCGCCCATCTCGACCGCTCGATCACGACGGGCGGCAGTAGCCCCCGGCGCCCGGTGAACGAGCAAGGAAAAGCCTCCCAGACCGCGGGAGGCTCCGGATGACGGCTCCATGATGCGCCGGTGACGAAGACCAGGCATGATGCGCGACCTGAGCATCATGCCTGGTTTCGTTCGGCCGCGCATGATGCGCGTTCGCCGGTCACGAAGCATCATCCACATCGGCGCGGCGCTGAATAGACGGAGCCTCCCAAACCGCGGGAGGCTCCGTGGACGGCTCTATCATGCGTCAGTGGTGCAAGGCAGGCATGATGCTCAAACCGCGCATCATGCCTGGTTTCGTTCGGCTGCGCATGATGCGCGTTCACCGGCCGCGACGCATGATCGCATCGGCGCGGCGCTCAGACGGTTTGACTGGAAGGCGAGTAGCCGAGCGCAATCAGGACCTGCCCCTCTGCCCTGTAAAGCACCCGCTTCCCTTCCGTCCGCGTCTGCACGACCAAACCCGATCCCCGAAGGCGGCCGATCAGGCGACTGGCGCCTGACTGGCCCAGGCCGGTGCGGGCAGCCGTGGTTCCAACGGTGAACTCCCCGGCCGAGGTGCCACGCACTACAGTCGTGAGGTAGTCGAAATCGGTTGTGCCAATCCGTCTCTCGATTGATTTGGCGTATCGAGGCGCCGCCGCGGCAACGATCCGCTCGGCCGACAGGGGGCTGATGCCCTCGATTCCCAGCGCGAGCGCGCAGGCGTCACTCAGCAGCCGGAGAAAATTCCTCAGGTCGCCGTGATACAGCGCGTACAGGTCGGCCGCCACCCGCGGCTCCACGGGCGGAACCAGGGGCGATCCGTCCTGCGCCAGGTGCTCGTAGCGGCAGCGAAGCAATTCCGTGACCTCGTCGGCACGGAGCGCCTCGAGCATGATGGCTTCCGGGAAGATCCCGGCGGCCTGGTCGTACGCGCGGAACACGCTGTCATCAACGCCGGATGCGCCCGCGAACACCCAGTGCGCGCTTGGAACCAGAAAGAAGTCGCGAAGGTCACGGATCAGCCGCGCGGCACGGCGCTCGTCGTCTTCGCTGAGGTTTTCGAGGTTGTTGACGTGCAGGAGCACCGGCGAGCCAAGTTCCGCGTGCAACCGGCCGAGCGCCTCTCCCACCACCTCGTAGAGGTTGCCGAGCGGGGCTTCGGCGGGAACTCGCCCACGCTCGTACGAGACGCCCACCGGGCCCACGCTGAAGCCACCGGCCTGGGTATCTGCGCCCTCCACGATCCGGGCGGTGCGCCTCCAGAAGGCGTCGCCGTCCAGCTTGTATGCCGAGCGGATGCGAAGCAGCACGCGCAGCACGTCGGCGACGAACGCCAGCACGGTGCTCTCGGCCACGATTCGCACGGATCGGCATGCGTCAGCATGCCGGCTTTCCCCAGTTCGGCCTTGAGCTTGTTGACGAAGCTCGTCTTGCCGATCCCGGGCGCACCCTCCACCACCAGCCGCGTGCTGGGGCCGCCGCCCAGGTGCCGCAGAGCCAGCCGGAGCTCCTCGTCACGCCCAACGTGGAGCGTGATCGGGTAGAAGGCGCCCGCCTCGGAGCGGAGCTCCTCCTGGAAGAAGGGATTGCCCGACAGCCCGTACGCCGCCCAGACGTTCACGGAGGTGGCTCCATCGTGGATGGGGCCAGGGTCCGCGGGCTTGCGGGGGATGATGCTCGATGGGCGTCGCTTGGGCATGATGCGTAAACCGCGCATCACGCGCGACCGCGTCAAGACACGCATGATGCGCGGTTCTTCGTCGATTTGGTTGCAGCCTGATCGCACCGGAGCACGTCGACGAGTGGCTGCAGGCTCGGAATGCGCTGAGTATCGAAATTTTCGCAGGAACACCCGCTTCGTCGTTCACCCCGTCGTCTGCGCCTGAAAGCTTCGTTCACTGCGTCATCAGGGGGATCGAGCCCTCCCGATCCTCCGTGCGTCTCCGCAGCCTTCGCGGATACGGCGAATGCTCGCCATCCAGCCCTCGATGCGCAGGACGTGCGCGACGGCCGGACTCGCCTCGTGATCCCCTGATCGATCCGTTGAGACAACTGGCCTTCCGTGAGTGGCCGCGGGGTCAAGGGGGGCTCTCCCAAAAATTTCGATCCTCAGCGCGAGCGCCACCTGCAGCCACTCGTTGACAGGATCAGTGCGAGCGAGCGGGAGACCTGCTGCAACCAGATCCGCGATGAACCTGATGCGCCTCCGGGTACTGTCGCGCATCATGCTCGCAGTTGCTCATCCGCGCATGATGCCGAGCGCGCGCCAGTGAAGCATGATGCGCCAAAGGCGCATCATGCGTGGGTTCAGGCAGCCACGCATGATACGCGTTTGGTCGTGATTTAGACGGACTTGGGTGCCTTACGGCCTGGGGGCCGTGGTCCACTTCTCGGGGATCCACAGGTCGGGCGAGAGGGTCTGGTTCACCCTCACGTCCGAATATTCCTCCATCTGCATCGTCTTGCCGTCCATGCGGATATCCACGCGCTCGGCCACCCAGCCGCCGGCGTACGGCTTGTAGTCCTCGAAGCGCACGTCCATCACCCGCGCGGGCGCGCCGGCGGGGCCGGGAACCGGCTCGATCGAGCGCACGTACAGCAGGGTGCCCGCGTCGATCCAGAACTCGCGGTGGCCGCCGTTGTTGTCGCTGCTCACCACGTACACGGGATGGCCGTTCCAGCTGTCGGTGCGCAGTGTGCCGGGGAGGAAGCCTTCCTCGCGCAGGATCTCGGCGCTGCGCTCCACGGGCTGCGCGTACACGTCGAAGCCCAGCACCATCAGCGAGTTGCGCTGCGCCCGGCGCGCGGCCACCTGGCCGCCGCGGATGGCGTACACGCTGTCATTGGCGTAGATCGCCCCGTTGTTCAGCGCCGGGTCGCCCATCTCGATGCGCAGCCGGCCGGGCATGGCGCCGTACTCGCGCCAGGTGTCCACGCGCACCGAGTCGTTCGGCAGGTGGCGCGTGGTCTTTTGCATGAAGGTGAGGGTGGTGTACCACTTGCCGGCGTAGCGGTCGTGCATGGCCTGCAGCAGCTGCTCGGGCGTGCGGATCTGCTGCGCGGCGGCCGGACGGGTGCCGGCGGGCGCGCAGGCGGCCAGCGCCAGCACCGCGGCAAACGCCAGCGTGATGGGGGTTCGGATCATCGGGAGACCGGATGCGTGAAGGGTGGGCGGCAGGTCACGGCGCCATCGGGTTTGCCGCGGCGCCCAATCCTACCCATCCATCCCGTGCGCTGACAAGGCTGGCGGCGCGAGCCGCGCATCCGGCGAGCCGAGGCCGCCACTCTCCGGCGCGAGGCGTGCATCGCCACCCACGCCGGCCACGATCGCCCCACGCGCGATTCTCTTCGACCCGACGGAACGCC
>DASSJS010000039.1:0-12385 GCA_035691085.1 Longimicrobium sp.
TGCGTGAGTGCGTGAGTGCGTGAGTGCGTGAGTGCGTGAGTGCGTGAGTGCGTGAGTGCGTGAGTGCGTGAGTGCGTGAGTGCGTGAGTGCGTGAGTGCACCGGGATGCTCCCCGCTTCGATGAACCCGACTGTCCCTCCCCTCGAGATCCCGGGGGGAGGGACAGTCGTTCAGGGGGCGGCGGGGTCGGGCCTGAGCGCCAGGGAAAAGGGGTCCGCCGCGGACCGCGCCGGCGTATATTCAAGCCGATGAGGGGTGGCTGGGGCGGTGCGTCCCGCGGACAGGAGATGGGAGATGGAACCAGGAGAGGGAGAGCAGGCCCTGCGCGGAAAGATCGCGGTCGTGACCGGCGCCAGCCGCGGCGCGGGGCGGGCCATCGCGGCGGTGCTGGGGGAGCGCGGCGCCACCGTCTACGTCACCGGCCGCAGCTCACGGTTGGCCGGCGCCACCCGGGAGCTGCCGGGAACGGTGGAAGACACGGCGGACGAGGTGACGGCGCGGGGCGGCACGGGGATCCCCGTGGCCTGCGACCACACCGACGAGGCGCGGGTGGCGGCGTTGTTCGACCGCGTGCGCGGCGAGCACGGGCGGATCGACGTGCTGGTGAACAACGCGTGGGGCGGCTACGAACGGATGATGGAGTTCGGCGGGCCGTTCTGGACGCAGCCCGTGGACGTGCACTGGCGGGGGATGTTCGAGGCCGGCGTCCGCGCGCACCTGTACGCGCTGCGGCACGCCGTTCCGCTGATGCTGCCGCCCGGCACCCCGGCCGGTCTCGCGATGGCCGGCGTGTGCGAGCGCTGCGGGCTGCCGGTGTGGACGGGAGACGCGTGGGAGCCCGGCCGCCGCGGCTTCGTCCGCCACACGGGTGACTGCGTGGCCGAGATGGAGCGCGTGCCGGGGCGGGCGCTGATCGTGAACACCATCGCCTGGATGTTCGACCGCTACCTGGGCACCTTCCACTACGACGTGGCCAAGGCGGCCATCATCCGCATGTCGTTCGCGCTGTCGCGCGAGCTGCGGCGCTGGGGGATCGCCTCGGTGGCGGTGGCGCCGGGGTTCATGCGCACCGAACGGGTGATGGCCGCCCACGCCGCCCATCCGTTCGACCTGTCGGCCACCGAGAGCCCGGAGTACGTGGGCCGCGCCGTGGCCGCCCTGGCGTGCGACCCCAACGGCATCCGCTGGACGGGACAGGTGCTGGCCGCCGGCACCCTGGCCCGCGCCTACGGCTTCACCGACGTGGACGGCACCCAGCCCGAACCGTTCGACGTGCCCGACGGCAGCGCCTCACCCGCCGTGCCTGTGGCCTGACGCGGCGCGCGGGGCACTCATTCGCCCAGGCCGTCGGTCCGGCCGCGCCGGGGCGGCAGGGTGGGGTCGGGGGCGCCGGGCACCCACACGGCGGCCAGCGTGTCGAGCCAGGGGGGGAACGCGGCGCCCTGCTCGTCGTACACGTCGCGCAGCGCGGCGATCAGCCGCTGCACCGCCTCGGCGCGGAACTCGGGGGGAAGGTCGCGCACCAGCGCGCCCACCGCCACCTCGATCCCCTCGGGCGACACCTCGTTGCGGGGGCGCGAGCCCTCGCGCTCCCACCAGTCCTGCAGCTTCTGCCGGCTGCGCGAGTACGGAGTGCCGCCGGACAGGAATTTCTCCAGCCCGCTGGGGCTCATCCCCACCTGCCGCGCCACGGCGCGCAACGAGGTGGCCTGGACACGCAGCGCCACCGTTTCGCGCAGCCGCTCCAGCGAGGTGAGGGGTCGTTCGGTCATTCTTGGCGGCCTCCGCACGAGCCTTGCCCGTGACAGGTTGACAAATCGGACGAACATACAGCTTACTTTGTACCCTTTACCAGCACAACCACCACGGCGGGATTTCGCCCGGTGGCCTTAGCGGGGCGGTCGGTTCGCGTTGTGGACTTTCCGGCCTTCCACGCTTAGAATAGGCCGGAAAAGATTACGCCCCGTTCAGAGCCGCCGGAGCCCAACCATGCCGCCAGAAACCGACGCCCCTTCCGCCCTTCCCGATGGGCCCGTGATCGCCACCGGCACCCCGCTGGGACCCAACCTGCTCACCGGCGTGGCGCCCGACATGGCCTTTGCCGTGTGGCAGGTGCTGCGCGCCGTGCACCTGTGGACCGCGCAGTCCGAGCGCCAGCGCGAGGCGCTGTTCGACCCCGAATACATGGAGGCGTGGGAGCGCGCGCTGCTCACCGGCACGCTGGAGCCCGACGTGCGCTTTCCGCTCGCGGTGATCGTGGGCGAGCTCGCCTCCACGCCGGTGGGCGAGGGGCGCCTGTCGTGGGCGTGCGTCTGCGTGTCGGACTGGGCCCTGGGCCGCGGCGCCGTGCGCGCGGCGCTGGCCTTTGCCGAGGCGGCCGCGCTGGCCAGCCCGCTGCAGGCGCGCTACGCCTGGCTGGCCGGCCGGCTCCTGCGCACCCACGGCGAGGGCCGCTCGGCCGAGCGCTGGCTCCGCCGCGCCTACCGCGTGGCCGTGTCGCAGAAGGACGGCGAGACCCAGGCCCGCTCGCTCACCGCACTGGGAAACCTGTTGGTGCAGCGTGGTAACTTCCCCGCTGCCCGCGGCTTCCACACCCGTGCCCTGCGCATCAGCCGGCGCTGGCGCCTGCGCGAACAGGAAGGCATGGCGCTGCACGACCTGTTCATCATGGCCATGAACGATGGCCAGCGTTCCGAGGCTGACCGTTTCGCCCGGGCCGCCGTTGCCGCGTACCGCTACTCGCCGAGGCTCCCGCGCCTGGTGCACGACGTCGCGTACTACTGGATCGGCCAGGGCAATGCTGCCCGGGCGATCCGCGTGTTCGAAGCCCTGCGCCCGCACTTCCGTACTCCGGATCTGGCTGTACGGCTCGCGGGGAACATGGCTCGCGCCGCCGGGTCGGTGGGAGATCGTGAGCTTTTCGAACATTACCATGCCGAAGCGCGCGCGCTTCAACTGAAGTTGGAATCGCGTGAATCTCTCGCGGCGGCGCTGCTCGAGATGGCTTATGGCGCCGTCGCGCTGAGCGATTGGGAACTCGCGTCCGGGATCGCTCTCGAGGCATCCGCCGCCGCACGTGATCACGAGGAAGCGAACGTGCTGGTGCTGGCCGAACAGCTTTCCGAAGCCATTGCCCGCCGCGACCTGTCGTCGGTGGACGAGGTGGTTCCGGAGCGGCGCACGACCATCCCCGCCGTTGACCAGTTCGCGACGGAGATGGTCACGCTCCTTGCCGAAGTGGGCGAGGCGGCATGAACGACACGTCAGCGGGGCGGTACCGCGGTCGTGTCGGCGAACCCGCCCGAGCCCATGATCGGCAGACCGCCGTCGGCGCGCTGCACGGTAGGAGTCCGGGAAGTGGACGGCGCCGTGACGTCGGCGGTGCAGGCGGCGGCCAGGAGCAGGGCGGAAATCGCGAGCAGGGCCTTGAGTCTCATGGGGATTCTCCGGGACTTTGGGACGGGGAAGTACCAGGGTCACGGAGCAAAGTTGACGCGTTGATCTGGACATCACAACGCGTCTTTCACATGAAATGACCGCCCAAAACGAGACTCGGGTTCTGGATGAAGAGGCGTAACACGCGCCGGCTGATCGTTTTGGAAGGCGTTCAGCTGCCGGGGCTGGAGCGCGTGGCCGCGCCCTATGCCGTGGAGGGGCCGGTAAGCTGGGCCGAGGTGGACGAGGTGGTCAGAACGGCGCCTCCCTCGGCGGTGGTGCTGCTGGACCCGTATGCCGGCACCCGTCCGGGCGATGCCTTTCCCCGGCTGCACGAGTTGCTGGGCCGCTTCCCGTCGCTCACCGTGGTGGCGGCCTTTCCGCTGCAGGCCGACACGATGGGCGACGTGGCCACGCTGCTGGAGTGGGGCGTGGCCGAGGTGGTGGACACCGGCCCCGAGGGCACTCCCCGCGCGCTGCACGCCCGGCTGCGGCAGGCGCACGCGCGCCCGCTCAAGCGCAGGCTCGAGCGGGCGCTGGCCACGGGCGTGGGCGGCGACGCGCGCAACCTGCTGCTGGCCGCGGCCGAGGTGGCGGTGGAGGGCGGCGGCGCGCCCGAGCTGTCCGCGCTGCTCCAGGTGGCGCCGCGCACCCTTACCGAGCGCTGCAGCCGCGCCGACCTTCCGCCCCCGCGCCAGGTGCAGGCGTGGATGCGCATCCTGCTCGCCTGCATGCTGCTGGACGACCCCGGGCGCACCGTGTACGCGGCCGCCTGGGCGTGCGGCTACAGCACCGACCGCTCGCTGCGGCGCGCCGTGGGCGAGTTCGTGGGCGCCGGCGCCGCCGAGCTGCGCCGCGGCGGCGCCTTCGAGCAGGCCGCCCGCGAGCTCAACACCGTCCTCTCGCGCCTGCGCGAGGAAGGCCGCGAGCGCCGCCGCGCCCAGCGTGTCGCCGGCCGGCCGGTCTGATCGCCGCAGGGAGAGGGAAACGAAGCAGGGCAGCGCGGGATATCGTCCCGTGCTGCCCTGCTTTTGCCTTCAGAGACCGAGCCAGGGCTCAGCCCGGTGGCTTGGCGTTACCCGCCCGATGGATCAGCCGGTGCCGCCTTCCTCGCGCAGGTCCACCAGCCACGCGGGGCGGGCGGTGCTGGTCTCGCGGCAGCGGCGGTCCAGCAGATCCAGGATCTGCAGCATGGTCAGGCCGCGCTGCTGGGCGGGAAGGTGCTGCACCAGCAGCGACAGCGCCGACCCGGCCGAATCGCGGCTCAGCTCGCCGCTGCGGCTCTGGATCTCGCGCACGTACCACTCGGTCAGCTTGCGCGTGGTCTTCACGTACGGGTCGGCCCCGTCGATGAAGCCGCGCAGCCCGGTGGGGCTCATCCCGATGTCGCGCGCCGCGTGGCGCAGCGAGGTGGCGTCCACGTAGATGCGCGCGGCCTGGCGCAGCGTGCCGATGGACGCCCCCTCCTTGGGCAGCGGGAGCGAGCGGGTGTGCCGTTTGGCCCGGAGGGTGTGCGGCATGGCGTGGAGTATCACGAGCGTTCAGGGAGGGGTTTCTCCCTCGAAGCTAATGGCGCCGAAGGTCGGTCCGCAAGGGGGTAACGCTCACTCCGGACAGCGGGGTTCCGCACCACCGCACGATTGGACCGATCCGTCGGTTTTTCATCTTTCGAATGAAACGGCACGATCGGTGTGATTCGCCCTTCGAGTAGCCGCGCGCACGCCGATGTACCACGGCGTGCGCGCCGCCCGTCCAGTCTCGGAGGCCGTCATCCCTCCGCGGGATCCAGCTTCAGCGCCGCGCTGTTCATGCAGTAGCGCAGGCCGGTGGGCCGGGGGCCGTCCCTGAACACGTGGCCCAGGTGGGCATCGCAGCGGCTGCACACCACCTCGGTGCGGCGCACGAACCACGAGCGGTCGTCGTGCTCCTCCACGGCACCCTCGGCGGCGGGCCGCACGAAGCTGGGCCACCCCGTGCCGGACTCGAACTTGTCGTCGCTGCGGAACAGCTCCTGGCCGCAGCACACGCAGCGGTAGGTGCCCGGCGTGTGGTCGTTCCAGTACTGGCCGGTAAAGGCGCGCTCCGTTCCCTTCTTGCGCGTGACCTGGAACTGCTCGGGGGTGAGCTGCTCCTTCCACTCCTGGTCGCTCTTGCGGACCTTCTCGGCCATCTATCCCTCTCTCGTTCGATTGTCGTCTTCCCCACCCATGGATGTACGGCTGGACCGCCCGTGCAGGATCCACGCTCCGCGGATCGGCCCGCGCGGGTGCGGGATGATACCCCGCACGCGGCACGCCGGTCGCCCGGGCACACCGGCCTATCTCGTCTGATGCGATGCGGTTACGTGCATCCACCATGCAACGGGGGCGGGAGAACGCACCGCGCTCTCCCGCCCCGCCTCGGAACATCGATCCTCCGTGAAACGCTCAGCGCGACGAGATCTCGATCGCGCCGGCCGAGCTGTCTCCGCCGAACTTCTGGCGCGCGTCCACGGCGGTGTAGAAGCGGATGGTGCGCACGGCGGTGATGGGGATGGTGTGCAGCGCCTCGCGGCTTCCCATCCGTACGCCGTCCTTGAACACGGCCACGTCGATCTGCATGGCGATCGACATGGAGCCGCGCGGGGTGCGCAGCCACGACGGACGGAGATTGTGGATCAGCTCGTACGCGTCGGCCACCTTGGTGCTCTGCACCTCTTCGTAGGTGATCAGGTTGATGTTGCGGCGGGCGCGCACGGCTCGCACCGCGTCGCCGGTGGAGACGGCTTCCTGCGCCTGGGGGGCGGCGGGGTTGGCGGGTGCCGCGGCGGTCACCGCGGCCGCGGTGTCGGTCTGCGCGGCGGCGGGAGCGGCGCGCAGGGCCGCGGCGGCGCAGAGCACGGCGGCTACGGTGGCGAAGTGTCGGTTCATCGGAGGCGAATCCGGTGCTGGAGGGGATCGGGAGAGGGCGAATCCTGCGGTACCAGCGACAACGTCGGTTTCGAGCAACATACGGTCAGGAGACGCGGCTTCCAAGCCTCGCCGCGGCCGTCCGCCCGCCGCTGGACGAAGTGGGACGCGCGGGGAGACGAGCCGCCGTCAGGGCTTCTTCTTCGCGGGCTTCTTCTTGCGCGCGGCGCGGGCCACGTCCAGCGCCCTGAACACCCACGGGTGCAGGGCGTCGGCGTCTTCCAGCAGGTCGGCGGGAAGCTCGTAGTACTGCATCACCATCGCGGGGTCGCCGAAGGGGGAGAACGGCCCCATCCCCGCGGCCTCGAAGTCGCCGCGGTTGCTGTCATCCACCTTCAGGTAGACGGTGTCGTTGTCGAGCAGGGCAAAGAACAGCCCGTCGCCATAGATCCCCACCCCGCCGAACATGCTGCGCGACGTCACCGCAACGACGCGCCCCAGCTGTTCCAGCACGAACTCGCGGTACTCGCGCGATACGGCCATGGTCGGATCTCCGGAGGCTCTCTGGAGTTGCGTTGCGTCGGGTGAGTTTCCGGCGGCGGATCGACGGCGAGTTTGCGAGTGAACTCGCCGCTACAACGGCACACACTCCGCCTTCGCGGAGTTCAACGGCGGCAGATCGATGCAACGGAGGGGTACCTGTCCTGCTCCGCATCGATTGGATTTGCGGTTCTCGACCGGTTTCGACGTCTCTCCACGTATTCGCGGCTGGCCCTCGCGCTCGCCTCCTGCATGGCGTGGAACACTTCGATATCGGTGCTGCCGGGATACCGCAACTTCTGCCACGTCACCCGACTGCGCAGGGTGCCGAGCTTTCGCCTTTGCGTGAGCATCCCTCGTCCTCCGCGGTTACGCTTCTCGCCGCGTCTTCGCGTCCTCCAGCATCTTCGCCAGGTACTGCCCGGTCAGGCTCTCGCGCACGCGGGCCACCTCCTCGGGCGTGCCCATGGCGACCACGTGGCCGCCGTCGGGGCCGGCGCCGGGGCCCAGGTCCACGATCCAGTCGGCGGCCTTGATCACGTCCAGGTTGTGCTCGATCAGCAGCACCGTGTGGCCCGCGTCCACCAGGGTGCCCAGCACGCGCAGCAGCTTCTTGATGTCATCCAGGTGCAGGCCGGTGGTGGGCTCGTCCAGGATGTAGAGCTTCTTCCCGCCGCGCCGCGCGCCCTGCGCCAGCTCGCGCGCGATCTTGATGCGCTGCGCCTCGCCGCCGCTGAGCGTGGGCGCGGGCTGGCCCAGCCGGAGATATCCCAGCCCCACCTGCTGCAGGTGCCACAGCGCCTGGCCCAGCCGGTCTTCCTGGAGAAAGAAGCGGATGGCGCCGTCGATGGTCATCTCCAGCACGTCCTTCACGCTGGCGTTGCGGTAGCGCACCTCCAGCACCTCGGGCTTGAAGCGCGCGCCGTTGCACACCTCGCAGGGGACGAACACGTCGGCCATGAACACCATCTCCACCTGCACCTGCCCCTCGCCCTTGCACGCCGGGCAGCGCCCCCCGTCCACGTTGAACGAGAAGTGCCCCGGCCCGAAGCCGCGCTTCCGCGCCTCCGGCAGCGACGAGTAGATGCGGCGCACCTCGTCCCACGCCTTGATGTAGGTGACCGGGTTGGAGCGCGGCGTGCGGCCGATGGGCGACTGGTCGACCAGGACCACTTCCTTCAGCAGCGCGGCGCCGCTCAGCCGGTCGTACGCGCCCACGGTTTCGCCCAGGTGGCGCTTGGCGCTGGTCTCGCCGCCGCCCAGCTCGCGCTCCAGCGCGCGGTACAGCACGTCGTGCACGAGCGTCGACTTCCCCGACCCGCTCACCCCCGTCACCGCCGTGAGCGTGCCCAGCGGGATCTCCACCCGGTCGCCGCGCAGGTTGTGCTCTCGCGCCCCCTCCAGCCGGATCTTCACCCCGGTGATGTGGCGGCGCCGCGTGGGGACCGGGATCTCCTCGCGCCCGCTCAGGTAGCGGCCGGTGAGCGTGTCGGCCTTCAGCAGCTCGTCGAGCGTGCCATTGAACACCAGGTCGCCGCCGCGCTCGCCGCTCCCGGGGCCCAGCTCCACCAGCCAGTCGGCCAGCCGCATGGCCTCCGGGTCGTGTTCGACGACCAGGACGGTGTTGCCGTGCTCGCGCAGGCGGACGAGCAGGCGTAGCAGCCGGTCGTTGTCGGCGGGGTGGAGGCCGATGGTCGGCTCGTCGAGCACGTACAGCGTGTCCACGAGTCGCGATCCCAGCGAGTTGGCCAGCGTGATCCGCTGCGCCTCGCCGCCGCTCAGGGTGCGCGTCTGCCGCTCCAGCGTCAGGTAGCCCAGCCCCACGTCGTCCAGGAAGCCGACGCGCGCGTCCAGCTCCTTCAGGATGGTGTCGGCGATGGCGCGCTCCTGCTCGGTCAGCGGCCGGTCGGCGCAGGCGTCGCCGTCGGCCCCCGCGGCGGCGGGGTCGCGGAGGGCGGCCAGCCAGGGGCGCAGGCGGGTGAGCTCGATGGCGCCCACGTCGGCGACGGTGCGGCCGCCCACGCGCACCCACAGCGCCTCGGGGCGCAGCTTGGCGCCGTTGCACACCGGGCACGTCTGCGCCGTCTGGTACTGGCGGATGAAGACGCGGATGTACTGCTTGTAGCGCTTCTCCTCCAGGTCCTCGAAAAAGGAGTAGACGCCCTGGAACCCGCGCGTGCCGTGCAGCACCTGCTCGCGGAAGCCCGCCGGCAGCTCGGCCCAGGGCGTGTCGACCGAGACGCCTTCCTTGCGGGCGAAGTCGTACAGCTTCTTCCGCCGCGTCTCGTAGCGCGGCATCCGCCACGGGTCCACCGCGCCCTCGGCCAGCGAGCGCTGGGGATTGCAGACGATCAGCGAATCGTCGAACTGCAGCACCGCGCCAAAGCCGGTGCACTCGGGGCAGCTGCCGTACGGGTTGTTGAACGAGAACAGCTGCGGGCTGGGCGTGGCGAACTCGATCCGGGGATGGTCCGGGCAGCGGAAGCGCTCGGTGAAGCGCATCGTCTGCCCGTCGACGGGGACGACCACCGCCTCGCCCTCGCCCTCGCCGAACGACATCTGCAGCGAGTCCGCCAGCCGCCCGGCTTCCTCGGGATCCACCTTCAGGCGGTCGACCACCACCACCAGCTCCTGCGCGGCCGTCAGGTCCACGCTGGCGCCCTGGGCGGGGACGTCGTCCAGGTGCAGCTCGCGGCCGTCGGCCAGCACGCGGAGAAAGCCGAGCGCGCGGAGGTTCTCCACCACCAGCGCGTGCGTGAGCCGGGCCGAGCGGGGGAGGGGGAAGCCGACCATGATCCGCGTCCCTTCCGGCAGGCGCAGCACGGCGTCGGCGGCGGACTGCACGGTGTCGGGGCGGATCTCGCGGCCGCAGGGGGCGTGGCCGTCGCCCGGGCAGAAGGTGCGGCCCACGCGCGCCCAGAGAAGGCGCAGGTAGTCGTACACCTCCGTGGCGGTGCCCACGGTGCTGCGGCTGGTCTTGGTGGGGTTGCGCTGCTCGATGGCCACGGCGGGAGAGATGCCCTCGACGCGGTCCACGTCGGGCTTCTCCATCCGGTCCAGGAACTGCTTGGCGTAGGTGGACAGCGACTCCACGTAGCGCCGCTGGCCTTCGGCATACACGGTGTCGAAGGCCAGCGAGCTCTTCCCCGACCCGCTGGGGCCGGTGACCACGATGACCGACCTGCGCGGCAGGTCCAGGTCCAGGTTCTTGAGGTTGTGCTGCCGCGCCCCCCGAATCACGATCTTGTCCTTCATGGCGCGGAAACTACAAGGGTACGGGGGATACGGAACAGGGGCGGACCGTCGATTTACCGAAGCGTCGTCTCCGGAACCGGCGGAACGCATTGGGAACGGTGTGGTTTGGGCGTGTTGGGCGCCGAGGCGCCCAACCGGGCTGCGCGCGCGGTAGGCAACGATACAGCCGTTGCCAACCGCGCCGGGCCACCGCCGCAACAAACCGCCGTTGCGGCGCCGTCCCGGCCCTCCGGGCGCGCATCCCTCACGCAACCGCTTGCACCGCAAGCGTATACTCGCTCTGCGGACACTCGTTCCGCCGCCCTGCCCGATCCTCCGCCGTCCAACCACGTTCCGTACCCTCGAGACCGCCCGCACGGCGGAACATCCGCCCAGATCCCGCGGCTCCCTGCCGCGGCCATGCCGGTGCCCTGCCGCACGCCACGGTCTGGACGAGCAGTCCGCGCAGGCGGACTTTGTGCAGTTGTAGCCGCGACTCCAGTCGCATCTTCACACCCGGACCCGAAGCGTTCGCCTCAGCCGATGCCCGACCCGCAGCCCGTCTACACCATCGGCCACTCCACGCGGACGATCGAGGAGTTCATCGCCCTGCTGCGCGAGAACGGCGTCGAGGTGCTTGTGGACGTGCGGCGCTTTCCCGGGTCGCGGCGGCACCCGCACTTCGGCAGCGGCGCGCTCGAGGCCTCGCTCGCGGCGGCGGGGATCGGCTATCGCCACGCCGAGGCGCTGGGCGGCCGCCGCGCGAGCGGCATCAGCGCCACGTCGCCGAACACCGCGTGGCGCAACGAGGCCTTCCGCGCCTATGCAGACTACATGGCCACGCCGCCCTTCCGCGCCGCCCTGGGCGAGCTGATCGATCTCTCGCGCGAGCGGACGGCGGTGATCATGTGCGCCGAGGCGGTGCCCTGGCGCTGCCACCGGCGGCTGATCACCGACGCGCTGCTGGCCCGCGGCATCCCGGTGCTCGACATCATCGGGCCGGGGCCGGCGTCGCCCGCGCGGCTGTCGGAGCACGCGCTCCCGCAGGCGGACGGGGGCGTGATCTACCCCGCGAAGCTCGAGGTGCAGGAGGAGCTGTTCGGCGGCTGAGCGGCGGCGGGCAAACTTCTTGCGCGCCCAGCGGGCGATCCGTGCATCCCTTCCACGAATGGGGAGCGGCCGCTTGCGAAGTGCCGTGGCGTGCGGCAGCTTCGTGGTGTACCCGCCAGACCCCGGCAACACCCTGCGCCCGGCGCCAATGCCGAAAACCGTCCTGCTCGCCGACGACCACGAAGACAACCGCTCCGCCCTGCAGATGATGCTGGAACGGGCGGGCTATCACACATTGGGCGCGCACAACGGCCGGGAAGCGGTGGACCTGGCGCTGGAGCACTGCCCCGACCTGATCGTGATGGACCTGGCCATGCCCGTGATGGACGGCCGCGAGGCCACCCGCGCGCTCAAGGCCGATCCGCGCACCCGCGGCATCCCCGTGGTGATGCTCACCGCCATGGCGCTCTCCATCGACCGCGAGGGGCTGGTGGACGAGGGGTTCGACAGCGTGATGATCAAGCCCATCCTCCCCAGCGTGTTCCTGGACGACGTCCGCGCCCGCATCGGCTCGCCGGAGTAGGGCCGAGCACCCCGTAGGCGCCGGGCGATCGAGGGAGCACGATACGAACGCAGCCCCGGCGCGAGCTTCTCGCGCCGGGGCTGCGTCTTGGGGAGCGCCGCGGCGGCGCCGTCTAGCAGTACACGCAGGGCGAGCCGGTCAGCCCCACATCGCAGGTGTACGCGCAGCTTCCCATCTGGCACGTCTCTCCGCAGGTTCCGCACGTCTCGTTCGGATACTGCGTCCGCACATGCCCCTTCACCGTGCCGCGCACCTGCGCTTCCGCCGCCGCCGGCTCGAACGATGTGACCTCGAGGCTGGCTACATCCAGGCCGATCTTCTTCATCGTCTCGCTCCCTTTCTAACCGTTGACGTTACCCACGCGTATCCCGTCAGAATAGAAGAACGAAGGCGGCGAGGCTACCCCTCGCGGATGCGGGTGTCCTCCGTGCCACGGCGGGAGCTGGCTTGGCGAGACCGAAGCATGTGAGATAGCCCATATGGATCGATTTGTGTCGCCCGGTGACTCGGGCTCACGCACGGATGCGCGAGAAGGACGTGGTGAGGGCCCGGATTCGCCCCGCGCGATCTCCGCAGGCTGTTCCCTGTTCCCTGTTCCCTGTTCCCTGTTCCCTGTTCCCTGTTCCCTGTTCCCTGTTCCCTGTTCCCTGTTCCC
>DASSJS010000040.1:0-4837 GCA_035691085.1 Longimicrobium sp.
GGCCTGCGTGCCCACGCGGTTGGCCTGCGCGGCGGCGCGGACGCGCTGGTTGATCTCGGTGTCGAGCGAGTCGAGCAGCGCGGGGTTCACCGAGCGCAGGTCCACGGTGAACCACACGTCCTGCGGGATGGCGTTGAACACCTTGCCGCCGCCCACCATCCCCACGTTGTACACGGCGCCGCCGCGCCCCTCGGGAACGCGCAGCTGGTAGATCGAGCTGATGGCGTCCGCCATGGCGTGCGCGGGGTGCGGCTTGCCGGTGCTGGTGTTGGTGTGGCTCCCCTCGCCAGTGAAGTGGTAGCGCGTCCAGTAGATGCCCAGCGCGCCATAGCTCACCGGCCCCAATCCTCCGTCGACGGCGACGACCATGTCGGGGCGGGGGTTGTGGGCCAGCCACCAGTCCATCCCGCGCAGCCCCAGCTCTTCCTGCGTGGTGGCGACCATCACGATGTCGCCGCGGGTGCGCACGTTGGCCCGGTTCATCGCGCGGATCACCGCCAGCATGTCGGCCACGCTCGCGGAGTTGTCGAACACGCCGGGGGCGCGCAGGATGCCGCCGTCCACCCGCACCGTCACGTCGGTGTCGATGGGGTGGACCGTGTCCATGTGCGCGGCGAAGACGATCACCGGCCCGCCGCCGCTCCCCTTTCGCCGCCCGGTGACGTTGCCGATGGAGTCGGTGCTCACCTCCATCCCCTCGGCGCGCATCTGCTCGGCCACGTACTGGGCGCGCCGCTGCTCCTGGGTCGATGGCGCCGGGGTCTGGGTGATGCGCACCCACTCCTGCACCTGCGCCGGGAAGTTCGTCTCGATCCATCGCAGCGCGTCGCGCACCGCCGGCGCGCTCGCCGTCCTTGCGTTCCACTGCGTGGGATAGCGCTCCTGCGCCTGTCCAGCCTGCTGTGCGTCCGCGGACGAGGCGGCGAGCGTGAGCGTGGCGGCGGCAAGGGCCGGGATGGCGATGCGGCGAGGGATCATTGGAATCGGCGGGGAGCAGGGTCGAATGAATTCGCTGCAACGGCTACACGAAGTCCGCCTGCGCGGACTACCGGCATCGTCGGCGGCGCGGTGACGGTGCGCGGAGCGAACGTCGTGGGAACCGGGATCGATGGGGATCTTTCAGGCGAGGACCGCGATGCGCAAGCCTTTCGGGCGTGCGCCGCGGACGGGGCTGCATTCCGCGGCGCACGGGTGGCCGTCTCCGCCGCGGTGGGGCGGAGACGGCGCTTACGGCCGGCTCAGTAGCACTGCAGCGGCCTGCAGGCCGTGCACATCGCCGTCTGTCCGGGGCAGGTCCCCTCGATCGAGATGAGCTCGTTGGCGTGCACCGTTCCGCTCGCGTCCTCCGTCTGCCCGGTGTCGAACGACTCGACTTCGATCTCTTCCAGCTTCAATTTGGCTGTCCGCATGATGGTTCCTCCGTTTGGGTGAGGTGTGCGGCGAATGCCAGCCAGGCATGCCCGTCTGCTCGCGTTCGCCCGCGGTTGTGCTGCGTAGCGGCGTGTACCCCTGCCGAACGCCGCACATTACCCGCCGCAAATCCCGCGCCCCATCTTCTCTCCAGGGCACGTTCAGAGCGCGCAGAGAGTTGCGCCACGGTCAGCGATGAGGTCGCGCGCGGGAGACGGCGCCGCCCTTGCGCGGGCGGTGGCCAAACCGCAAAAGATGGAACCGCGAAGTGCCCATCATCCCCCATCTACCCAGGAGAGACGTGCATCCCCGCGCCGAAGAGCTGATCCGCACGCTGGAGTTGCAGCCGCACCCCGAGGGCGGCTGGTATCGCGAGGTGTTCCGCGGAGTGCGCCGCGTGCAGCCGTTCGATTCGCGCGGCTCCCGCAACGCGCTGACCGTGATCTACTTCCTCCTGGCCGACGGTGCGTACAGCCGCTGGCACCGCGTAACCAGCGACGAGGCGTGGACCTGGGTGGAAGGTGACGCGCTGGAGCTGCTCCACATCGACGCCGAGTTGGCCGAGATGAGCACGCACACCCTGGCCGCGCCCGGGGACAGGATCGATGCCATCGCCGTGATCCCCGCGGGCGACTGGCAGGCCGCGCGCACCACCGGCGCCTACACGCTGGTCACCTGCGCCGTGGCCCCCGGCTTCGACTTCGCGGATTTCACGATGATGTCGGACGATGCCGCGACCGCGGAGGAGGTGCGGCGGAGATTGCCGGACGCGGCGGGGATGATCTGATCCGGCGAACACGGCATCTCGCCGTCACCCCGAGAGCCCCGTTCCGAGATGAAGTCGCCTGCGCGAAGCACAAACAAAAAGGTTCATCGCGGATTTCGTTGCAGCAGGTCGCTCGCACCGATCCTTTCGACGAGTGGCTGCAGGCGGCGCTCGCGCTGAGTATCGAAATTTTTTTGGAAAGACCCTCCTCGCCCCCGCGGCCACTCACGGAAGTCCGGCTGTCTCAACGGATCGATCAGGGGATCACGAGGCGAGTCCGGCCGTCGTGCACGTCCTGCGCGTCGATGGCAGGATGGCGATCATTCGCCGTTCCACGACGGCTGCGGAGACGCACGGAGGACCGGGAGGGCTCGATTTCCCCTGATGACGCAGTGAGCGAAGCCTGCAGGCGCAGACGACGGGGCGAACGACGAAAGCGGGTGTTCCTGAAAAAATTTCGATACTCAGCGCATTCCGAGCCTGCAGCCACTCGTCGGTGAGCTCCGGTGCGATCACGTTGCAACTAAATCGACGAAGAACCCTCCCCCAGCGGTTTGGGGGAGGGACAGGCGTTTCTGGACGCGACGCAGTCGCGCGCCTGAAGCGCCAGGGAGAAGGCCCGCGGCGCCGCGGCATGCGCTGTCAGCTCTCGCCGTCACCCCCGCTGGCCGCCAGCAGCTCGCTCACGCGCACCAGCGAGTGCACGGCGTACCCGGCGCGCTCGATGGCCTCGCGGCCGCCTTCCTCACGATCGACCAGGGCGAGCACGGCCAGCACCTTGCCGCCTTCGGCCTCCACCGCCTGGATGGCCTTGAGCGCGCTGCCGCCGGTGGTCACCGTGTCCTCGATCACCACCACCTCGTCGCCCGCGGCGAAGCACCCTTCCACGCGCTTGCCGGTGCCGTGCGCCTTGGGCTCCTTGCGCACGGTGAAGGCGTTCACCGGGTCGCCGCCGATCCAGCTGGCGTGCGCGATGGCGTAGGCCACCGGGTCGGCGCCCAGCGTGAGCCCGCCCACCGAGGCGGGGCGCAGCCCAGCGGCGCGGATGGCCGCCAAACCGAGGCGGCCCACCACGGCCTGCCCCTCGGCGTGCGTGGTGGTGGTCCGCGCGTCCACGTAATACCTGCTGCGCGCGCCGGACGAGAGCACGAAGTCACCCACGCGGAACGAGCGCTCCAGCAGCAGCGCCAGCAGGCGGTCACGATCGCTGGCGCTCATGGCACCTCGCGGGGCCGGGTCGTCACTTCCACCCATTCCTCCAGGGTGTTGGGGGTGGGATAGGGCATGCCGAACTCGGTGTGCAGCTCGCGGATGCACTGCAGCACCTGCGGGTCGTTGCGCACGTCGCTCTCGGGGCCGAACTCCAGGAACTCCAGGAACACGCCCGGCGTGTCGGAGCTCATGAAGTGCCAAGCGTGCGCCCCCTGCGAGGTGGCCGCCGCGTGCAGCGTGGCCCAGATGTCGGCGTACTCGCCGCGGCGGTGCTGGGGCACGAAGCGGCGGATGCTCACCAGCCGCCGCTCGCCGGTCTTGATGTCCATCGTGCAGTGCCTTTCGTTCTTCGGTTCGTCGCCGATGCTTCGGCGCGGCGGACGAACAGGTGCGCAAGTGCGGAAGTGCGCGAGTGCGTTGGGCTTGGGCGCCAGCCTCGGTGCCTTCTCGCCACCCCGGCCGCACCTCGAGCCGATGATGCTACGGGAGGCGCGGGCGTTTGGGGCGGCGGCTCAGGAGCTGGCCCATCACGTAGGCGCCCACGGTGCGCAGCGGGCTGGGGCGCGCGCGCCGGGCGATGCGCTGCGGCGCGCGGATCAGCGCGTCCACCTCGGCGGGAGACAGGGCGCGGTGCTCCACGGCCAGGAACAGGCGGTCCAGGTCGTCGCGCAGCATGGTGCGCGCGTTCGTTCGTTTCGCCGCCACCATCCGCTCGCCGGCCTCACGCGCGGCGCGGGCCAGGGCGCGGGCGCGCAGGCAGGCGCGCGGGTCGGCGGCGGGGCCCTGGCCGCAGGCGGGGTACTCGGCGCCCAGCTCCTCCAGCAGCTCGTCGAGCACCACGGCCCAGGTGCTGGCGTCGTCGCGGTCGCGCGGCTCCAGCGCGCGGTCGGTGAGCCGGTCCACCTCGCGCTTGAAGCGGAGCGCGGTCTCCACCATCCCCGCGTCGTTGTCGGGAAGGTCGCTCAGGAAGTCGACCAGCGCGTCGTACACCCGCCCCGACGCCACCTCGTCCAGCCGGTCGATCTCGTCCAGCAGGTCGCTGACGCGCGCCACCAGCCCCTCGCGAAAGCGGTCGGGCGAGACTGGATGGTGCTCCAGCCAGAAGCCCACCTCGGCGTCGATCAGCGTCTCGAGGATCACCAGCCTGGCGTACGTTTCGGCCTGCATCTTCAGGGACGCGCTTTCATGCTCGGGATGACGGGGTGCGACAAGCTCACGGCGGGTGACGCGCGAGTCAAGTTAGCCCGGTACGAAAGTACGGGGTACGGAGTACGCGGGATCGGAGGCGCGCGGATTCCGAAGTGGATCCTCCGCCTCGCAGCCGGGGCGGATGAATCCGCGGCAACCACGGCAACAACGGCACGGCGCACACCGTCGCCCGCGCGGTGGACGGCATCGGCGCGGCCGCGGCGGCCCCCTCCCCCCGGCCCCCTCCCCGCGCTCCGCGGG
>DASSJS010000041.1:0-10940 GCA_035691085.1 Longimicrobium sp.
TCTGCGTAGCCGTATATGTTTTCTTCTTCACGGAGTCCTCTCCCTCGATAGGGTGGTGGACTCCCATTCTACTGGATCAAGATACGGGGAGCACTCCACCGTACCTCCGTACCTCCGTACCTCCGTACCTCCGTACCTCCGTACCTCCGTACCTCCGTACCTCCGTACCTGCAGTTTGGGCGTGTCCCTCCGCTGCGCTCCGGGCCGGGCTGCGCGCGCGGTAGGCAACGATACCACCGTTGCCAACCGCGCCGGGCCACCGCCGCGCCCGGCATCCTCGCGGCCCCCGCCACACCGCTCGCGCGCGGCGGCGTCCCGGCACTCCGTGCGCGCATCCCTCACGCATCGCCGCCAGCCGTCAGCGTCCAGCCGGGAGCAGTTGGGCGATAGTGGCGTGGACTGGCACAACTTGCACCTCTGGCGGGTGCGGTGACAAGCCTCTTCTACACACTCGCAACAGTCGTCGCCAAGCACGCGCGCGCCTCAGGCACACACGCACGAAATATCGACGCGCCGGGACGTGCCGGCGCGTCGAGAGAGCCTCGAATCCGCCCTGTCCTTCGATCTCCGTCCCTTCTCCCGCTCACTCGCCGCCTCCCCCGCAGCCGCTGCCGCACCCCGAGCCGCAGCCGTGGCCGCCGCATCCGCCGTGGCCGCACCCGGAGTGTCCGCCGCACCCATGGTGCCCCCCGCCGTCCGACCCGCCGCTGGAGCCCGCGTCGAATCCGCACCCCGCGTCGCCCCCATCCGTCCCCGCGGAACCGGCCTTGCCCGGCCTCCGCCTGCGTGCCGGACCGGCCCACCGATCCTCCCGGCGCTGTTCGGCCGCCATGATCAGCGCGGGCACGCCGAAGATGATCGCCGCCACCACCACGATCCCGATCCCGAACCCGGGGACCGCGAGCCCCATCGCGGTGACCGCGGTCGCGGCGGGGCTTATCCCCGCGACCGCCACCAGCCCCACGGCCACCATCCCCGCGAGCCACGCGGCACCCTTCGCCCGCCACCGCCACCCCTGCCCCCGGGTGGACGCCGCCTCGGCGGGCCCGCGGACGCACGCGCCGGGGCGCGGCCAGATCTCCTCGGGCGGCTCCTGGCCGAAGGCGGCGCGGTAGCTGGCGAGCGTGCGGCCGTACCAGCCGGCGAACTTCGCGTCCTCGTCCGTGCCGCCGCGGGTGGGCTCGTGGTGCAGGGGGCGGCGCAGCACGCGGGCGCACAGCTCGTCCCAGTAGCTGCGCGTGTAGGTGAGGTGAAGGTGCCACGCCTCGTCCACCATCCGCGACGGCGTCACCGGGTGCCCGGCGGTCATCGCCAGATAGACGAAGCGCAGGTACTCGCGGATCACGCGGTGGGTGCGCTCGCGCGTCCACCCCTGTTCCAGGGCCAGACGCGCGGAAAAGGGGAAAACGACACCGGGCTCGTCTGGCGAAAACGCCTGGAGACGGGCCCGGAGCTCGGTGTCGTGGCTGTATTCGGTCTGCTCAGCGGTGCGCATGCACGTCCAGAGCGGGTGGCTGTGTGGCCGCCGCGGCGGACGGCCGTTGGCAGGCATCCATACGCCCGCCGCCGCGCCGGCGATTCAGCCCGGCGCAACGGCGGTGTAACGGCGTGTCACGAACGCGTCACGAGCCGCCGCCGAGCGCGCGGTTCAGCACGTCGGCCAGGCGGTAGCCGGCCAGCGCCAGCCGCGGCTGCGCTGCGGCCCAGCTCACCCCCTGGTAGCGCGCCGGGGCGGGCTGCCCGCGCACCAGCCAGGCGGGGTACGCGCTCTGCCTGGCCACGGCCACGCCCTCCTGCGACCACGCGCGGAAGTCGCCGGGCTTCAGCCGGCCGCCCGCCCACGCCGGCGTGAAACGCCCTTCGATCCGTGACGCAACGCTGCCCACGTACGCCGCCTCGTCGCCTATCCCCGTCCACGGCTCGCTGAAGCCGACCAGCGAATCCCACCAGGCGTGCAGGTTGTTGCGCGGGTACAGCCCGGCCAGCAGGAACAGGTTGCCGCCGCGGTCGCCCGCCGTGTCTTGCGGGGTGATGCGCGCGCTGTTGTGCAGCGGCTGGTGCGCGTCGCCCACCAGGTGCAGCACCCAGGCGAGCGCCACCGCCCGCGCCGAGTCGCTGGCCTGCGCGTCGCCCACGGTGCGGGCCTGCGCGGGGAGCTGGTCCAGCAGGTGCCCGTCGGTCCCCTTGTCGGGCCGGTCGATGGCGGGGCCGCCGGGGGTCTTCTGCTCCCAGAAGAAGTTGACGTAGTGCCAGTCGCCGTGGGCGTACGCGTTCCCCACGTGCGTGCGGCCGCGGATGATGTCGGGCCACACCGCGGCCATCACGAACAGCTCGCGCCCGCGCTCGTCCTCGCTCCCGCCGGCGGGCATCAGCGCGCCCAGGCCGGTGTTGCGCGGCGCGGCCATCAGCAGGCGGACGGCGTTGGCGCGGGCCTGCGGCGTCATCCGGTCCCACGCGATGCGCGCCACCACGCGGTGCCCCAGCTCGTCCCAAGCGTACGCGGGCCGGCTCATCATCCCCACCGCCACCAGCGCGGCGGCGGCCACACGGAACAGCTTCATCGTTCGTCTCGGTCACTGGTCGGTACGTCAGTCGGGCGGGACGGCAATGTATGCGCGTCACACATCTTCCGCGACGGCACCCGGACCTCGGACGTTGCGCCGCAAGCACTTCGCTACGCCTCCAGACCGCCGTTGTCCCCCCGCTGGCCGCTTCGGCGCGAAACTGCACAAAGTGGTTGACTATGGACAACGGATCTTGCATCGTTCATCTCACAGCCGAACGGGTCCCGGCCGCGATCTCACGTCTTGGAGAGTCGTCCGCATGACCGATGAAACACAGAACCCCGACGAGCCTTACTGGGTCTCCCGGATGCGCGATGCGGGCTACTCCGTCCGGGTTGGTACCAGCAACAACGGGATCCCGTTTGAGCCCGAGGTTTCTTTCCGTCCGCCGGCCAGGGAGCGGTCCGCGTTGCGCCGTCGGCTGAACGGCCTCGTACAGAAGCTCTGGAATCGCGGAGCACCGCTCATGCGCCGGATCGTCCATCGTTGATGCCATGCCCCAATTCCTTGATGCGTGCGCCCTGGCAAAGAGGTACCTGCCAGAGTACGGAAGCAAACGAATGAAGGAGATCACGGGCCGCTTCGACCGCTGGGGCGGCTTCGTCGTCTCAGGTTTCATCGAGCCGGAGGTGATCTCCGCCCTGGCCAGATATGCGCGTGACCATCGGGTGCACTCCGCCGATTACATGCGGCAGCATCCCGCCGTGGTGGATCAGTTCAGGAAGGAACTCTCCGAACGTGCCTTCACCGTTGTCGGCGTCACCGACCAGGTGGTGGAGCAAGCGTCGGATCTGCTCCGGAAGCGCCCTGAGTACGCCATCCATGCGGGCGACGCGGTGCACCTTGCCACCGCTCTCGGATTTCGAACGCAGTTGAACAAACCCGACACGCTCGTGTTCGTCACCGCCGACCGCGGGCTCGAACTGGCGGCACAGGCGGAGGGGCTGGCGACGTACAACCCGATCCGGGAAGGGATCGGGACCTTGCGGACGATCACGTGGCCGTCCAGGTCCTAATTAATTAGCACCACGGCCGGGCGCAATCCGGGTCCCAAGGCACAGCCGCCCGGCACCGTGGGGCGCCGGGCGGCTGGTTAGTTGGTACCGGCGCGGTACTCAGCAGTTGGGGAACTCGACGGCCTGGCCGCCCTCCCACCCGCAACTCATCATGCAGGTGAGATAGTTCGTGTCGTTGTCCTCGCACCCCGGCCGGCCGGGGCAGGTGAACTGGCACGAGGGCGCGCAGCTTCCAGCACAGGTGTTGTCCGCGGTCTGACAGGCACAGCCGCGATAATCACCGGTGGAGGTGTCATAGGGCTCGTGGCCACGAACGGTGCCGCGGCCGACCGCCACGGCATCGGTGCGGAAGGTCTCGACCTCGAGCTGGTCGAGTTGCAGGCGGAGCTTGTGGTGCGTTGTCATCCGTCCTCCTGGGCGTGGGAGTGGGTCCGCCGGTTCCCGGCGGCAGGTCCGATCATGGCGCGCGAGACGCACCCCGCCGCGCACGACGGCCGCGCTTGGAACTCCGGGCAAGACTCACAAAATCGGACAATTATCCCTACAGAATGCCATGGCCGCGTGACGTTGCGCAAGCGTATGGCAACGGTGCCGGGGCGGGCGCGGCTTGACACCGCGCCCGCGCGGGGCGAACGTCCGATGAGCGTGTGAACCGCCAACCCGCATCCGTGTACATGATCCGCATCGCCTGCACCTGTCGCCGGAACGCCTGTCTCGCCCGTGGCGAGGCCGGTGCGGTGCGCGTGCGCGGCGGTGCGCCCGGTGGTTGAGCGGCGCAAACACGCGACATGCTTCGCGGCCCCGGTCTGCCAATGCGCAGCCCGGGGCCGTTTTTCATCTCCGGAGGAAGATTCGGATGTCACGTATCGACCAGTACATCGGCCGCACGCCCACGGTGCGCCTGGAGCGGGTGGTGGAGCCCGGGATGGCCGAGGTGTGGGTAAAGCTCGAGGGGATGAACCCCGGCGGCAGCATCAAGGACCGCACCGCACTCGCCATGGTGATGGACGGCGAGCGCCGTGGGGTCCTGCCGCCCGGCGGCACCATCGTGGAGCCCACGTCGGGCAACACGGGGATCGGGCTGGCGCAGGTGGCGTCCGCGCGCGGCTACCGGCTGGTCCTGTGCCTTCCCGCGCAGATGAGCGAGGAGCGCAAGGCCACGCTGCGCGCCTACGGCGCCGAGCTGGTGCTGACCGATCCCGAACGGCGGATGCTGGCCGCCATCGAAGAGGCCGAGCGCATCCGCGACGAGACGGGCGCCTTTCTCCCCAACCAGTTCTCCAACGCCGCCAACCCGCGCATCCATTACCAGACCACGGGACCCGAGCTGTGGGAGGCGATGGACGGCCGCATCGACACCTTCGTCTACGGCACGGGCACGGGCGGCACCATCTCGGGCGCGGGGCGCTACCTGAAGGAGCGCGACCCGAACATCCAGGTGGTCGCGGTGGAGCCCGGCCGCTCGGCGGTGCTGCACGGCGAGCCGCGCGGCCAGCACCAGTTCCAGGGGATGGGCCCCGGCTTCATCCCCGACAACCTGGACCGCACGGTGATCGACCGGATGCTCAAGGCGTGGGAGGAGGACGCCTTTCCGCTGGCGCGCCGGGTGGCGCGCGAGGAGGGGCTGTTCGTGGGGATGAGCTCCGGCGCCATGATCTGGGCCGCGCTGCAGGTGGCGCGCGAGCTGGGCCCCGGCCACCGCGTGGTCACCATCGCCCCCGACACCGGCGCGCGCTACCTGAGCACCGCGCTGTTCAGGGAAACGCCCGCCGAGGCGATGGAATCCGCGTCGTGAGGGAGGGCGGCGCGCCGGCGGAGCTCGCCGGCCGAATGACGGTCAGGCCGGAGCCCGCCGCGTGGAGCGCCGCCACGCGACCAGCGCGACGACCGCCGCGAGTGCGAGCAGCAGCAGACCCGCGCACCCCGCGAAGAACGGGACGAGGCCGTCCATCTCGTCGAAGTGACGGCTCCCTCGCTGCGTGAAGGTGCCCCACCAGCCGAAGGCGGCGAGCGCGATCCCGGCCGCCGCCAGCACGCCCGCCGCGATTCTCATGGTCCCGTATCCGCGTGAAGGGATCGGCGCCGCTCAGGCATCCGCGATCCGCACGTCCGCCATCGCCGCCTCGTCCAGGGCGTACAGCGCGTCGATCAGGCGCTGGCGGAGGGTGCCGGGGCCGGCGGCGCCGCGCGCGGCGATCTCGCCCGCCAGGCCGATCACCCCGAGCGCGGCGGCGGTGGCGAACACCGGATCGTCATGCGATGCCAGGAAGGCGCCCACCAGCGCCGTGGCCGAGCAGCCCAGCGCGGTCACGCGCGTCATCATCACGTGGCCGTTGGAGATGGCGAGGGTGCGGGTGCCGTCGGTCACGTAGTCCACGGCGCCGGTGACGGCCACCACGCAGCCCAGGCGGCCGGCCAGCGCCCGCGCGGCCGCCAGCGCGTCGTCGCTGCCGTGGGCGCTGTCCACGCCGCGCGTGCCCTCCACCCCGCCGCCCACCGCCAGGATCTCGGACGCGTTGCCGCGGATCACCGTCGGCCGCCTGCCGGCCAGGTCGCGCGCGGTCTGCGTGCGGTACTTCGTCGCGCCGGCGCCCACGGGGTCCAGCACCCACGGCTTGCCCAACTGCACGGCGCGGTCGGCGGCGCGGCGCATGGCATCGACCCAGGCGGGCGACAGCGTGCCGATGTTCACCACCAGCGCGTGCGAGATGGAGACGAACTCCTCCACCTCTTCCTGCGCGTGCACCATGGCCGGCGCGGCGCCCACCGCCAGCAGCGCGTTGGCGCTCACGTCCATGGCCACGTAATTGGTGATGTTGTGCACCAGCGGCGTGATCTCGCGCAGCCGGCTCAGGGCCTTCCAGGCCTCGGCGGTGTAATCCATGTCCAGGTCTTGGGGAGTTTTCGCGTCGATGCGAGCGAGACGAAAGGACACCAACGTCCGCCGCGCCGCAAGGCCGCACCACTTCCCGCCATTGTGCGGGTGATCGGGCCGGCGGTGATTTGACGCGGCCCGTCCGCCGTGCTACTTCAGCGCCCGAGCTTTCATCCTGTCCACGCCGCCCCCGCATGAGCACCCTTACGCCGTTCGAGCACCTTTCGGTGCTCATCTCCATCATCCTGGGCCTGGGGCTCACGCACCTGCTCACCTCGGTGCACCGGCTGGTGCAGGCCCGCAAGCGGGTGCGCACCTACTGGCTGTCGCTGCTGTGGGTGGCGCTGATCTTCGTGAGCCAGGTGGAATGGTGGTGGGCCAGCTTCGCGCGGCGTGATGACGCGGTGTGGAACTTCTTCTACTTCCTGTTCGTCCTGGCGGGCCCGGTCACGCTGTACATGGCCGCCGCCTTCGCGCTCCCCGAGATGGAGCCCGGCGAGCGCTACGACCTGCGCGAGTACTACTTCGGCAACCGGGGATGGTTCTTCGCCTTCGTGGCGGCCGGCCCCGCGCTCGACGCCATCCGCCGCGGCGTGGAAGCGGGGACGCTGGCCGATTTCGGCGCGTGGAGCAACGCGGTCAGCGCCATCCTGGTCGCATCGCTCGCGTTCACCCGCAACGCGCGGTACCACGCGGTGGTCACGCTGTTCGCGGGCGGCCTCTTCCTGTACTTCATCGTCTCGTCCGCGCTGCAGCTGCGGTGACGTCACCGCGGACCCGCACGAAAAGGCCCCGCGCCGGGTGGGCGCGGGGCCATTCGATCGAATGCGAGATGGGCAGTGAGGGATTCGAACCCCCGACCCCCTGTGTGTAAGACAGGTGCTCTAACCAGCTGAGCTAACCGCCCCGGTACGTCCTACAAGATGATGCCCAGCGGGATCAGCACCGCGTACCCCAGCACCAGCAGCAGCGGGGCCAGCACGATGTCGCCGCCGCTCATCAGCACGTAGCCGATGATGATGGAGAGCAGCCCCGCGCCGAGCAGCGCCAGGTTGCGGGGCGAAAAGCGAAGCGAGCCCTCGCCGGTGTCGGCGGAGGCGGGCTGCGTGGCGGTGCGCGAGGGCGCGGGCGTGGGTCTGGGCATGCGGAAAAGCTACCGGACGCGCCGAAATGCGTCAACCCCGCCCGCCGCATGCGGATGCGGCGGGCGGGGCTGGGGATGGCCGTCCGGATGCGTCAGGCCGCGACCACGGCGGGGTGGCCGTGCACGGGCACCGTGGAGGGCACGCCGGCCTCGCCGGCCCCGGCGCGCTTCATCACGGTGGCCAGCAGGGTGTACGCCTCCACCCAGGCGGCCTTCACCTGGGGCGTGAAGGCGGCGCCCAGCCCCTGCTCCAGCGTCCACAGCAGGGGCGGCCACGGTGTCATGGTGCGAGTCGCGCACGCCGTAGCCGGTGTGGCGGCGGCCCAGGACTCGATGGCGGGAACCAGGTCGCCCAGCCGGTTCAGGCCGCGGACCACAACGGTGATCATCTGCATCAGCTTCTTTCCCTGCTCCTTCATGTCGCCGCGGAACAGGGGCGCAGCGACGGGTCCAGCTCGAACAGGCGGCCGTAGAAGAGCGCGGCGGCGGTGTCGGCGATCGGCTCCACCAGCGTCCAGCTTTCCTGCACGAGGCTCTTGCTCTCGGGGGGGCATCGGTGTTCTCGGGTAGGGCGTTCACTTCCGGCGGGATGCCGCGTACCTCGCGGCGGCGGAAGGGTACGGGACCCGATCACCCGGAAATCACCTGAGTGGGGTAGGAGGTGAAAAAGCGAGGCATGGCGCGGGATTCTGCGCAGAAACCGAAGGGTGGCGACCGTGCAATGCGGGCGCCTCGCCGCCCCGGAAGAGTGCGTTGAGAATGACCCAGAGCACCAGAGGACCAGAGCACCAGGGACGCGGATGAGCGCGAAGCCCTCTGGTTCTCTGGTCCTCTGGTGCTCTGGGTCCCACCAACGTCACCCTCTCTCGCGCGCCGGTGACGCGGACGCCACTCCACCTCGTCCTAATCCGGCTCGGGGAGCGGATATTCCACGCCGGCCATCTCGGGGCGCGGCGGGGGGAGCATGCGCTCCTCGGCGTCCATCTGGGCCATGCGCTGGCGGTTGCGGCGGCGGCGGGGGATCCAGGCGGCCAGCACCAGCACCGTGGCGGCCAGCCAGATCAGCGCCACGTTCGACAGCATGGCCAGCCAGCCGTAGCGCGTCTTGACGTCGGAACGCCACTCCTCCTCCAGCTGGCCGGCGGTGATGCCGAAGGTGGTGCGCACCGCCTCGTCGAAGTTGCCGGCCTCGCGCCAGTTGGCGAAGAGCAGCTCCATGCCGCGCTCGCCGCCGCGCCGGCGCAGGTAGTCCACCGCCGTGGCGGAAAGGAGGTAGGCGGTGCGTGCGTCGGCCGCGCGGCGGGGCCACTCCAGCGCCAGGGAATCGAGCGGGGGCGTGGCGCCGGTGACGAAGCCCCAGCGCAGCTGCCACGCGCCTTCCACGTCCCACCCGCCGCTGGCGACCTCGGCATACCCCTCGTCGAACCAGCGGGGGATGGTGCCCGGCAGGCGGTCGTGCAGCACCAGGTGCGCGATCTCGTGGCGCAGCACGGTGCCCTGCTCGTCTTCACGCACGCGGGCGCCGGGGTACTGCGGCAGCACGATGCGGCGCAGGTCGGGGATCGCCACGCCGCCCGCCCACTCGGGCACGCCGCCGCCCGTGGCCGCCGCGAACGCCTGTGCGTCCGGCGCCAGCACGATGGTGGTCGACTCCGGCACCGCCACGGGGCCCAGGCCGGGAAAGCGCACCGGCGTCCGCGCCGACGCCAGCACCTGCCGCGCCAGTCCGCGGTGCCGCGGCGTGTACATCACGCGCACCGTGCCCGACGCGAGTGCTTCCATCGCCTGCGCCGGGGCGGGCGCGGGCGCCAGCAGGCCCAGCATCAGCGTTGCGGCCACGAGCAGCGGCCGGAGCAGCCGTGCAACCAGGGGGCGATGATTCATCCGTGAAGAATCACCCGCCCAAGGCAGGATGTGAAGCCCCGCCGATTGCGGATCTGCGACGCGGTGGATCGAGCCGAAGCGACCCACATCCCGTCCGCGAGCCGCAGCGGTCTCAACTGCATGAACGCAGAGCAGCGGAGATAAGCAGAGTTAGACAGAGAACTGCAACAGCAGTCCGCAGTTCTTTGTTTATCTCTGTCTATCTCCGTTGCTCTGCGTTCATGCAGTTGCGAAGGCTGGCGACGCCACACACCTTCACGCTCCACAAACGCACACAGGAAAGCCGATGCCGGGGCCGCTGAAGATCGGGGTGGTGGACCAGAGTCCCGTGCGCACGGGCGGCTCGGGCGCCGACGCCGTGCGCGAAACGCTGGAGCTGGCGCGGCGCTGCGAGGCGCTGGGCTACTCGCGCTACTGGCTGGCCGAGCACCACAGCACCAACTCGTTCGCCGGCTCGGCGCCCGAGGTGCTGCTGCCCATGGTGGCGGCCGCCACGCACCACATGCGCGTGGGCACCGGCGGCGTGCTGCTGTCGCACTACTCGCCGTTCAAGGTGGCCGAGCAGTTCCGCATGCTGGAGACGCTCTTTCCCGGCCGCATCGACCTGGGCGTGGGGCGCGCGCCGGGCGGTGACATGCACACCGTGCAGGCACTGCAGTACGGCCGCGGCGCGCTTCCCATCGAGATGTTTCCGCAGCAGGTGGAAGACCTGGCCGGGTGGCTGGGCAACACCTTCGACCGCGGCGCGCACCCGTGGGGGCGCGTGCGGGCCATGCCGCGCGGCAATGGGCGCCCCGAGCTGTGGCTGCTGGGCTCGGGGGGCGACAGCGGCTACATCGCCGCCGCGCACGGCGCCAGCTTCTCGTTCGCGCAGTTCATCAGCGGGCTCGACGCGGCGTCGTACATCCGCGCGTACCGCGAGCGGTTCCGCCCGTCGGCCCACCTCGCGGAGCCGCGGGCCAGCGTGGCGGTGAGCGTGATCTGCGGCGAAACGGCTGGCGAGGCGCGGCGGCTGGCTTCGGGGGTGGAGCTGTGGCGGCGGCGCATCATGCGCGGGTGGGACCGGGGCATCCCCAACCCCGACCAGGCGCTGACCGAGCTGGAGCCCGGCTGGAACCCGCCGCCGCCCGGCCTGGACGGCGCCCGCCTGGTCACCGGCACGCCCGACGTCGTCCGCGCGGAGCTGATGCGCATCGCCGAGCACTGCGGCGTGGACGAGGTGATGGTGGTGACCGTGACGCACGACTTCAGCGCGCGCATCCGCTCGTACGAGCTGCTGGCCGAGGTGATGGAGCTGGAGCCGCGCGGCGAGGCGGCCAGCTCGGGGCCAGGGTGGTGATCCCAGCGATCTAATACCAGATCGCGGGTTTCACTCCGCCGCGCGCGACCACGGAGAGTGAAAGTGGTCGCGCGAGGTCCAGGCTGTTGGAGCCTCGCGCGGTTTGCGAGGCTTCTCG
>DASSJS010000042.1:0-8649 GCA_035691085.1 Longimicrobium sp.
GGGTCGCGGCTGTGGGACGTGGACGGGAACGAGTACATCGACTTCACCATCGGCTTCGGCGTCCACTTCTTCGGGCACCGCCCCGGGTTCGTGGTGAAGGCGGTGGAGGAGCAGCTGGCCCGCGGGTACCACACCGGCCCGCAGTCCGACCTGGCCGGCCCCGTGGCGGCGCTCTTCCGCGAGCTGACCGGGGTGGAGCGCGTCACCTTCTGCAACACCGGGTCGGAAGCGGTGATGACGGCGCTGCGCATCGCGCGCACGGTCACCGGGCGAGACCGGATCGTCCTCTTCGAGGGCTCGTACCACGGCTGCTTCGACGGCATCCTGGCGCGCAAGGGACTCGGGGCGCCGGGGGCGAAGGCGCGCCCCGCCTCGCCGGGGACCACGCAGGGGATGGTGGACGACGTGGTGGTGCTCCCCTACGGCGCCCCCGAGGCGCTGGAGTACATCCGCGCGCACGCCCATGAGCTCGCGGCCGTGCTGGTGGAGCCGGTGCGCACGGCCGATCCCGAGAACCAGCCGCGCGAGTTCCTGCGCGAGGTGCGCGAGATCACCCGCAAGTCGGGATCGGTGCTGATCTTCGACGAGATGATCACCGGCCTCCGGCTGCAGCTGAGGGGCGCGCAGGGGTGGCTGGGGGTGGATGCCGACCTGGCCACCTACGGGAAGGTGATCGGCGGCGGCTTTCCGCTGGGGGTGGTGGCGGGGAAGGCCGGGCTGATGGACGCCATCGACGGCGGGGAGTGGCGCTTCGGCGACGACTCCTTCCCCGCCGCCGACCAGACCTTCTTCGCCGGCACCTTCTGCAAGCACCCGGTGACCCTGGCCGCGGCGCACGCGGTCCTCACGCACCTGCGCGAGCGCGGCCAGGCGCTGTACGATGAGCTGCACGCCCGCGCCGGCCGCCTGGTGGCCGCGCTTCGCGCGGTGCTGGCCGAGGAGCAGGTGCCGCTGCGCATCCTGCACTCCGCCTCGTTCTTCCGCTTCGTGCAGAGCCAGGAGGACCAGTACCTGGACCTCCTGTTCTATCACATGCTTGAGCGCGGCATCTACGTGTGGGAAGGCCGCGCCTGCTTCGTCTCCACCGCGCACACCGACGAGGACTGCGAGCGCATGGTCCAGGCGCTGCGCGAGAGCATCCACGCGCTGCGCGAGGGCGGCTTCCTCCCGGAGAAATCCGCCGCCGCCGGCGCCCCGTCGCGCGCCTCCGCGGTGCCGATCTCCGCCGAGCTCAAGTTCGTCGCCGCGCCCCAGGCGCCGGCGGCCATGGAGCCGAAGAGCTTCCCCCTCACCCCCGCGCAGCGGCAGGTGTGGGTGCACGCCCAGCTGGGCGACGACGCCTCGCGCGCCTACAACGAGCAGCTCGTGATCGGGGTGCGCGGCCGGCTGGACGAAGCGGCGTTGCGCGCGGCCGTCGCCGACCTGGCGGCGCACCACGAGGCGCTGCGCACCGTCTTCGACCCGTCGGGCGAGACCCAGCACGTCCTCGCCGCGCTCCCGGAGCCGCTCCCGGTGTTCGTGGAGGCCCCGGCCGCGGCCGACGCGGGGCCGGAGCGGCTGGCGCGGGCGATGGACGAGGCGGTGCGGGGGGTGTTCGACCTGGCCGCGGGGCCGCTCTTCCGCGTGTACCTGCACGCGCGCGGCCCCGGGCGCCACGTCCTCCACTTCGTCTTCCACCACATCATCGCCGACGCCGTGGGGGCGGCGATCCTGAAGCACGACCTGGAGGCCGCCCTCCGGGCGCGCCTCGCGGGGGAGGCGCCGCGGCTCCCCGCGGCCGTGCAGTTCAGCGAGTACGCCGAGCGCCTGGCCGCCTTCGCTCACGACGCCGGGGAAGAGGCGCAGTGGCTGGCGCGCTTCGCCGGGGCCACCCCGCTCGTCCTTCCCTACGACCGCCCGCGTCCCCCGTTCCCCACCCACCGGGCCGGGGCGGCGGGGCTCACGCTGGAGCCCGCGCTGGTGTCGCGGCTGCGCGAGCGGAGCCGGCGCCAGGGGTGCACCTTCTTCACCACCGTCGCGGCCGGGCTCCTGGCCACCCTGCACCGCGTGTCGGGGCAGGACGACTTCGTGCTGGGCATCTCGTCGCTGGGCCGGCCCTTCGCCGGCGCCGAATCGGTGGTGGGCCACTGCGTGGACGTGCTGCCGCTGCGCAGCCGCGTGGCCGAAGCCCCGCGCGACCTGGGGCACTTCCTGCAGCAGGTGCGCGGCTGGCTGCTCGACGCCTACGAGAACGAGGCCTTCACCTTCGCGCGGCTGCAGGAGAAGGCGCCGGCGCCCCGTGAGCCCGGGCTCCCCCCGCTGGTTTCCGTGGTGCTCAGCCTGGAGCCGGGGGCGCGGGAGGCGGCGGCCGGCGGGCCGGGGAACTTCGCCGGGCTGGAGATCGATCCGGTGGCGGGGGTCTCGGCGCCGTTCACCCGCTTCGACCTCCAGTTCGACACGCTGGAGGGGGGCGACCACGTCCACCTGGCCTGCACCTTCAACGCCGACCTCTTCGACCCGGAGATGGTGGAGCGGCTCCTGGAGCGGCTGCGCCGGGTGCTGGAGCAGGTGGCGCTGGCGCCCGAAACCCGCCTTGCCGACGTGGAGCTGCTGGGCGACGCGGAGCGGCGCCTGGTGGTGGAGGCGTGGGGGAGCACGGAGGGCGAGCTCCCCGCCGAACCCCGCGTCCACCGCCGCTTCGAGGCCCAGGCGGCCCGGACGCCCGAGGCGGTTGCGGTGGCCTTCCGCGGCACGTCGCTCACCTACCGCGCCCTGGACGAGCGCGCGAACCGCGTGGCGCGCCGCCTGGCCCGGCTGGGGGTGGGGCCCGAGACGCGGGTGGCGGTCTGCCTGGAGCGGAGCCCGGAGCTGGTGGCCGCCCTCCTGGGCGTGCTGAAGGCGGGCGGCGCCTACGTTCCGCTCGACCCCGGCTACCCCTCCGAGCGGCTGGAGTACATGCTGGCCGACTCCGGCGCCGCGGTGCTCCTCACGCGCGAGCGGCTGCGCGGCGGGCTTCCCGTGCCGGCCGGCGTCGAGGTCGTGGCGGTGGACGGCGGGGCCGAGGGGGACGATGGCGAGGGCGGCGTGGACGGCGGCGCGGGGGCGGGGAACCTGGCCTACGTCCTCTACACCTCGGGGAGCACCGGGCGGCCCAAGGGCGTGGCCGTGGAGCACGCGCAGCTGGGCGCGTACCTGGAGTGGGCGCTCCGCACCTACCCCGGCGAGAGCTCGGTGGTGCACAGCCCGCTCTCCTTCGACCTCACCGTCACCAGCCTGTTCGTTCCGCTCCTGGCGGGCGGGCGGGTGGAGCTGGTGGAGGAGGGCGAGGGGGTGGAGCGGCTGGCCGAGCGGCTGGAGGGGGGCGCCGGCGCGTCGCTGCTGAAGCTGACCCCGGCCCACCTGCGGGCGCTGGGAGCACGGCTGGAGGAGACGGACGCCGCCGGCGGCGTGGCGTGCTTGGTGGTGGGGGGCGAGCCGCTCCTGGCCGCGCAGCTCGCGCCCTGGCGGCGGCGCCTTCCCGACACGGTGGTGGTCAACGAGTACGGCCCCACCGAGACCGTGGTGGGGTGCTGCATCCACGCGCTCCCGCTGGGCGAGGCCGCGGCGGGCGAGGGGCAGCTCCCCATCGGCCGCCCGGCGCCGGCCACCCGGCTGTACGTGCTCGACGCGCGGCTGGCGCCGCTCCCGGTGGGAATGCCCGGCGAGCTGTACGTCGGCGGCGCGCAGGTCACGCGCGGCTACCTGGGGCGCCCGGCGCTCACCGCCGAGCGCTTCGTCCCCGATCCTTTCGCGCAGCGGCCCGGCGCGCGGATGTACCGCACCGGCGACAAGGCCCGCTGGCGGGGCGACGCGACGCTGGAGTACCTGGGCCGTATCGACCAGCAGGTGAAGGTCCGCGGCTTCCGCGTGGAGCCCGGCGAGGTGGAGGCGGTGCTGCGGCGCGCCCCCGGGGTGGCCGACTGCGCCGTGGCGGCGCGGGGCGACGCCGCGGGCGAGACGCGGCTGGTGGCGTGGGTGGCCGGGGGCGCCGACGAGGGGGCGCTGCGCGCGCACCTCCGGGCGAGCCTCCCGGAGCACATGGTGCCGGCGGCCTTCGTGGCGCTCGACCGCCTTCCGCTCACCCCCAACGGGAAGGTCGACCGCGCGGCGCTCCCCGCGCCCGAGCCCGCCGCGGCGGATGCCGCCCGGGTGGCCCCGCGCGACCCGGTGGAAGCGCTCCTGGCGGAGATCTGGGCCGAGGTGCTGGGGCGCGAGCACGTGGGCGTGGAGGACAACTTCTTCGCCCTGGGCGGCGACAGCATCCTCTCCATCCAGGTGGTCGTGCGCGCGCGCCGCGCCGGGGTCAAGCTCTCCACCCGGCTGATGTTCAACCACCCCACCATCGCGCAGCTCGCCCCGCTGGCCGAGGTGACCTCGGCCGGGCCGCGCGCCGAGCGGGCGCCGGCCTTGGAGACCCTCCCCGTGCCCGCGGCGGAGCCCGCCGCCGAGGCGCCCCGCCCCGCGGACCGGGCGAAGCTCATCCCGATCCAGGCGTGGTTCCTGGCGGGGGCGTACCCGGTCCCCGCGCACTACAACCAGTCGGTGCTGCTGGAGGTGGATCCGGCCGTCCCCGACGCCGCGCTGGAGGCGGCGCTCTGCTCGGTGCTGGCTCGCCACGACGCCCTTCGCCTGCGCTTCCGGAAGGCGGAGGCGGGGTGGGAGGCGTGGCACGCGGAGGCGCACGGCATCGCCCTGGAGCGGGTGAGCCTCGCCGGGCACGCCGCCGCCGAGCAGGACCGGATGCAGGCCGAGGCGGCCGACGCGCGGCAGGCGTCGCTGAACCTGGAGGGCGGGCCGCTGGGGCGCGCCGTCCTCTTCGACCGCGGCGAGCGTGGGCGCGTCCTCCTGCTGGCGATCCACCACCTGGCGGTGGACACCGTGTCGTGGGGGATCATCCGCGACGACCTGGAGCGTGCGTGCGCGCAGGCCGAGGCCGGCGAGCCCGTGGACCTGGGCGCGACGGGGACCTCCGTCCAGCGCTGGGCCGAGACGCTGGAGGCGTACGCGTCCAGCGACGCGGTCCGCGGCGAGCTCGGCCACTGGCTGGCGCAGGGCGGCGAGGGGGTGGGCCGCCTCCCCGTCGATCCGACCGCGGACGGAGCGGCGGCGGAGGCGCGGACCGTGATGGTGGAGCTGGACGCCGCGGAGACGCGCGCGCTCCTCCAGGACGTCCCCTCCGCGTACCGCACGCAGATCAACGACGTCCTCCTCTGCGCGCTGGCCGAGGCGTGGGGCGAGGTGACCGGGACCCCGCGCGTGCGGCTGGCGCTGGAGGGGCACGGCCGCGAGGAGGACGTGGGCGAGGCGGTGGACGAGGTGGTGGACCTCACCCGCACGGTAGGGTGGTTCACCAGCCTGTACCCGGTGGTGCTCGACGTCTCGGGCGCGGACGCGCCCGGCGAGCGGCTGAAGCGGGTGAAGGAGCAGCTGCGCGCCGTCCCCGGCCGCGGGATCGGGTACGGGGCGCTGCGCTGGCTCTCGGCCGACGCGGAGGTGCGGCGCGCGCTGGCCGCGCACCCCGAGCCGGAGGTCTCCTTCAACTACCTGGGCCAGTCGGGCGGGGCGGCCCCGGGGGGCGGGCGCTTCCGCTTCGCCAACGGGCCGCGCGGCCGCGAGTGGGCGCCCGCCAACCGAGCGCCCTCGCGGGTGTCGGCCAATGGCGAGGTGCAGGGCGGCGTGCTGCGGGTGTGGTGGAGCTTCGGGGCCGAGGTGGAGGAGGCCGCTAGCGCGCTGGCCGCGGCCTGGCTGCGCGCGCTGCGCGGGCTGATCGCGCACTGCGGTGAGGGCGGCGCGGGCGGGTGCACCCCGTCCGACTTCCCGCTGGCGAAGCTCACCCAGGCCGAGCTCGACGCGGCGGTGGGGACGGGGCGGGGGATCGAGGACGTGTACCCGCTCGCCCCGATGCAGGAGGGGATCCTCTTCCACGCCGTGTACGGGGGCGAGCACCAGGAGTACCAGACCCAGTCCGCGCACCGGCTGGAGGGCCCGCTCGACGCGGCGCTCTTCCGGCGCGCCTGGGGCGAGGTGGCGCGCCGCCACGCGGCGCTGCGCACCTCGTTCGTCTGGGAGGGGGTGCCGCGCCCCGTGCAGCGCGTGCACGCGGCGGTGGAGCTCCCGTGGGTGGTGGAGGACTGGAGCGGCCTCTCGCGCCAGGAGCAGGACGCGGCGCTGGAGCGCTACCTGGCGGAAGACCGCGGGCGCGGGTTCGACCTGCGCGAGGCGCCGCTCTCCCGCTTCGCCCTCTTCCGCGTGGCGCCGGACGCGCACTGGTTCGTATGGACCCAGCACCACCTCCCGATCGACGGGTGGACGTGCGCCCGGCTGATGACCGAGGTGTTCCGGCTCCACCACGGGTGGAGCGCGGGCGAGCCGGTGCAGCTGGCGCGCGTGAGGCCGTACCGCGACTACATCGACTGGCTCGAACGGCAGGACCAGGGCGCCGCGGAGGCGTACTGGCGCCGCGTCCTGGCCGGCTTCGCGGCGCCCACCCCGCTCGCGGCCGACCGCCCCGCGGCGGCCGGGGCGGTGCCCGTGCACGCCCGCGGCTCCGCCGTGCTCCCGGCCGAGACGGCGCGGCGGCTGGAAGAGGCCGCGCGCCGCGGCGGGGTGACGCTCAACACCCTCCTCCTGGGCGCCTGGGGCCTTCTCCTCTCGCGCCGGGCCGGCGAGGGCGACGTGGTGCTGGGCACCACCGTCTCGGGGCGGCAGGCCGACCTGGACGGGGTGGAGGAGATGATCGGCCTCTTCATCAACACCCTCCCGGTGCGGCTGCGCGTTCCCGGCGGCGCGCGGCTCTCGGCGTGGCTCGCCGAGCTGCAGCGGGCGCAGGCCGAGTCGCGCCTGTACGAGCACACGCCGCTGGTGCGGGTGCAGGGGTGGAGCGAGGTGCCGCGCGGCACCCCGCTCTTCGAAAGCCACTTCATCTTCGAGAACTACCCGGTCCAGGCGTCCGGGAGCCACCCGTCCCAGCCGGCGGGCGCGGGTGCCGCGTCCGCGCCCGCGGCCACGCCCGCGCTGCGGGTGGCGGAGGACCGCGGGACGGAGTGGAACAACTTCCCCCTCTCGCTCCTGGCCGCGCCGGGGCGTGAGATCTTCTTCCTGCTCAGCTACGACGCCAACCGCTTCGACGCGGAGACGATCGACCGGATCCTGCGGCAGTACGTGCGCGTCCTGGAGCAGATGGCCGACGGCGCCGACCGCCCCCTCTCCGCGCTCTCGCTGCTGGACGAGGCCGAGTGGCGTCAGGTGGTGGAGGAGTGGAACCGCACGGAGGCGCCGTACCCGGCCAATCTCTGCGTCCACCAGCTCTTCGAGGCGCAGGTTGATCGCACCCCCGATGCGGTCGCCGTCGTCTTCGGCAACGAGTCGCTCACCTATCGCGAGGTGGACGCGCGCGCCGGGCGCATTGCCCGCCGCCTGGCGGCGCTGGGCGTGGGCCCCGAGGTGCGGGTGGGGCTCTGCCTGGAGCGCGGGATGGAGCTGATCCCGGCGATCCTGGGCGTGATGAAGGCCGGCGGCGCCTGGGTCCCCGTCGATCCCTCGCACCCGGCGGAGCGGATCGCGTACGTGCTGGAAGACGCGGCCGTCTCGGTGGTGCTGACCCAGGAGAAGCTGCGAGGGGTGCTCGCGGCTCCCGCGGGCGCGGCGGTCGTCTGCGTCGATGATCTCGGTGACGACGCTGGGTCGGCGGAGACGCTGAAGAGCGGCGTGACCAGCGAGAACCTGGCCTACGTGATCTACACCTCCGGGTCGACGGGCCGCCCGAAGGGTGTGGCGATGCACCACCGGGGGGTGGTCAACTACATCCACTGGGGGATCGCGGCGTACGGGGCGGACCAGGGGAACGGTGCGCCGGTGTTCTCGTCGATGGCCGTCGATCTGACCATCACCAACCTCCTCCCGCTCTTCGCGGGCCTCCCGGTGCACCTCCTCCCCGAGGAGAACGCCGTGGAGGCGCTGGCCGAGGTGCTGCGCACGAAGCCGGACTTCGGGCTGATCAAGATCACCCCCACGCACCTGTCGCTCCTCACCCCGCTCCTGAGTGCCGAGGAGGCGAGGACCGCCACGCGCACGCTGGTGGTGGGCGCCGACTTCCTCCCCGCCGAGCCCACCGTCTTCTGGCAGGATCACGCGCCGGGCGTGCGGCTGATGAACGAGTACGGGCCGACGGAGACGGTGGTGGGCTGCTCGGCCTATACGCTTCCGCCGGGCGTCCATCGCAACGGACCGGTCCCGGTGGGCGGGGCGATCCAGAACCTCACCTTCTACGTGCTGGACGCCGTGATGCAGCCGGTGCCGGTGGGGCTTCCCGGCGAGCTGTACATCGGCGGGGCAGGGGTGGCGCGCGGGTATCTCGGACGTCCGGGGCTCTCCGCGGAGAAGTTCGTCCCGGACCCGTTCGCGGCGCCGGGGGCGCGGATGTACCGCACCGGTGACCAGGCGCGGTGGCTGGAAGGCGGCAACCTCCTGATCCTGGGGCGTACGGACAACCAGGTGAAGATCCGCGGCTACCGCGTGGAGCTGGGCGAGATCGAGGCGGCGCTGCGCCGTCACGAGGCGGTGGCCGGGGCCGTGGTGGTGCTGCGCGAGGACGAGCCCGGCGAGAAGCGGCTGGTAGGCTACGTGGTGAGC
>DASSJS010000043.1:0-25076 GCA_035691085.1 Longimicrobium sp.
CGAGGTGCGAGGTGCGAGGTGCGAGGTGCGAGGTGCGAGGTGCGAGGTGCGAGGTGCGAGGTGCGAGGTGCGAAAACCTGCAGGGCGGCAGATGATCTGCCGCCCTGCTGTCGCTCATACCCAATCGGGTGATCCGTTGGCGAGTCCACTACCGTCAGCCAAGCTGTAGCGCGGTCGCTAAGTATAGATCCTTCAGTCGCTTAGGCTCCTTCAGGATGACGTCGGCCGGGGTTTCCTGAGGATTAACGGAGCACCCGGAGCTGGTTCCACATCCGCGATCAACCGTTCAGGCGCGCTCGCGACTGTGGCGCGGACATCATGAAACCCCGAAGCCCCGCGGAAGACACCGCGGGGCTTCGGTCGCAAGGTAAACCCAGCACTCAGCACCCAGCACCCAGCACCCAGCACCCAGCACCCAGCACCCAGCACCCAGCACCCAGCACTCAGCACCCAGCACCCAGCACCCAGCACCCAGCACCCAGCACTCAGCACTCAGCACTCAGCACTCAGCACTTCCCCTCTCAGTGCTTGGTCCAGATCAGCACCACCCCGCACCCGGTCCAGAGGCCGCGGTACTCGGGCGGCGTTTCGGACGGGCCGTTGTAGACCTCGATCCCCGCCACGTTCCGCAGGGCCATGCGGTCGATGTTCTGCGAGGACTCGGGGTCGCCGTTCTGCACCTGGTTGCCGTCGATGTACACGTCCATGTAGCAGTACTGCAGCGTGTTGTTCTGGAAGATGTCCAGCCCCGTGGTGTAGCCGCGCGTGCTGGCGACGCGGTACTCCTCCTCGATGTCGGCGCGCGATACCGTCTGGTACGCGCTGCCCATGCGGGTGGTTGACTTGCGCTGATAGCGCACCAGGCGCACGCCGGGGATGCGCCGCAACACGTCGGTGATCCGCCCCGAGGCGTTCTGCGAAAGGTCGCGCTCGGTGAGGAAGTTGCCGAAGCCGCGGCGCTGCCGGTCGAAGAAACCCTGGATGTCGAGCGACAGCGAGCGCCCCCGCGCCTGGATCCCCGCGAGCTGCACCACCTGCTGCACCGAGGCCGCCAGGCTCCCCGCCCCGCCGCCCGCGCGCAGCTCCACCTCGCCCGCGCTGGCGGGCACCACCAGCCGCACCGTGCGCGTGCCCAGCGACGCGTGCTCCACCGTCACCTGCTGCTCGCCGGGCGCCGCGCCGCGCACCCGGAAGCGGCCCTGCGCGTCGGTGGTGACCGCCGCCAGCGTGCCGAAGCGCACGGTGGCGCCCGCCACCGGCTGGCCGGCCGCCGTGCGCACCACGCCCGAGAGGGCGCCCGCCGCGCCCGGGGCCGCGGGGCGCGCGGCCAGGCCGCCCGGCCCGGCCAGCGACACGTCCTGCAGCACGGCGCGCCCGCCCTCCACCTTCACCTGCGACAGGGTGAGCGCCGTGGCCCGCCCCTCGGCGCGCAGGGTGAGAGCCGCGCCCGCCGGCACCGCGCAGGCGCGGTAGATCCCCGACGAGTCGGTGGTCACCTGCACGCGATCCTGCGTTCCCGCGCCCCACGACAGCGTGACTCGCGCGCCCCACTCGGGAACGCCGCCGTCGCCGCGCACCAGGCCCACCACCGAGCCGGTGCCCTGGGTGCGCTCGTCGCCGCACCCCTCGCCCAGCACGGTCACCAGCGCGGGGAGCGCCAGCGCCTGCTCGGCCGCGGCACCCTCGCGCAGCGTCACGGGCACGCCGCGCGGGCGCCACCCCACCGCGTCGGCGCGGGGGCTGGTGAAGGCCACCTGGTACTCGCCCGGCGGGATGTCGCGCACCTCGTAGCGCCCCAGCGAATCGGTGGTGGCCGCGTGGCCGGGGCCGCCCACGGTCACCCGCGCGCCCGCAAGGGGGCGCCCGCCGATGCTGTCCCACACCACGCCGCGCAGCGTGGACGAGCCGGTGAGCGACACCCGCGACCCCGAGCTGGTGACCACGCTCACCACGTCGCCCCCCTCCTCGCGCAGGCCGGTGAGCCGGTAGCGCAGCGCGGGCTCGGAGGGAGGCGCGCCGGGGATGTGCGCCACGGGCTGCATCTGCTCGGCGTTCACGGTGGGCATGCGGATGGCCCAGCGCGCCACCACCCAGCGGCCGTCGTCCAGCCGGCGGAAGTCCATCTTCCCCGACGCCGCGTCCGACGTGCCGCGCAGCCCCGGGACCTTCGTGTACTGGTACTCCAGCCGCTTCAGCTCCGAGGTGGCGCGGTCCACCCACAGCGTGCCGCGGATGTCGGACCGGTCGCCCTGGCGCAGCGGCTCGAAGGAGAGGCCGATCAGCCCCGGCTCGCCGCGCGGGGCGTCCTTCAGCGCGAAGCAGTGGTTCTCCTGGAAGTCGTCGGAAAGGAGGACGCGGGCGTCGGGGGCGTGGAAGACGAGCTCCTGCCCCTGCGTTTCGATGTACCCCGCCGCGGAGAGCCGCTCCAGCGGCACCGCCACGAACGGGCTGCCGGTGGAAAGGTCCGACGGCGCCACCGAGTCGCGCAGGATGGTGCCCTGCGGGTCCATGTGCCGCCACAGGCGGCGCACGGTGTAGCGGTACGCCTGCTCGTTGCTCTCCCGCGCGCTCCCCAGCGCCTTGCGCGCCTCCTCCCACACCGTGGCCATCCCGGGGCCCGAGCCCGGCCGCGGGGTGCACCGCGCGCGGGACTGGACGGTGATCCCCTCCAGGGCGATGCGCTGCGTGTTCGCGGCCACGCGCCGCTGCACCGTCTCCCCCGCCCCCAGCTGGATCGGCGGGGTCTGCGTGAGCGCGTAGCCGATGCGCTCCACGCTCAGCACGTAGGTGCCCGCCGCGGGCGCGCGCACCACGAAGCTGCCGTCGCGCCCCGTCATGGCGCCCGCCACGTCGCGCCCGCCGGCGCGCAGCACCGCGCGCGCCCCGGGGATCGGCTCGCCCGTGGCGGGGTCCACGAACGAGCCCTGCACCGTCTGCGCGTGGGCGGCCGGCGCGGCGAGCGACAGCGCGAGAAGGAGGAGGGGAAAGCGGTGGGTCTTCATCGCCAGCACCACGGTGAGATGAAGGAAGCGGCAAGCCGCCGGGGCGCGATGCCCCGGCGGAGGAAGGGTCTGGCTACTTCTTCGTCCAGATCAGCACCACGCCGCAGCCGGAGGAGAGGCCCCGGTACTCGGCGGGGATCTCGGAGCTGCCGCCGTACACCTCCACGGCCTCCACCTGGCCCAGGGCGAAGCTGTCGAGGTCCTGCCCCGCCTCGGGGTTGGCGCTCTGCACCCGCGTCCCGTCGATGTACACGTCCATGTAGCAGTAATTGCTGCTGGCCTCGGTGGAGCGCTCCGGATCGTTCCCCCCGAAGGTGGCCCGGCTGCCGCGGGTGGCGGCCAGGCGGTACTGCACGTCGATGTTCATCGACCCCCCGGCTGCGCCGCCGTCCTTCCCGCGCGGCGCGCCGGCGGGCGGGCTGTAGCGCACCACGCGCACGCCGGGGATGGTGCGGAAGGCGTTGCTCAGCCGCCCGGCGGGGTTGCGCCCCAGCTCGCGCTCGGTGAGGAAGTGCCCGATCCCGCGGCGCTGCCGCTCGTAGAAGCCGGACATATCGAGCCCGGTCCGCCGCGCCTGCCCCTGCGCCTGGATCCCCGCGAGCTGCACCACGCGCTGCACCGACGCCGCCAGGCTGGCCCCGCCCCCCGCCGCGCGCAGCACCACGTCGCCCGCGTTGGCGGGGACGGCCAGGCGCACGGTGCGGGTGCCCAGGGAGGCGTGCGTCACCGCCACCTCGTGCTCGCCGGGGGCCACGCCGCGCACGCGGAAGCGGCCCTGCGCGTCGGTGGTCACCGCGGCCAGGGTGCCGAAGCGCACGGTGGCCCCCGCCACGGGGCGGCCCTCCGCGTCGCGGACGATGCCGGGGAGGCCTCCCGCGCCTGCCGCTCCCGGGGCGGCCGGGCGCGCCGCCAGCGTGCCGGCGCCGCCCAGCGACAGGTCCTGCCGCAGCGTCTGCCCGCCCTGCACGCGCACCTGCGAAAGCGTGGCCACCGCGCTGCTCCCCTCGGCCCTCAGCGTCAGCGCGGCGCCCGCGGGGACGGCGCAGGCGCGGAACACGCCGCCCGAGTCGGCCGCCACCTGCACGCGCTCCTGCGTTCCCGCGCCCCACGCCAGCGTCACGCGGGCGCCGCGCTCGAGCTGCCCGCCCTCGCCGGTGACCGTGCCCACCACCACGCCCATCCCCTGCGTCCGCTCGCCCTCGCCGCAGCGCGCGGCCCACGCGGTGGTGAGCGAGGGGGTGGCGAGCGCCTGCTCCACGGCGGCGCCCTCGCGCAGCGAGACGGCGACGGGGCGCGGCCTTGCCCCCAGCGCCTCCACCCGCGGCCCGGCGAGGGTGACCTGGTAGTCGCCCGGGGGGATGTCGCGCACCTCGTAGCGGCCCAGCGAGTCGGTGAGCGCCGAGTGGCCGGGGCCGCCCACGTTCACCCGCGCGCCGGCCAGCGGGCGCGCGGTGGCGCTGTCCCACACGATCCCGCGCAGCGTGGACGAGCCGGTGAGCGACACGCGCGAGCCCGAGGTGGTCACCACGCTCAGCACGTCGCCGCCTTCCTCGCGCAGGCCGGTGAGCCGGTAGCGCAGCGTGGGCTCGGCGGTCGGCGTGCCGGGGACGTGCGCCATGGGCTGCATCCGCTCGGCGGTCACGGTGGGCATGCGGATGGCCCAGCGGCTCACCACCCAGCGCCCGTCGTCCAGCCGGCGGAAGTCCATCCGCCCCGAGGCCGATTCGGAGGTGCCGCGCAGCCCGGGCACCTTCGTGTACTGGTATTCCAGCCGCTTCAGCTCGGCCGTGGCCCGTTCCACCCACAGCGTGCCGCGGATGTCGGAGAGGTCGCCCTGGCGCACCGGCTCGAACGACAGGCCGATCAGCCCGGGCTCGCCCGCGGGCGCGTCCCTCAGCGCGAAGCAGTGCCCCTCCTGGAACTCGGTGGAGAGGAGGACGCGCGCGTCGGGGGCATGGAAGAGCAGGTTCTCGCCGTCGGCCTCGATGTACCCCGACGCGGCCAGCCGCGTGAGCGGCACCGCCACGAACGGGCTGCCGGTGGACAGGTCCGACGGGGCCACCGAGTCGCGCAGGATGGTGCCCTGCGGGTCCATGTTCCGCCACAGGCGGCGCACCGTGTAGCGGTACGCCTGCTCGTTGCTCTCCCGGGCGCTCCCCAGCGCCTTGCGCGCCTCTTCCCACACCGTGGCCATCTCGGGCCCCGAGCCCGGCCGCGGCGTGCAGCGCGCGCGCGACTGGACGGTGATCCCCTGCAGGGAGATGCGCTGCGGGTTGGCCGCCACGCGGCGCTGCACCGTCTCTCCGGCGGCCAGGCTCAGCGGCGGCGTCTGCGTGAGCACGTAGCCGATGCGCTCCACCCGCAGCACATAGCTTCCCGCCGCGGGCGCGCGCAGGAGGAAGCCGCCGTCGCGCCCGGTCATCGCTCCCGCCACCTCGCGCCCGTCGGGGGTGCGCAGCACGGCGCGCGCGCCGGGGATCGGCTCGCCGGTGGAAGGGTCCACGAACGAGCCCTGCACCGCCTGGGCCGCCAGCGCGGGGGCGGACAGCGCCAGGGCCAGGGCGGCGAGCGGGAGACTGCGAATCATCATCGGCGGATCACGGTGGCGGGACCGTATCGATGGATGTCGCGCATCCCTCGCACGGGCGGGATGGGATCGGGGGCGCGGCGGGTGAGCAATGAAAATGAACGCCTGAAAGATGTAGATCAGGACAGGGTTCCGCCACATTCACTGTCCAGTTTCAAGGCACTCCGAAAGAGGCGCCCCGTTACGGCCGCGGCGATCCCGGGGAGTCTCCGCGTGATGCCGCGGATGCGTTGGGAGGGAAGTCCTGGGAGGGTCCGGCGTCCCACCGGGAGCGGACGTTCGCTGCGCGGCGGAACGGTCTACCGGCGCGTCCAGATGAGGATCACGCCGCAGGCCGAGGTGCTGTTGCGGTACTCGGGCGGCGCCTCGGAGCCGCGGTAGACCTCCACCGCCTCCACGTTGCGCAGCAGCAGCTCGTCCAGGCTGACGGAGTTGGCCTCGCCCAGGCTGGGCCCGGCCACCAGCGCGCCGTCCAGGTACACGTTCATCAGGCAGGGGCCGCTACGCTCGATCCCGGTGCTGCCGCGCGCGCTGGTGGCCAGCGTGCGGGGGCTGAGCGAGCGCATCGACACCGAGCCGCCCGACCCCGCCGTGCTCAGCATCACCCGCACGCCGCGAACGGTGCGCAGCACGTTGGCCATGCTGCCGCCGGGCACCCGCTGCAGCGCGCTGTCGGTCAGGAACGTGCCCGTCCCTCTCCTCTGCCGGTCATAGAACCCCAGCGTCTCCAGCCCGGCCCGCCGCGTCTCTCCCCGCGCCGCGATCCCCGCGAGCTGCACCACGCGCTGCACCGAGGCCGCCAGCGCCTGGCCCGCGCCCGCGCGCAGCTCCACCTCCGCCGCGTCCGCCGGGAGCGGCAGGGCGACGGACCGGGTCCCCAGCGAGGGATGGGTGATGGTGACACGGTGCTCGCCCGCACCCGGCGCGCGGACGCGGAACCGGCCCTGCGCGTCGGTGGTGGCGGGCGGCAGCGCGTCGATCCGCACCGTCGCCCCCGCCACCGGGCGCCCGGCCGCGTCGCGCACCGTTCCCGAGATGCCGCTGGCACCCGCCGCGCCGGCCGTGCCGGACGAAGGTGCGGCTGCCGCGCGCGGGGCGGGGAGCGCGATGTCTTCCCTGCGCGGGTGGCCGGCGCTGGCCTGCACCTCCGAGACGTGGACGGCGTCCCGCGCGGCCACGCGCAGGGTGAGCGGCACGCCGGCGGGAAGGTTGCAGAGGCGGTAGACGCCTGCCGGGTCGGCCACGGCCGCGCGGCTCCCCGGCGCCGTGCCGCTCCACGACACCGTCACGCTTGCGCCGGGGGATGGCTCGCCCGCCGCGCCGCGGATGGTGCCCGCCAGCGCGCCGGTGGACGGCGTGGGCGCGCACCCGGCCGTCCACACCACGGCCAGCGGAGGGATGGCGAGCGCCAGCTCCGTCACCGCCCCCTCGCGCACCGAGACGCGGACCGGCGCCGGAGTGAAGCCGAGCGAATCGAGCCGGGGCGAGGCGAAGGCGAGCTGGTAATCTCCGGCGGAGAGGCCGGGGATGGCGAAGCGCCCCGCCGAGTCGGTCACCGCGTCGTGTCCGGCGGCCGAGACGCGCGCACCCGTCAATGGACGCGCGGCGGTGCTGTCGAACACCGTCCCCGTCACCGTGCCCGACCCGGCGAGCCGCACGTCGGCGCCGTCCGCGCGGGCGGCGGAAAGGACCTCGCCGCCTTCCTCCAGTATGCCCGTCAGACGGAAGTGCAGCGCGTTCTGGTCGCGCAGGCTGGGGTCCAGCGAAAGGCTCCCCTGCACGCGGGTGGCGGTGACCACGGGCATGCGGATGCTCCAGCGGCCCACGATCCAGCGCCCGCCGGGGAGGCGCGTGAACTCCATCCTCCCGCCCGCCGCGTCGCCCTCGCGTCGAAGCCCGGGCACCTGCGTGTAGCGATACTCCAGCCGCCGCAGCTCGGCGGTGGCGCGGTCGAGCCAGAGGGTGCCGCGCACGTCGGGCCGGGCGTTGGAGACGGGCTCGAAGGAGAGGCCGATCAGCCCGCTGTCCCCCGGCTCCAGCGCAAAGCAGTGCCGCTCCTGGAACTCGCTGGACAACAGCACGCGGGCGTCCGGGGCGTGAAAGACGAAGCCGCCCACCGTGTTCTCCACGTACCCGGTGCGCGAGAGCTGATCCAGCGGCGTGGCGATGAAGGGCGAGCCGGTGGCGAGCTCGCCCAGCGCCACGCTGTCGTTCAGGATGGTCTCGGCGCGAGCGTCCATCTGCCGGCGGTAGCGGCGCACCTGGTAGCGGTACTCGCCGCTCTCGCTGCTTTCCCGCGCGCCCGCCAGCACCTTGCGCGCCTCGCCCCACACCGTGGCCGTCTCGGGCCCCGAGCCCGGCCGCGGCGTGCAGCGCGAGCGCGACTGGACGACGATCCCTTCCAGCGCGATCCGCTGCGGGTTGGCGGAGAGCCGCCGCTGCACCGTCTCGCCCGCCGCCAGCGCGAACGCGGCCGTCTCCGTGGCCGCGTAGCCGATCCGCTCGATCCGGAGGACGAACGTTCCCGCCGCCGGCGCGCGGATCACGAATCCGCCATCCGCCCCCGTCGCCGCCGAAGCCACCTCGCGCCCATCCGCGCTCCGCAGCACCGCCCGCGCACCCGCCACCGGCTGGCCGGAGGGGTCCACGAACGCGCCCCGCACCGTCTGCGCGGAGAGCGCGGAAGCGGAGAGCGCCAGGGCCAGCAGGGCGAGCGGGAGCGTCTTCATCATCACGGCGGTGAAGGAAAGATTCGGCGGAACGCGACGGATCAGTGGCGCGACCAGATCAGGATCACGCCGCAGGTGGAGGTGCTGTTGCGGTACTGCGGCGGCATCTCCGACGGCCCGCGATAGACTTCCACCGCTTCGATATTCTGCAGCGGATACTGGTTCAGCCCCATCGACGCGCCCATCCCCAGCGACATCCCGGCCACCAGCGCCCCGTCCAGGTACACGTCCAGCAGGCAGCCGCCGGCCTGCGAGATCCCGGTGCTGTTGCGGGTGCTGAGCGCAAAGACGGGCGCGGTGGCGGGATCGCCGTTGGTGATGCGGATCCCCGGCACGCGGCGCAGCACGTTGGAGAGGTAGCCGGCGCGGTTCACCTGCAGCACCGAATCGGTCAGGAACACGCCGATGCCGATCTTCTGCCGCTCGTAGAACCCCAGCGTCTCCAGCCCCGCGCGCCGCGGCTGGGCGCGCGCGCCGATGGCCGCCAGTTGCACCACGCGCTGCACCGAGGCGGCCAGCGCCTGGCCCGCCCCCGCGCGCAGCTCCAGCTCCACCGCGTCGGCCGGGAGCGCCACCTCCACGCCGCGGCTGCCGATGGCCGGGTGCTGCACGATGACGCGATGGGCGCCGGCCGCCGCGCCCAGCCGGAATCGCCCCCGCGCGTCGGTGGTGACGGCGGGGCGCGCGTCCATTCGCACCGTCGCCCCCGCCAACGGCGTTCCCGCCGCATCGCGGAGCACGCCCGAGATGCCCGCGCCGCCTGACGCACCGGCGCGGGCCGCCACGGTGCGCGGGGCGGGGAGCGCCACGTCTTCCCGGTGCGGCCGTCCGGCCGCGACGCGGACGTCGGAGACGCTGACGGCGGCCTGCCGGGTGGCCACGCGTACGGTGAGCGGCACCCCGGCCGGCGCCTCGCACACGCGGTAGACGCCGGCTGAATCGGCCAGGGCGCCCGTGCTCCCTGGCTTGGCGCCCGCCCACGCCACCGTCACCTGCGCGCCTGGAGAGGGCCCTCCCGCCGCGTCGCGAACCATGCCGGCCAGCACCCCCGTCCCTGGCGCGCGCGCCGTGCAGCGCGCGCCCCACACCACCTCCAGCGGGGGGATGGCCAGCGTCTGCTCCGTCGCCTCGCCCTCGCGCACCGTCACGCGGACCGGCGCGGGAGCAAAGCCGAGCGAATCGAGCCGGGGCGAGGTGAAGGTCAGCTCGAAATCTCCGCCCGGAAGATCGGGGATGGAGAAGCGCCCCAGCGAGTCCGCCACCGCCTGGTGCCCGGCGGCAACGACGCGCGCGCCGGCCAGCGGGCGCGCGGCGGTGCTGTCGAACACCACGCCGTGGATGGAGCCGCCCGGCGTGGCGGCCTGGAGCACGGCCTGCCCCGCGGCGCTGGCGGAAAGCACCTCGCCGCCCTCCACCAGGATGCCGGAGAGGCGGAAGTGCATGGAGCTCTGGTCGTTCACCACGTGCTCCAGCCCCGGCACCAGCACGCCCCGCACCCGCGTGGCGGTGACCACCGGCATGCGGATGGCCCACCGGCCCACGATCCAGCGGCCGTCGGGGAGGCGGGTGAACTCCATCCACCCGCCCGCGGCGTCGCCCTCGCGGCGCAGGGCGGGCACGCTGGTGTAGCGGTACTCCAGCCGCCGCAGCTCGGCCGTGGCCCGGTCCAGCCAGAGGGTGCCGCGCACGTCGGGGCGCGCGTTGGAGAGCGGCTCGAACGAAAGGCCGATCAGGCTTCCCTCGCCGCGCACCAGCGCGAAGCAGTGCCGCTCCTGGAACTGGTCGGAAAGGAGGACGCGGGCATCCGGCGCGTGGAACACGAAGTCGTCCCCCGCCGGCTCCACGTATCCGAACCGAGAGAGGTGCTCCGGCGGCACCGCCTGGAACGGCGTGCCCGACGGCAGCTCGCCCGTGGCCGCGGTGTCGGCCAGGATGGTTTCGCCACGCTCGTCCATCCGGCGCCAGAAGCGGCGCACCTGGTAGCGGTACTCCTCCGTCTCGGCGCTCTCCCGCGCGCTCCCCAGCACCTTGCGCGCTTCCTCCCACACCGTGGCCGTCTCGGGCCCCGAGCCCGGCCGCGGCGTGCAGCGCGAGCGCGACTGGACGACGATCCCTTCCAGCGCGATCCGCCGCGGATTTCCGGAGATGCGCCGCTCCACCGTCTCGCCCGCGCCGAGCGGGAACGCCGGCGTCTCCGTGGCCGCGTAGCCGATCCGCTCGATCCGGAGTACGAACGTCCCCGCCGCCGGCGCGCGGATCACGAACCTGCCATCCGCCCCCGTCGCGGCCGACGCCGCCTCGCGCCCATCCGCGCTCCGCAGCACCGCCCGCGCACCCGCCACCGGCTGGCCGTCGGGGCCCACGAACGCGCCCCGCGCCGTCTGCGCGGCGAGCGCGGAAGCGGAGAGCGCCAGGACGGACAGCGGGACGGAGAGCGCGCGAAGGATCATCATCGGTGTTCCGTGGGAAGGTTCGCGCATCGATGCGGCCGTGGACGCGTCAAGGTCACGCGCACGGGCGCGGGCGTCACCCGGTGCGCGACCAGAGCAGGATCACGCCGCAGGTGGAGTGGCTGTTCCGGTACATCGGCGGGATCTCGGCGCCCTGGTACACCTCCACCGCGTCGAGCGACGCGGAGCGGATCTCGTCCAGGCTGAGCGAGAAGGCGGCGCCCAGGAGCGTGCCGCCCACCAGCGCGCCGTCCAGGTACACGTCCATCAGGCAGCTCCGCGCCTGCCCGATCCCCGTGCCGCCGCGGGTGCTGATGGCCAGCGCGCGCGCGTCGAGCCCGCCGGACTGCACCACGCGCACGCCGGGAACGCGCCTCAGCTCGTCGCCTACGCGGTGCCCGGGGTAGCGGCTCAGCTGCGGGCGGGTGATGAAGCGGCCGATCCCGGCGCGCTGCCGGTCGTAGAAGCCCGTCGCGGCCAAACCCAGGCTGCGCTGCGCCTGTCCCGTCACCGGCGCCAGCTGGACCACGCGCTGCACCCGCACGGAGAGCGCGCCCTCATCCACCGCGCGCAGCTCAATCACCACGCCCTGCCCCGGAAGCGGCACGGGGACGGTTCGGCTCCCCGTGCGCGGGTGGGTGACGGTGACCTGGTGCTCGCCCGGCGTGACGATCGCGGTGCGGAAGCGCCCCTGCGCGTCCGTCGTTGCCGCCGCCAGCGAGTCGATGCGCACCGTTGCGCCCGCGAGCGGGCGTCCCTCGGCGTCGCGCACCACGCCGGTGATGGCGGCCACGTCGGCCTCGCGCGGGGCGCCGCCGGCCACGGGGAGCTCCACGTCCATCCGCCGCGGCCGGTCCGCCGCCGTGGTGACGGCGGGGATCACGGCCGCCGCGTCGCGGTTGCTCACGCGCAGGGTGAGCGGCACCCCCGCCGGCGCCCCGCAGACGCGGTAGACGCCCGTGGAATCCACCGCCGCCCCCAGCGTTCCCGGCTGCGCGCCGCCCCATGCCGCCGCCACCCGCGCCCCCGCCGCCACCTGTCCTCCCGACGTCGTCACGCGCCCCACCACCGCGCCGGTAGCCGCCGGCCCCGCCGCGCACGCCGCCGCCCAGACGACGTTCAGCGGCGGCACGGCCAGGTTCTGCACCGTCGTTTCGCCCACGCGCACCTCCACGCGCACGGGCGGCGGGTTGAAGCGGAGCGAGTCGAGCCTGGCGGCGGAGAAGACGAGCGGGTAGGCGCCCGCGGGCACGTCGTCGATCAGGTAGGCGCCCAGCGAGTCGGTGACGGCCTGGTGACCCGCGGCCGAGACCCGCGCCCCCGCCAGCGGCCGCGCGGTGGTGCTGTCGAACACGGTGCCGGTGACGGCGCCCGAAGCCGCCAGGATCGCCGCCGCACCGCCCGCCGGCCCCGCCGCCAGCACGTCGCCCCCCTCCTCGCGGAAGCCGGCCAGCTCCACGGGCTGGCCGCGGCCCAGGCCGGCGCGCGGCACGTTGCGCGCTTCCATCACCACCGGCATGCGGATGGCCCAGCGGCCCACGATCCAGCGCCCGTCCGCCAGCCGCGTGAACTCCATCCACCCGCGCGCGTCCTGCCCCTCGGGCGGCAGGCCGGGAACGCGCGTGTAGCGGTACTCCATCCGTCGCAGCTCGGCCGTGGCCCGGTCCAGCCACAGGGTGCCGCGCACGTCGGGAAGCCGGTCGGACACGGGCTCGAACGAGAGCCCGATCAGCCCGTTCTCCCCCGGCTCCAGCGCGAAGCAGTGCCGCTCCTGGAAGGCGTCGGAAAGGAGGACGCGCGCGTCCGGTGCGTGGAAGTCGAGATAGAAGCCGGTGCGCTCCACGTAGCCCCGGCGCGAGAGCCGCTCCAGCGGCACGGCGATGAAAGGCGAGGGAGACGACAGCTGGGCGGTGGCCACGGAGTCGCGCAGGATGGTGCGGCCGGGCGGGTCCACCTGGCGCCAGAAGCGGCGCACCGCGTAGCGGAAGTCGGTGCTCTCGCCGCTTTCGCGCGCGCTCCCCAGCACCTTGCGCGCCTCGCCCCACACCGTGGCGGTCTCGGGCCCCGAGCCCGGGCGCGGCGTGCAGCGCGACCGGTTCCGCGCCACGATCGCCTCCAGCACGATCCTTCCCGGCGCCGCGGTGATCCGCCGCTCCACCGTCTCGCCGTCGCCCAGCGCGACCGGCGCGGTCTCGGTGGTCGCGTAGCCGATGCGCTCCACGCGCACCACGTAGCTCCCCGCCGCGGGCGCGCGCAGGGTGAACGCGCCATCCGGCCCGGCGTGCGCCGCCGCCACCTCCCTCCCCGCGGTATCGCGGAGGATGGCGCGCGCCCCCACCACGGGGCCGCCCGAGAGATCGACGAAGGTGCCCCGCACCGTCTGCGCGCGGAGCGGCAGGGCGCACAGGGCCGCGGAGAAAACGAGGAGGGCGAAGAGCTTCGTCATTGTGCCGGTGGGGCGCGCGGAACCGGGATGGATAGACGCGTAGCCCCGCAAAGTTGTGACGGACTACGCTGGGCGCGCAACAAAACGGCCGCCCTCCAGTCGAAGGAGGACGGCCGAGCGCGACGACGTCGCCGATGATTCAGGCCCCGGGTGATCGAATCGGATCCCGCGCTCCGTCCAGCACCTCGCACTCAGCACTCAGCACTCAGCACTCAGCACTCAGCACTCAGCACTCAGCACTCAGCACTCAGCACTCAGCACTCAGCACTCAGCACTCAGCACTGGACGTCCCCCCGCCCTAGATCTTGGTCCACAACAGCACCACCCCGCACGCCGACCACGCCTGCCGGTACTGCGCGGGGGTCTCGGCGGGGCCGCGGTACACCTCCACGGCCTGCACGTGCGAAAGGGGGAACGAATCGAGGTTCTGCGAAAGGTTGGGGTTCCAGTTCTGCACCTGCACCCCGTCCACGTACACGTCCATCCAGCAGGGCCCCTGGCCGTTGACGATGGCCGTGTTTCCGCGCGCGCTGGCGATGCGGTACTGGTCCTCCATCTCGCGGGAGCCGCGCATCTCGCGCTGGGGGGCGTTCATCGAGTCACGCGGGGAGAAGCGCACCACGCGCACGCCGGGGATGCCGCGCAGCACGTCGGTCAGCCGCCCCGCGGGGTTGCGCTGCAGGCGCGCCTCGTCGAGGAATATCCCCTGCCCGGCGCGCTGCCGGTCGTAGAAGCCCTGGATGTCGAGCGCCATGTTGCGCGCCTGCGCCTGCAGCGTGGCCAGCTGCACCACCCTTTGCACGGTGGCCACCATGGCGCCCTCGCCGCTCGCCGGGCGCAGGTCCACCTCGCCGCCGCCCGCGGCCAGCGCCACGCGCGTGGTGCGCGTCCCCAGCTCGGGGTGCGTCACCGACACCACGTACTCGCGCGGCGGCAGCGCCCGCGTGCGGAAGCGCCCCTGCCCGTCGGTGGTCACCGGGGGGTGCTCGCCGAAGCGGACCGCCGCGCCGGCCAGCGGCTGCCCCGCCGCGCCGCGGACCACGCCCGAGAGCGTGGGCTGCGCCGGCGCCGCGCCGGGCTGTGCCCTCCCCGCCTGGGCCACGGTGGCCGCCGGGAGCCCCACGTCCTGCCGCAGCGCGCGCCCCTGCGCCACGCGCAGGTCCGACACCGTGAGCGTGGCCCGCGGCGCGCTCACCCGCACCGTCAGCGCCGGCCCGGCGGGCGCGGAGCAGAGGCGGTAGACCCCCTGCGCGTCGGTCACCAGCGCCACGCTCGACGCGGGGGCGCCCGGCTGCGCCCACGACACGGCGACCCGCGCGCCGGGCTCCGGCTCGCCCGCTGCGCCGTGCACGCGGCCCACCAGCACGCCGCGCCCCGGCGCCTGCCCGCTGTCGGCGCAGGCCGACGCCCACACCGCCGCCAGCGGCGGCACCGACAGGTTCTGCTCCGCCGTGGCGCCCTCGCGCACCGACACCCGCAGCGGGGCGGGGACAAAGTGGAGCGAGTCGAGGCGCGGGCTGGAGAAGGCCAGCTCGTACTCGCCGGCCGGCACGTCGCGCACGACGTAGCGCCCGGCCGAATCCGCCACCGTCAGGTGCCCGCCGCCCACGGTCACGCGGGCGCCCGCCAGCGGCTGCAGCTGGGTGCTGTCGAAGACGACCCCGCGGATGGTTCCCGCGCCGGCCAGCTCCACGCGGCCCGTGGCGGTGGTCACGTTCAGCACGTCGCCGCCCTGCTCCAGCTGCGCGGCCAGCCGGTAGTGCAGCTGGCTCTGGTCGCGCGTGGCGCGGTCGATCTCCACCCGCACCGTCCCCGCCACCGGCTGGGCGACGATCACCGGCATGCGGATGCTCCACCGGCTCACGATCCACCGCCCGTCGTTCATCCGCCGCAGGTCCATCCGCCCCGACGCCGCCTCGCTGGGCTCCTTCATCCCCGGCACGCGGGTGTAGCGGTACTCCACCCGGCGCAGCTCGGCGGTGGCCCGGTCCAGCCAGAGCGTGCCCAGCACGTCGCTCTTCTCCCCCTGCCGCACCGGCTCGAACGCCAGGCCGATCAGCCCGCCCTCCCCCTCCTGCACCCAGAAGCAGTGCCCGTCCTGGAACTCGGGGGAAAGGAGGACGGCCGCGTCGGGCGCGTGGAAGACCAGCTCGCTCCCCGCCGACTCGATGAACCCCGTCTGCGCCAGCCGCTCGGCCGGCGCCGAGACGAACGGGTTGCCGGTGGTGATCTCGGCGGGGGCGATGGAATCGAACACGATGGTGCGCCCCTCGGGGTCCAACTGCCGCCAGAAGCGCCGCACCCCGTACTGGTACTCGGCGGATTCGTTCTCGCGCGCGCTGCGCAGCGCCTTGCGCGCCTCTTCCCACACGGTGGCCGTCTCGGGGCCGGACCCCGGCCGCGGCGTGCAGCGCTGCCTGCCGCGCGCCACCAGCCCCTGCAGGGCGATGCGCTGCGAGTTGGCGGCGACGCGCTTCTCCACCGTTTGCCCCGCGCCCAGCTGGAACACCGGCTCCTGCGTGAGCCCGTAGCCGATTCGCTCCACCGCCAGCGAGTAGCGCCCGGCCTGCGGCGCGCGCAGGACGAAGCCGCCGTCGGCGCCGGTCATGGCCGTGGCCACCTCGCGCCCGCGGCCGTCGCGAAGGACGGCGCGGCCGCCCGGCACCGGCTGCCCTTGCGGATCGACGAAGCGCCCCTGTACGGTCTGCGCGGCGAGCGCGGGCGCGGAGAGCGCCACGGCGGCGAGGGCGAGGAGGAGCTTGGCAGCGTTCATGGGATGAACCACGGGAGAGACGCGCGTGCAGGCCAGGCCTGCGGGTTCCACAGGAACGAGGGAAGGGGCCGCTTTCTGCCCCGCGATGCCGCGAACCGCTCGTATGATGGGGCCAACCGCACCGGCACGCCGCGAACGGTACACGGCCCACCTCCACGGGAACGGCGGGTGATCGGGAAGTTGGCGGAGAGGGGCCGCCGCATCTTCCGGATCTTCAAACGTAACCGGGGAAAGCACTTCGGCGCTACGCCCGTGCTCCGGCGTGCTTGAGCCGCAGGACGGATGCCGCGGGTTCGGTGAGCGGGAGGCACGCCGGAAGGAGAATCAGCTCCGGGGAGCGAGGGCCTTCTCCGCCACCTCGCCCAGGCGCGCTTGGATCTCGGCCGCCAGCGCCTCGTCCACCCCGGTCTCCCCGGCGAACGCCCGCCAGCGCGCCACGGCGTCCGCCACCTGGTCGACGATCGCGTTCAACTCGCCCCGCGGGATCGCCATCTGCGCCGCGAGCTCGCTGAAGTGGCGGCGGGTGGGCTGCACCCCCTCGCCGGCCACAGCCATGGTGTGCTCGCCGTGGATTCCTGTGCTGAAGGTGAGGTCGTAGGCGGGGGTATGGTGCCACCCGCCGTCCGGCTCCATCAGGAACGCGAAGTTGCGCGAATGGTCGTCGCGGTTGTGGGCCAGCACGTTGAACACCATCCGCCGGAACGCCTCGACCAGCGCGGTCCGGTCCCGGGTGATGTACAGCGTGGCGCGCAGGTACGCCTCGTAATCGACTTCGGGGATGCGGAAGTCGGTGTGCAGCAGCCCGGCCAGCGTGTGCACGTGACGCCGCCCGCCCGGTGGCCGGTCGAAGCGCTCGGCGCCGAAGTAGCGAGCCCCCGCCGGCGTGGTGAAGAGCCGCGCGGGCGGAAGCTCGATTCCCGCCGCCCCCGCCATCCGCGCGTAGGCAAGCTCCACCGCGCCGGAGTCGGCCGGGTCGTCGCGGCTGGTGAACTTCACGAGGTAGCCGCGGAATCCGCCGGGCAGCCGGTCGCTCCCGGAGATCATCGCGCCGTCGCTCTCGCGGAACCCCACCACCACCTTGGGCCGGGCGCCCCCTGGCGATCCCCCGGCACGGAGCAGCTCGGGGAGCACCTCCTCGGCGCTTCCTTCCAGGATCCGTTCGGCCTGGGCGGCGAACTCGTCCAGTTCCACCTCGGTGGTCCCGGCGTCGGTGGGGCCGGTGGTGGGATGATACGTGAGCGCGCCCATTCCCCGGCTGCCGATGTACGCCAGCCGGTCCACCGGGGTCAGCCGTTCGCGGCTGATCCCGCGCTGGCGGAAGTCGCGGTCCATCAGCAGCATTCCCCAGCCGTCGGGGAGCGAGTCGGCGAACACGCCGGGCAATCCGTTGAACGGCGAGGGCGGCCCTTCCTGCACGCCCCGGCGCAGCGGCAGCTTGAGCGGCGAGAGCTCGACCCCGTGCTCCACGAACGCTTCGTCGTATTCGAAGAAGATCCGGCGGTCGCGCTCCACCAGCTCACCGACGGCCCGCTCTTCGTCCAGGCGCACCTGCAGTCTACGCACCGGGGCTCCTTCGCTTGCGCGGCGCGCGCTTGGGGAGCGCGTCCCGGCGCTCAAGGTCGTCCAGCGTGCGCACCGGCGGCCGGGGAAACAGCTGCCCCAACGGCTGCACGGCCCCCAGCACCACCGCGAGCATCACCAGTCGCTCGAGCGCGATCTTCCCCGTTCGCTCGAACCGCCGGAGAGTCTCCACGTTGATCCCGGCACGGCGCGCGAGCTCGGCCTGCGACCATCCGCGCTCCAGCCGCAGCGCTCGCGCCCGCTCCGCAATTTCTTCCAGAATCTCCGCGGGCGTCTGAAGCTCAAGTGGTATCATGTTACCAGTTAACCCTCATTTCTGCGGTTAAGTAGTAATATAATACGAGTTATTCCCTTGTTCAATCCTCCTTCTTACTCACTTTTTCAGGAATTCTCCTCGCCATTCGAAAGCGGCGCCCCCTGCTCGGTCGGGCAGTCGGGCGAACTCGGGCTGCGTCTAACTGCGTCGTCCGGTCGTGCGGTTGCCGTCTGCCGCGCGTTTCGAAGCCCCGACGACCGCCCAACCAACGGCGGTGAAGAACTCGCAGTTTCGTCTGGTCATCTCTACGCTCAACTGGCAACATATTACTACTAAACCGACGATTCGGCTGATAACTAGTAATATATTACTACTTATGATGCCAAGGTGTACTACGATTCTGTGTTTTTGTCCAGCTACACAGCTGGTTAGCTTCCGCGACGCACGTGCGCCACCGATTCCCCTGATGGACGCAGTTGGGGTTTCGGCGGAGCGAAGATCCAGGCTGCCGCGAAGGGTGTGGTATCAGAAACGAGGAAGCGCCGCGCGGGTGGCTCCGCGAGGCGCTTCGATCGTAGTGAACCGGGATGAGGAGAGCGGGCGATGTTACGTCGCCGCCTCCGCCGTGAGGCGGGCGTGGAGGTCGCCGGGACAGAGCGGACGGGCGATCAGGTAGCCCTGCGCGTAGTCGCAGCCCATCTGCCGGAGTTCGGCGAGCTGTTCCTCCGTCTCCACGCCCTCGGCGATCACCGCCAGGTCCAGCCCGCGCGCCATCAGCACGATGGCGCGCACCAGCTGAACCGGCGCGCCGCCCACGCCGATGCGGCCCACGAAGGTGCGGTCCACCTTCAGCGCCTGGATCGGCAGCTGGTGCAGCGCCGAAAGCGACGAGTAGCCGGTGCCGAAGTCGTCCATCTGCATCTCGATCCCCAGGTCGCACAGCTCGCGCAGCACCGGCGCGGCCGCGTCGCTCTCCAGCAGCGCGCTCTCGGTGATCTCCAGCTTCAGGTGCCGCGGCTTGAGCCCGGTGCTTTCCAGCGCGTCGCGCACCGTGCTTACCAGGCCCGGATGCGCGAACTGCCGGGCAGACAGGTTCACGCTCACCGCGATGCGCACGCCCAGCTCGGCGCGCCACTCGGCCACCTGCCGGCACGCCTCGCGCAGCACCCAGTCGCCCAGGGGAACGATCACCCCCGTCTCCTCGGCCGTGGCGATGAACTCGGCGGGCTCCACCGGGCCGCGCTCGGGGTGGTTCCAGCGGCACAGCGCCTCCACCCCGGCAATGCGCCCCGTCTCGAGCGAGACGATCGGCTGGTAGACGAGGGAGAACTCACCCCGGTTCAGCGCGCGGCGCAGGTCGGTCTCGGTCTGCAGCCGGGCCAGCGCCTGCGCGTGCATCCCGCGGTCGAACACGCGCCACGCCTCGCCGGGGCTCCCCTTGGCGCGGTACATGGCCATGTCGGCGCTGCGCATCAGGTACTCGGGCCGGTCGTAGCCGAAGGTGGCCAGGGCGATCCCGATGCTGGCCGAGGTGAACACCTCGTAGCCGTTCAGGTTCACCGGCGCGGCCACCGCGTCGGCCAGCCGCGCGGCGATGCGGGTGGCGTGGGTGTGGTCGTCGAGCTCGGTGAGCAGCACGGCGAACTCGTCGCCGCCGAAGCGGGCCACGGTGTCGCAGGCGCGCACGTTCTCGCGCAGCCGCCGGGCGACGGCCACCAGCAGCTCGTCGCCCACGTGGTGCCCCAGCGAGTCGTTCACCACCTTGAAGCGGTCCAGGTCCAGGAACAGCACCGCGCACTGCCCGGCGCCCTGGTTGAAGCGGAACAGGCTCTCGCCCAGCCGCTCCATGAACATGTGGCGGTTGGGAAGGCCGGTGAGCGAGTCGTGCATGGCCTGGTGCAGCAGCGACTCTTCCGCCCGCTTGCGGTCGGTCACCTCCTCGCCGAAGAGGTGCACCGTGCCCAGCGCCGGCTGCGGGTGGTACGTCCAGGCGAACACGCGGCCGCCGGCGTGCCCCTCCTGCGCCCGCGCGCCGCTGCCGCTGGCCGCCGCGTCGCGCACCAGCCGCGCGTGCTCCCCGGGAAGGAGGCGCCCGGGCCCGTCCACCCCCAGCTCGGCCACCAGGCGCTCGCCCGCGGCGTTGGCCCACAGCACCTGGCCGTCGCGGCCGCACTCGAAGATGGGGTTGGGGTTCTCGCGGGCGAAGGCGGCCAGGCGCAGGTTCGCCTCCTCGGCGCGGCGGCGCTCGGTCACGTCACGCGAGTTGACGATGATCCCGCGCACCCGCGGGTCGTCCAGCAGGTTGCGGCCCACGGCCTCGAACACGCGCCACGAGCCGTCGTGGTGGCGCACGCGCAGGGTCAGCGGGCGGCCGGCGCCGGGGTTCTCGCGCGCCAGGCGGATCTGCTCCATCGCCGCCGGCGCGTCGTCGGGGTGGATGATGTCGAGGGCGCTGCGCCCCACCATCTCCTCCGGCGCCCACCCCAGCAGCCACCGCACCGACGGGGTGATGTAGCGCGTGGTGCGGTCTTCGTTGATCACGTGGATCACGTCGCGCGCGTTCTCCACCAGCGAGCGGAAGTACGCCTCGCTGTGGCGGAGCGCCTGAAGCGCGGTCTCGCCGTCGATCCCCTCGGGAATGGACAGGATGCCGTCTCGCGGCGGCAACATGGTTTCGAGCATCGACGTGGTCTGTGGCCGATCGGGATGGAAACCCATCCCTTCAGGAACGCGGCCGCGAGGATGGGATGCGGGCGCGGGGGTGCGGCACGGACGGGGAGGTGTGACGCGTGATTTTTCAACAGAATAGCACCTTCCCGCGGGTTCGGAAACACCCCGGCGCCCCTCACGGCGCAATCCGCCCGCGCCCCGTCCGAAGGCCGCCATTTCCCGCATCGGCTGGCCCTGCCGCCCGTCCTGCGTTATCGTGGCGCGGAAGGAATGGGGAGCCGGCGGTGCACGAGGATTTTCACGAGGCGCTTGCCGCGCCCACCCATCCGCGTCCAATCATCCGCGTCTGATGCGACGAGCCTGCGCGAGAACACGAGAATGAACCTGCCCGAGATCAGGATCGGCCTGCCGGACTGGGTCGCGTCCGTCGTGGACTTCGAGCGCGCCTGCACGGGCGACGAGGAGAAGATGCGCCTGGCCATCGAGCTTTCGGGCCAGAACGTGATGCGTGGCACCGGCGGCCCCTTCGGCGCGGCGATCTTCGAGCGTGACAGCGGGCGGCTGGTGGGGGTGGGGGTGAACAGCGTGGTGCGGCTGAACAACTGCACGCTGCACGGCGAGATGATGGCGTTCATGATGGCGCAGGCCCGGCTCGGCTGCTTCTCGCTCCGCTCCGACCAGGGGCCGCGGCACGAGTTGTTCACCAGCTGCGAGCCCTGCGCCATGTGCCTGGGCGCCACGCTCTGGAGCGGCGTGACCCGCCTGGTCTGGGGCGCGCACCGCGACGACGCGCGCCGCCTGAATTTCGACGAGGGCCCCGTGTTTCCCGAGAGCCACGACTATTTGCGCGCGCGTGGGATCGAGATCGTGCCCGGCGTGCTGCGCGACGAGGCCAACGCGGTGCTGGAGATGTACAGGACGCGCCAGGGCGTCATCTACAACGGATAAGGCACGCTCCTGCCCTCCGGCCCTTCCGTCCGCCAGTTCGCGGGGTTTCATCGATGGATGATGATCGGCGCCTCCGCCCATCATCATCCATCGATGGAGCGGCATGCCGTCACCTGCCCGAATTCCTGCAAGGTCATGACCCCGATTCGCCGCCGGACCGGAGATTGCCGGCCGGCGGCGGCGTTCGTTCCTGATCCACATCATCCCGGGCTTGATGCAGACCACCTTGGACCCCGGCGAGCTGGCCGGGCACGCCGGCCGGCTGCGCGCCGCGAACGAGCGCTTCGCCCGCCTCTACCCCGGTGAGAGCGGCGCCCGCCAGCCGGTGCATACCGTGTATGGCGGCGCGCACCTCTTTCGCCACGACACCACCGCCAAGCTGGGCCAGCTCGCCCGCCGCGCGCTGGCCGAGTACGCGCCCGGCGCCGCCACCCTCGCCAACGCAATCGGGATGGAGGACGGAGAGCTGGCGGAGCGCGTCTACCGCCGGGTGGGCGAGAAGCTGGCGCGCGAGCCGGTGGAGGACTTCCGCATCGACTTCGAGGACGGCTACGGCAACCGCCCGGATGCGGAGGAGGATGGGCATGCGCTGTCCGCCGCCCGCGAAGTGGCAAAGGGGCTCGCGGAGGGCACGCTCCCGCCCTTCATCGGCATCCGCGTGAAGCCGCTGAGCGAGGAGCTGCGCGGCCGCGCCATCCGCACGCTCGATCTTTTCCTGACCGCGCTGGTGGATGCCACGCGAGGCACCCTGCCAGCCAACTTCGTGGCCACGGTCCCCAAGGTCGCGCTGACGGAGGAGGTCGAGTACTTCGCCGCCGTGCTGCGGGCGCTGGAAGCGAAGCTGGGGCTTTCCGCCGATTCGCTGCGGTTCGAGATCATGGTCGAAGCGCCGCAGGCCATCGTCGGCGCGGACGGCCGGTGCATGCTGCCGGAGCTGGTGCGCGCGGGCGGCGGCCGCATCGGCGCCGCGCACTTCGGCACCTACGACTATACGGCGGGCGTGGGGATCTCGGCCGCGCACCAGCAGATGCGCCACCCCGCGGCGACCTTCGCCCGGCACTTGATGCAGGTGTCGCTGGCCGGCACCGGCGTGTGGCTGTCGGACGGGGCCACCACGGTGATGCCGGTGCCCGTGCACCGCGGCGCGGCGCTGACCGCCGGGCAGATGGACGAGAACCGCGCTGGCGTCCACCGCGCCTGGAAGCTGCACTACGGCGACGTGCGCCACTCGCTGGCCGGCGGCTTCTACCAGGGATGGGACCTGCACCCCGCGCAGCTCCCCACGCGCTTCGCCGCGGTGTTCGCCTTTTTCCTGGAGAGCATGGACAGCGCGGGCGCCCGGCTCCGGAACTTCGTGGAGAAGGCGGCGCAGGCCACGCTGGTGGGGGATGTTTTCGATGACGCGGCCACGGGGCAGGGGCTGCTGAACCAGTTCCTGCGCGGCATCAACTGCGGCGCCCTCAGCGAGCGCGAGGCGGTGGAGATGACGGGCCTCTCGGCTGACGAGCTGCGCGGCCGTTCCTTCCTCAAGATCCTCCAGGGCCGGCGGATGCTGGGGTGATCGATCGCCGTTCACGGTAAACGTCGAGGCGGCCGGAGCGATTCTTCGCTCCGGCCGCCCTCACTTCGTCCGCGCCCGGCTCGCCATTCCCGGAGCGTGCCGCGGCCCGCTTACAACGCGCAGCGGGTCGTGCACTGGTAGCAGAGCGGATAGCCGGTATCGCAGCTGGTGCCCCCACAGGTGTTGGGATAGCCGCAGCTGTCGCGGTGCGCGGTGGCGCGGTTGTGCTGCTCGGCATCGTTGGCGGCCACGGTGCCGTGCAGGGCTCCCCCTGCGGCTTCCACCTCGAAGGGCTCCACCGCGAGGTGTTCTGGGTCCAGCCGGAGCTTCTTCATCTGGTTCCTTCCACGTTGTAAAGCAGGGCTTCAGCCGCGAGAGATTCGCGACTCGTGAAGATCCTTAATCAATACTAAATGCGACTGAAATTATTAGCCAGAGTTTCCTTGTGTCCTATTCGGGATGCGCCGGGGCAGGGATTACGGTTGCTCAGAGAGAAACTTTACGACGTCATCCCGAAGGAGCCTGAGCGAAAGATCCAAACTTGACTCCACGCTCCGGCCGGGAGGAGGATCGATTGTTCACTCAACGGATCAGGCGGATCAGGTATGACCATGAAATCCTGTTTCGCGACCCTCTTCCCCGATGAACAGCCGGGAAACGACGAAGGGACCGCCACGGGGGCGGTCCCTTCGTCCACGGTGACGCGGTCAAGGCTGTCGGTGGATCAATCCGCCAACTCGAAGAAGCTCTTCCCCTCTTCCACCTGCACGTCGGTGAGCACGGCCTGCACCGTTTCGCCCAGATCCAGCCACTGTGCATGCTCGCCCCGTTTGGCCTCGGCGCGGACGGGGGGATTCTCGATCTGCACCTCCACCTTTCCGTCGTGCATCCCCAGCACCGTGGCGCTGAAGCGCTCGCCCACCCGGTCGCGCAGCAGCCACGCCTCGGCCACGTCCACCACGGCGCGCTCCAGCCGCCCGCCGCGCGTCTCGGCCTCGTTCATCACCCCCGCCACCTTCGGCAGCACCGCGCGCTTCTCGGCCGACGGCTGGCGCCCCGCCTCCAGGTCGGCCACCAGGTCCAGCACGTAGCGGTCGGCCAGGCGGCGCAGCGGGGCGGTGCAGTGGGCGTAGACCATGGCCAGCGCGTGGTGCTGCGGGTCGGGCGGCACCTGGCCGTCGAAGGCCACGTAGTCGGCCCCGCGGCTCACGCGCTTGGCCTGCCACACCAGCGGCCCCACGGCGGGGTTCTTCAGGTCGAGCGAGCGGATGAACTGCGCGTACGTCATCGCGGGCGGCCAGGGGAAGCCCAGCGCGCGCGCCACGCGGCGGAAGGTGCGGACCGCCTCCTCCTCGGCGGCGGGGAGCACGCGCAGGATCCCCACCTTCGCCGCGATCATCTTGAGCGCGGCGGCGTGGCCGGTGAGCAGCGACACCTGCGAGTTCCAGTCCTCCGACGCGCTGGGCTGCTCGTACTCCAGCTCGTATCCCAGCCGTGCCGCGGCGGCGCGCTGCACGTGCTGGGTGAGGATGGGGAGCGACACGCCGCCGCGCTCCACCTCGCGCTCGCGCCGCAGCTCGCCAAACGCCTTGAGCGCCGGGAGCGAGCCGCCCCACGGCTCGCCGCCGAAGCGCTTGCCACCGGAGGCCACGTCGTCGAGCACCTGCTGGTAGGTGAGCTGCGCCTGGCTGCGCACCAGCGCCCGCTCCACCCGCGCGGCCACGATGTCGGCGCGGGCGTCCAGGTCGAAGGTGAAGACGATGGCCGGCTTCACCGCGTTGGGGAGGAGGCTCGCCGCCCCCTCGCTGAGCGCGGGGGGATACAGCGGCTGCCGGCAGTCGGGGGCGTAGAAGGTCACGCCGCGCAGCCATGCCTCGACTTCCAGCGGCCCGCCCCGGTCCACCCAGAAGCCCACGTCGGCGATGGCGTACCACACGCGAAAGCCGTCGCCGCTGCGCTCGATGCTCAGCGCCTGGTCCAGGTCGCGGCTCCCCGGCGGGTCCACGGTCACGAACGGGACGGCGGTGAGGTCGGCGCGGCCCGGCGCGGCGGCGGGGTCGCGGCGGGCGGCCT